>DASTTS010000516.1:0-21509 GCA_035760085.1 Pyrinomonadaceae bacterium
GTGAGCCTAATCGCGTGTTATCAACTCTCGCCCGCATCGGAGTGGAATCAGAACTTGCAATGTCAGCCAGTTAAAAAGAGGAATCATTATGAAAGCAATCGCAGTCAAACCGGGGATACCGAATACAGTTCACTTGACGGAGCTGCCGGCGCCGAAAGTCAGCGACATACCGAACGGGCGTGGCGTGCTCGTGCGTGTGCTGCGCGTCGGTGTTGACGGCACAGACAAAGAGATCAATGCGGCTGAGTATGGCCAGGCGCCGGCCGGATACGATTTCCTGATCATCGGTCATGAGAGTTTTGGGCAGGTGGAAGCAGTTGGTCCAAATGTGACTGAAGTGAAGCCGGGTGATTACGTCGTCGCGACGGTGCGACGGCCGGGTTCGAGTATCTACGATCTGATCGGCACCAACGATATGACGACAGATGATACGTACTACGAGCGTGGGATCAATTTGCGTCATGGGTTTATGAGTCAGTATTACGTGGACGATGCGGAGTACATCGTGAAGATACCGCAGGGGTTGAAGGAAGTCGGCGTTCTGCTTGAGCCGACCACGGTGGTTGAGAAAGGGATTGCACAAGCGTACGAGATTCAACGACGACTCAGGGTCTGGAAACCGAAGCGTGCGGCGGTGATGGGTGCCGGAACGATCGGTTTGCTGGCGACGTTAGTGCTGCGGCTTAAGGGATTGCAGGTGACGACGTTTGGGAAGATACCGAAACCTTATCTGAATTCGGATTTGATCGAGGCGATTGGCGCTACGTATCAATCAACGGATGATGTTTCGATTCTTGAAGGTGGGAAGAAGTATGGTCCGTTCGACATTATTTTTGAAGCGACCGGATTCTCGCCAGTGGTTTTCGACAGTCTGCAAGCGCTGGGGAAAAATGGCGTGCTCGTGCTTTCGAGTGTGACGGGCGGCGATCGCAAGGTCGAAGTGCCGGCAGACAAGATCAATCTGGAGTTCGTGCTGGGGAACGAGGTGATGGTTGGGACTGTGAATGCTAATCGTGAGTACTTCGAGATGGGTGTAAAGGATCTGGCGCAGGCGGAAGCTGAATATCCCGGCTGGCTCTCACGCCTCCTGACGCATCCCGTTCGTGGTTTAGAGAATTACCAGGAATTGTTCGCAAAGCTTACAAATCCCAATGGTGCGATCAAAGTCTTTTGCGAAGTTGCAGATCTTTAATTTGCATCTGACCATGAATATCAACTGTAGGGCGGCCCTCCGTGGCCGCCCCTACAGTTGCATCCGAGGCGTCATGTTTATTTTGGACCAGCGTGAGTGGCTCGAGACTAATGGGATTGGCGGGTTCGCGTCGTCGACAGTCATCGGTCTGAATACGCGTCGCTATCATGGCTTATTAACCGCTGCAACCAAGCCACCGGTCGGCCGTCTTGTTTTGCTTTCAAAACTCGAAGAAACACTCGTCATCGACGGTCGTCGTTTCGAGTTGTCAGCGAATCAATATCCCGGCGTCATTCATCCGCAGGGCTTCAACTATCAAACCGGCTTCAGACTCGACCCATTTCCCATCTTCACGTACGAAATCGAAGGTATACGTCTGCAAAAATCCGTCTTCATGGTCCAAGGCGAGAACACTACCGTCATTCAGTTTCAACTCCTCAACCCCGCCGGTAATGCAAACCTGGAGCTGCGTCCGCTGATCGCATTTCGCGACTATCACAGCACGACACATGAAAACGACGCGCTGAATCGCCACGTCGAAAGACAAGATGGCCTGGTCACAATAAAGCCATACAACGATCTGCCGTCGCTTTATGTCGCCCACAATGCTCGAGAGATCGACACAAACGGTTTCTGGTATCGCAACTTCCAGTATGCAGTCGAGCAGGAGCGCGGACTCGATTTCGTTGAAGATCTTTTCAGTCCGTTTGCATTGACGTTCGATCTGGAATCAGAAGCGACGGTGATTGCTTCGACAGAACCTCACGATTACCGCGAAGCAGTTGAGTTTCGCAACGCCGAGATCATGAGACGGAACACGCACGTCACATCCAGCGCAAATGAAACGATCAACGCGCTAACCACTGCCGCCGATCAATTCATCGTCACCCGGGCGACCGGCAAGACTGTGATCGCCGGCTACCACTGGTTTGCTGACTGGGGCCGCGACACGATGATTGCTCTTCCCGGTTTGACGTTAACCACCGGTCGCGCAGACATTGCGAAAAGTATCCTCCGTGAGTTCGCTCATCACGTCGACCGCGGCATGTTGCCTAATCGCTTTCCAGACGCAGGCGAGACTCCCGAGTACAACACCGTCGACGCCACACTCTGGTACTTCGAAGCAGTTCAATCTCTTTTGCAACACACGAATGATTACGAGTTCGTCCGCGAGAACCTTTATGACGTGCTCAAAGACATCATCGGATGGCACGTTAAAGGCACTCGTTACCGGATCCATGTAGATGATGATGGCTTGCTCTATTCAGGCGAACCCGGAGTGCAGCTAACGTGGATGGATGCCAAAGTCGGTGATTGGGTGGTCACACCGCGACACGGTAAACCGGTTGAGATCCAGGCGCTGTGGTACAACGCACTGCGTGTGATGGAGCAGTTGTCGCGTGAGTTTAACGACACACCCGCGCAGAATCAGTTCGCAGCGATGGCTAAAAAGGCGTGCGACAGCTTCAACAAACTGTTTTGGAATGGTGAAGGTGGTTATTTGTACGACGTCGTCGATGGCGAATCGGTTGACGCTTCGATCCGGCCCAACCAGGTCATTGCGGTGAGCTTAAGTAACTCGATGATTGGGACGACAAGAGCGCGCAGCATTCTTTCGGTGGTCCAACGTGAGCTGCTAACACCCAGAGGCTTACGAACACTCTCGCCTAACGATCCGAAGTACATCGGAGAATACAAAGGAGACCCGCGCAGTCGTGATGGCGCTTATCATCAGGGCACGGTTTGGCCGTGGCTGATGGGACCGTTCATCACCGCCTACGGCAAAACATTCGGACCGGAAGCTGGGCGCGAGTTTGCGACCGAGTGGTTCGCACAGTTTCAGGAACACCTTGGCGAAGCATGTCTCGGGCAAGTCTCGGAGATATTCGACGGCGATGCGCCACACGCGCCGCGTGGCTGTGTGGCACAGGCGTGGAGTGTTTCCGAGCTCTTGCGGGCCGCTACCTGGATACGGTCAGCCCTAAGCGTCAAAGATCATATCGCCTCATTTAGGTAAGCAATCGACCACGCCCCACTGGTAACCGGAGGACATGCCCCAATTCAACGCCAGCGAGTAGGTGTAGCCGAGCCAGGCTTCGTCCTTAGCGGTCGTAAATAGAGTGGCCGCGACTTCACCATTGCAGTATAAGAACTGCGATCCGCCGCTGAATTTTTGAAACGCTTCGACCTTCTTCTCGCCGATATATTTCCAACCGCGCTTCGGGAGCTCATCGTCGTAGTACGACTTGATCTGAGCGGGATTCAGCTCCGTCTTATAAAAACCGATCTTGCCGCGATCGGTTTTGTAAATCTGGTTTAATTCGGTAGGAACTGAGCCGGGCAGCTTCGTAATCGCATCAAACTGGCGCTCGAGTGCGGCCTGCTTGGCTGGACCATCGGGCTCGCCGTACAAGTCGCCCAGATCCGGAATCACGTTTATGCCGTAGTAGTCGCGGACACATTTCGTCAGCCACGTGATCTTTGGATCGACTGCGATTTCATCCAGCCCGGCCCAGTTGTGTTGTCGCAGCACGACGGCGTAAGGCAAGCCTTGTGATCTGGCGCGTGCGATCGTTTGTTCTCTTTCGTCAAAACGCCGCGCATAGCCGGCGAAGAGGGCTCGTTGCCGCCACATCTCGCGCGTGATCTTCGCCGCAAAAACGCCGAACGCCAGCAGACCAATAACCGGCAACGCGATCGCAGCTCGCGGCGCGAGATCGTAAGCGCTGCGACACACTCGTCCGGCAAGGTAGGACCAGCACGCAACGACGCAAACCATAACGTACGCCGGAATGATGAAGGTACGATAAGCAAGAATCAGTGAAGTGCCCCACGCCATCGGCACCCAACAAGCAAGTAGTAATACAAACCCGATAACAGGCAGCCAAATGAAGATCCAAACATCACGTCGCACCCGCGTGGAAGATCCTTCGCGCCGTTGAAACACATCCAGGCCGAAGATGAAACCACAAAGAATTATCCCGACCCAGACGAACCACTTGCCCTGAACCACTAACTCGAAGAACTCACTCAAGCCGCGCAGCGAGATGCTCAACAATTCCGGAATCGCTGGAGGAGGTGGAAACGCGTTCTGCCTGAACTTATTCCCCGGCGCAACGAACATGATTAAGCCGCCGGCCAGCGAACCGACGAGTCCCGCAATCAACAGCAGAAAATAGTTACGTTTGTTAGGGGGAGCATAACGTTTGAACGCGGCCGGAATGACGAGGGCAAATAAAAGCGCGGTGGTTTGTACCGCGAAGTACGTCTCTGCAAATCCAACCGCGATGAACGTGACTAAAGCCGCCGTAATTAACCAGAACAGCCCCGTTCTTTCCGATGACTTACTGTGGTTCGCAATCAACGCGAGATAGGCGCTACCGAGAATGAGCGGCGGCACGACTGATCTCATGCCCTGCCCCCAATACAGAGATTGGCCCACGAGCGGAAGCACGTGTAAGACTGCAAACAGGACCATCGCCGAAATGATCCCGCTCTGAAGGAGTCGTGTCTCACGATCTGACACTGAAGGAAGGAGTTGGGCCACCGCTATTGCGAGCGCGATGAACCAGAGTGTAAGGAACAATCCGGTCGCATACGGCGTTGCGGCCGGACCCAGATAACCAAACAAACTGTCGAGGAAATTTGCAGAGAAACGGCCGTTCCAGTTTATGTACCAGAAGAGCGCGCCGCGGAGGATACCCTGCGAACGCGCCAGCGCCGAGGAGCAAAAGTCGTCAGCAATGAAACGGCTGTACGAACCTAAATAGATGTGAATAACGAGCGGAGCGCAGAACAGCGCCAGCAGTAGCCAGAAGAAGATCCGTCGCGAGTAACGCACCTGTTGTGCAGTTTATCAGACTCGGGCAGCAATTGTAGGGGCGGCCACGGAGGGCCGCCCCTACAGTTGTTCCTTATGATGCTACTCATGGCGGTGGTGGTCTGATGCTGAGAGGCACCTTGTTGCTTTGGACGCCGCGCACTTTGATACTTATCAGCAGGTTTCCGGTCGGAAGGTTATCAGGAAGCTTGACGTTTATCTGCGCCAGCCAGGCTTGATTGGGAACGTTGCCGACGTATTCAACAACTAGCGGATAGACGTTCTGCTGTGCGTCTTCGGCTTCCGCTGTAACGATCGAAAGAGTCTCGCCCGTCTGCAATTCAACGTTCATTGCAAACAGCATGAGTCGAGTGCGTCCGTCCGTGCTCAAATTGAATAAGCTTGAGAGTGTGAACGGATCACGCGACCAGATCACGGAATCTATAGCAGCGCCATGGCTCGTGTTTTCTTCGAGTAGCAAAACCGGAGGCGGTGTCGGCGTCGGTGTTGGTGTCGGCGTTGGCGTCGGTGTCGGCGTTGGCGTCGGCGTCGGCGTTGGTGTCGGCGTCGGCGTCGGCGTTGGCGTTGGTGTTGGAGTCGGCGTTGGTGTCGGTGTCGGCGTCGGTGTTGGTGTCGGCGTCGGAGTCGGCGTTGGTGTTGGTGTCGGTGTTGGCGTCGGAGTTGGTTCGGCGTTAACGGTCAGATTCCACCGGACGCTTTCATTCAATAAATTCTCCGTGTCTTTCCGCACCAGCAGCGTGTTGTCTTTGATGACAGCGTCGACAACATGCGGACCACTCGTCAGGTTACTGACGTTAAATCCCGTTCCCGTGCTTTGAAACACTCCATCCAAAAGCCAGTCAACCTTGACCGTGTTGCTGAGCGTTTGCAGCGTCGTAACACTGAACGCCTGCGACTGCGCGGTAGTCAGAGTGATACTGGTGCTGCCTGGCTGAAAAGCATCAATCGGTGAGACGAAATTGTAAACACGCCTAATCAGTTGCTCGTTATTGATCTGCTCGAAAGGCACGCCCAGAAAGCGCATCTTGGATGCATTGGTAGGCCGATACAGTCCTGTATCACAGTATTTTGCGCCCTGATATAAACCCGGCACACCGTTGTCAAACGTTAGGGTTGGTATCGGCGTGCTCGGATCGATCCAGTGATTCCATTTGATCAGTGCGCGCTGGGTGACCATCGTTGCATTAACCTCCGAAGGCTCGAAGGTGTTATTGCAACTTGGCGGCGGCGGTCCTCCATATTCGTCAGCAAGGAATCCGAAGCTGTGACCTAATTCATGAAGGATAAGCTCAAGCACCGCCGAGTTCGTTGACGCAACAGCGATACTCCCTCCTGACCCGCCATATTCAGAATCGTTAACGATTACGAGCACGATGTCGCGTTGTGAAGGGTTAACGCTGTTACCGAGAATCGTGAAGACCTTGTTTGTGTCCACGCAGATCAGTCGCTGGATCTGAGCGCAGTTGTAGGTCGCATCGAGGGCCGTATTCACAAATACCCCCCTTTCCGGATGATCTGCTCCGGACTGACTACTGACCACATCAATGCGATGCACATTGAAGAAGTTGCGATACTCGTTGAACGGGACGCCGTTGAAAAACTGCGTCATCGCATTCTGCACGTCGTTCCTGTACTTCTGCATCTCTGCGGCAGTGTAACCGTCGCCGAGAATTGCGATGTCCACGCGATTCGCAGCACTGCCGTTGTTGATGATGGTTTCAAACGGCTCGGCTAAAGCAATTTGAGGAAGACAGAGAATTAGTAAGACGGCACTAAGAGCCCAGTGGGAGTATGTTTTGATATGAGCTTTCATTTCAGCCTAACCTTATCGAGTAGGCAAGATTGACAGAGGTTGTAAGTCAAACTCACTACCGTTCCAGACCGGATGGTAGATCCGCAAAGTTGCGATTTCCGGATCGTCAGGAAATGCGACTATGAGCGTCACGTTTGAAGCGTAGAAATCCTGGCGGCGAATTTCTCCCGTAGCGGTCGGAGCCTCGTATCTAACCACTCGTGGATCAGGCATGGTCGACCACCAGCGAAGTCTGTTTGACGCGTCAACTGCCGCGATAAATATTTGTGTCTGTGAAAGTTCGAGCGAGCGCTGGCGCGGTAAGGTGCCCGACCGTCTGTTATCTTCGACGATCGAGGCACTGGGAGCCTTCGTTTGTGCTTCAGTCCTGAGATCGTTCGTTTTGGTTGAGTCAGTCCAGCGGATTTTCAGCTCGCGGTAGGTCGGACGCTGATCGGTCCTGGCGCCAGTCTCCACGACATCGACCGAAACCTTAGACATTAGTTTCTTCAACTGTTCCCGTTGCACGGTTTCTCGCCTTTGATTTTGCGCCATCGAGGAGGGGCAAAGTGTCAAAAAAGCCAATAATAAACAGAAGAGTGTCTTCATACTTACCTCAGACGTAAAGATGTCGTGACGGGAATGTGGTGTTTGGAAAATGCATCGTCGTGAGAGGCCTCCGACGGGTTTGAGGTTCCGGGGAAACAACCAAAAGCGAAGCCAATTTATACCACAGGCGCCAATCTATACCAACCTACTGCGCGCAGGGTCGTCTTAATGTGAAATCTTCTCTGCGATCCTCTGCGTATCTCCGCGTTCTCTGCGTTGAAATGTCTCTTTAGCGCAGAGAACGCACAGATACGCAGAGAACCGCAGAGAAATCTGGAATTTGAGACATTACTGCGCGCTGGCGACTGCCTTCAGCTTCTGCTCGATGTCTGGGACAGATCGGATCTGAAACTCCGGCTCAATCGTCTTCGCAAGCTCGAGTGCTTTTTCATAACTCGCGCGCGCCTGTTGCGGTTGACCCATCGCAAGCAAAATGTCTCCCAACGCGAGATACGTGTTTATCGAATTGGGCGCCAATTCTACTGCCGCCCGGGCTTCACGCAACGCCTGATCCAGTTGTTTTGATTGGGCGAGATTATGTGCCTTCTGTACCTTGCTGATCGCGGCCGCGAGCGACATGTCAAACTTACCGTCAAAGACGAAAACGCCGTGATCGATTACTGCCGTCGGTTTCAGAAGCTTGAACTGTCCGTAAGGATCAAGCGAGCCCGGCCCGAACTCGAGACCCGATAAGTTGCTGGCGCTAATCAGCACTGGTCCATCGATCGATGCCGGGACATCGATCGGTTCGTTTAGCCACAACGTATTGATCGTCGGCAAAGGCTTACAGGGGATGCCGTAGTAGCCCGGCTCAGCGACGCCCGCCGCGAAATACACAAACCAACATTCTTTCACGCCGCGCTGATCGAGATACTGCTTCACAGTTTTCAGTTGTTGACCCCAATCAGAATTCGAGTCGGTTAGATACTTGTGGGTTTGCGACGGTCCACCCCAGAGCTCGTTTCCATACGCGATATAGTTTGGAAACGCCAGCAATGATGAAACTACATGGACCAACAGCAACACTCCGACAGCGTACGTCCACTTTCGACTCTTCTGGATCAAGACCCACACCGCGCCGGCGATCAGTACATACAGAAAGACGTAGACCACCAGAATGTGTCGCACACCGATGTTCATTCCCACCGTCATTGCGACGAGTAAATAAAAGATCACCGGCACAACGAGGAAGAGGATTTCGCGCCAGCGGTTCAGGCGACGAGTGGCAATAACGCCGAGAGTCAACAGCAATAGAGCGAGGACGCCAACAGTTGATTTGATCAGAAAAGCAACCGGAAAGTAGAACCACACGCCATGTGCGTACACTTTGCCGAGCAAGTAGCTCGTGTAGTAATTCGCTGTGAGTTTTACGTCGGCGAGTCCGTAGAGATACGACTCAGGAAGTAAGTGCAAACGAGCCGCGGTCGAGATGGGCCACGCTTCGTGAGGTTCCAACCCTTTGACATACTCCGCCAGCGGTGGATTAAGTTGCAGACCGTCTGGACGTGCGTCGTAGCGAAACCCGTAACAGGACCATAAGACTGTCAAACCGATGACGGTGATGAGCGCGAGCGAGCCTAAGAGCTTTAGTGGACGACGCTTTTCGCGATCCGCTGCGAAGATGATTTCGCCCAGCACAAGCAAAAGCAGAATTGGGAGAACTAACAGACCAGTGTGTTTGACTGCGAGTACGAGTCCGACTGATCCGCCCGCCGCGATTAGTCGCAAAACGGACGGCGACTTCACGAAACGATAAAACGTGTAAACACTGAGAAACATGAAGCAGGCGAGACCTACGTCAGTTGTAATCAGTGCGCCGTGGGCCAGGATGTTTGGATCGAACGTAAGCAGAGTAAGCGCAATGAAAGCCGCGCCGGTTCCAAACATCTCTTTCGTTCCGAAGAAGACAACTACCGCAGTGAGCAGTGTCAGGATCGCTGCGGCCGTGCGGGTGCGCGCGAGAATCTTTTCGGCATCGTTCTGGTAGAGAAACTCCTTGCCGCGCAGAAAGGCGTCCTCTTTAAAGAAGCGTTCTTCCAGAGCAGGAGACTTCAGCGGCAATCGCAGTAACGGCGCCGTTGCGAGCAGTTTCACGAGCGGAGGATGTTCAGGGTTGAGTCCAAAATCGGCATGAGTCCACGTGCGATATCCGGTAAAAATGTGATTCGCCTCATCCCACGTTTGCGACTCTCTGCGCACCGAGAAAAACAATTGCAGGCCAAGAACAATGAGCAGGAACGCGAGCGCAGCAATTTCAAAAACCTTTTGACGTTTACCGAGCGGCATCGTTTTGGTTGGACGCGTCAGTGTACGACAGGATTCACAAGATTGATCAAGATTTACATGTTAATCCTGAAAAATCTCGTAAATCCTGTCTACACTCTTTAACACGGTCCGCACGTTGCGGTGCAATCTTTGTACTTCCTGACCGACTCGAAGTGAGAGAGTGAGACTTTCGGCGAGAGGTAGTGATGTCTTGCCGGCTCCTCGCGCAGCAGGTCAGTGCTCAGGTATTTCTTGTTGCTATCCGCAAAGACCGTCACCACGACTGCGTCATCGTCCAGTTCGTTCTGCACTTTCAGCGCGGCGACAAAGTTCGCCCCCGAAGAGATACCCACCGCCAGCCCCAGTTCCGCGGCGAGTTTCTGCGCCATCAGGATGGCGTCGCCATCGTTAACGGCAACGACGTGGTCCAACTCATCCAGGTGCACGATGGCCGGGATGAATTCGTCTGAGATGCCCTGGATGCGATGTTGGCCCACCTTATGACCTGTCGTGAGCGTAGGCGACTCGGACGGCTCAACCGGATGTACTCTGATCGAATCACGGCGACTACGGAGATAGCGGCCAACACCCATTATCGTGCCACCGGTGCCGACCCCGGCAACAAACGCGTCCGGCTCTTTGAAGAAAACTTCGAGCTGTCGCCAAATTTCGGGACCCGTCGTCAGCTCGTGCGCTTCGACGTTGGCGCAGTTGGAGAATTGGCAGGGGAGGAAGATGTCTGGGGAGGTAGCTGCGAATTGTTCGCTCAAACGGATGCTGCCGTTGAACCCGCCCTGCTCACGACTGACCGGACAGACTTTCGCACCGAGGCTTTGGATTAACGAGACACGCTCGTGGCTCATCCAGTCAGGCATGAAAATTTCGACGGGGTGGCCCAGCGCACTGCCCAGAGCGGCGAACGAGATGCCGGTGTTGCCGGAGGTCGCCTCCACGATCGTGTCTCCGGGTTTTAGCGAGCCGCGCCGGTAGGCGTCCACGAGGATGTGGTAGGCCATGCGGTCCTTGATGCTGCCGGTCATATTCATATGCTCGGCTTTGGCATAAATGACGCGCTCGTGGCCCTCGAAAGTAAAATGGATCGCGAGCAAGGGCGTGTTGCCGATCATCCCCTTCAAACCCCTCAGGCGCTCGGCATAAACATCAACGGTCGTTTTTGTAGTTATCACGCAGCGGGAACCGTTCAAACGCTGGGCCATTGCACGATAAGTGTGTTTTTGACAGGTGAGACGTCTATATTGCGGAAATTCTCGCGCGCCGGCGCGGAAGATTGCGCAGAAATGATGGTTTGCTTATCAACTTCGTTGGAGTGCCTGAATCAAAAACCTAACAGGATGTCGCCGGCCCTGTCTGGGATCGCATAGATCCGAATTCGGATCCGGCTTGACCCCTTTTGGGAACTCACAAATCCTAAATAGGATCTTCCAGATCCTGATTGGGACCGCGCGAATTCTGGCACGCGTGTTAACGCTGTTTTAGCAACGGTTGGGCGTAAAGCGGTTCATTTTAGAATCGGGTGCATAAATATAACAACGGATAAGTTTAATGGCTGGTTGTTTGACACGTCAGATAAAATACCACGCCTCATGTTCGATGCTGATTTCATTACTAATCCGTACAGAGCTTACAGCCACCTGCGGGCAGCCGCGCCGTTACATTGGATAGACAAATTTCGCAACGGTGCGTGGCTGGTGACTCGTTACGCTGATGTCGTGGCAGGCTTGCACGATGCGCGTCTGTCCAGTCAACGCAGCCATACACTGACTGCTGCACTACCGAACGAAGTGCAAAGCGAATTCGAAACTTTCAACCGCATCTTTTCCAAGTGGATGCTCTTTCTCGATCCGCCGGAACACAGCCGCATCCGCAAACTTCTGAACAAAGAGTTTACGCCAAATATGATCCAGCGGCTGCGCCCGCGTATTCAGCATGTTGTTGATTCACTGCTGGATGATGTGGCCGGAAAGTCTGAGATCGAGTTCATGACCGAGTTTGCCAATCCTCTGCCAGTGAGAGTGATTGCCGAGATGCTCGGTATACCGGCGGAGGATCAAAGAGATTTCCAGATCTGGTCTGATGACCTTGCCAATTTTTTCGGCAATGCGACTCCGACTCTCGAGGCGGCACGGCGCGCGCAAAACAGTCTGGTCAGCCTCACTGAGTATTTCCGCGCCCTCCTGCCCGAGCGGCGCGCGCACAAAGAGGACGATCTGGTGAGTCTGTTGCTTCGGGTCGAGGAAGAAGGCGAGGTGCTCACCGGCGAAGAGCTGTTGGCCCAATGCACGCTGCTGCTCGTCGCGGGCCATGAGACTACACGCAACCTGCTCGGGAATGGATTGCTGGCTCTGCTTCAGCATCCCGATCAGTTGGCAAAACTTAAACAGAATCCCGCACTGATCAATTCAACCGTGCGTGAGCTTGCAAGGTTTGACAGTCCCGTGCAGTTCTCCGGACGCGCCGCGACGGAAGATTTCACGTGGCATGATCACGACATCAGGAGAGGCCAAACCGTCATTCTTCTTTTAGGGTCCGCCAATCACGATCCGGAGAAATTCTCGGATCCGGAAAAGCTGGAGATCTCACGAGACGAAGGCATGCCACTCTCATTCGGCCACGGCACCCACTTCTGCATCGGCGCCGCCCTCGCCTACACCGAAGCCGAGATTGCATTCACCACGCTGTTCGAGCGGGCTTCAGGTTTGAAGTTGCTCGACCACGTTCCCGCCTGGCGCTCAAATCTTAGTTTTCGCGGCTTAAGCAAACTGCCGATCTCGTTGTCAGTGCAGGTGTAGTGAGGTAAGGTACGGTTATGAATGAAGACCTGCAACGTAAACCGATCGAGTCAAAGTCCTCGATGCGGCGCTACATCATTTATGCTGCCGTGCTGCTGGTTGTGTTCTTGCTCGGCCTCGTCCCGATGTGGCGCAATGCTCACAACGTCGCACGTAAACTCGAAAAGACAGAGCAACAGTTAGACCTCGCAAAAAGGCAGAATGATCTTGCCTCTGCGGTGATTGATGCGCGCAGAGGTGACTATGAGCCGGCGCGTCAGGCGCTGAGCAGGTTCTTCAACTCCTTAACTGCCGATATGAATAAGGGCGATAGCTCGAGCTATACCAAGGCACAAAGAAATAGCCTACAGCCGTTGTTTGCCGGTCGCGATGAGCTCATTACTTTGCTTGCTCGGAATGATCCGGCCTCCGCGGACCGGCTGTCAGACTTGTTTCTCGCATACCGTAAAATCATGAATAGCTAAATCTTCTTCATCAGCCTCCGAAAGGTCCTCAAACGGATTTCAGTTGGATCTGTTTAATTGAAACCTCACGCGACTATACTGCGTAGAGAACTGTTCAATTTACCTGTGAACCCCATCAACCATCACTCAACGAAAGAGGTGTTTATGCGTTCAATCGGCCGATCTCGCGGTTCAGTTATCGGTTTTGTAATACTTTCAACCGTGTTGCTACTCACACTCGCGGCGCCCGTTTGGGCGCAGACTCCGCCGGTGATTGACCGCGAGCTCTTCTTTGGCGATCCGGAAATTGCCGGTGCTCAGATTTCCCCGGACGGGGCCTACATTGCGTTTATCAAACCGTTCAAAGGCACACGCAATGTCTGGGTGAAGAAGACGGCTGAGCCGTTCGCGAATGCGAAACCCGTCACGGCCGATACCAAGCGTCCGATTCCTACTTATTTCTGGTCGCGCGACGGCAAGTACATCCTCTTCGTCCAGGACAAAGCCGGCGACGAGAACTACAACGTCTACGCCGTCAATCCCGCCGACGCACCCGCAGCGGGACAAGACGTGCCCACCGCACGCAATCTAACCGACGCAAAAGGAATCAGAGCGTTCATCTATTCGGTGCCGCGTAGTGAGCCTGACGCGATTTACGTCGGTCTAAACGATCGCGACGCGGCCTGGCATGATCTGTACAAAGTAAAAATCTCGACCGGCGAGCGCACGCTCGTCCGCAAGAACACCGAACGCATCACCGCCTATTACTTCGATCTCAAGGATCAGTTACGACTCGCAACCCGATCGGCAGAAAACGGCGACACTGAAGTTTTGCGTGTTGACGCCGACAAGTTTACGAAGGCTTACAGTTGTACCGTGTTTGAGACTTGTGGGCCAGTTCGCTATCACAAAGATGGTGAACGAGTTTACTTCCAAACAAACAAGGGCAGCGGCATCGACCTGGTCCAGCTTGAACTCTGGAACCCGACCACAGGCAAGGAAGAGTTGGTGGAAGCGGATCCGCTTAAACACGTCGACTTCGGCAACGCGACGTTCTCGGAAGTTTCTGATGAGCTAATTGCCACTTCCTACGACGATGAACGAACCCGAATCTACTGGAAAGACAAAGCGTTCGAAGCTGATTACAAACTCTTGCAGAAACAACTTCCGGGTAAGGAGATCGGTTTTGGATCTTCAACCAAAGATGAAAAGTTGTGGATCGTCTACGCAAACGCCGATACGGATCCCGGCTCAACTTACCTGTTTGACCGTTCGACGAAGAAGTTAACACTCCAGTACCAGGCACGAGAGAAGTTGAACCGCGCGTACCTCGCGCCAATGAAACCGGTCAAGTATCCATCGTCTGACGGTTTGCAAATCCCGGCTTATCTGACTCTGCCCAAAGGCGTCGAACCGAAAAATCTTCCGGCGGTGATCCTTCCGCACGGTGGTCCATGGTACCGCGATAGTTGGGGCTACGATGCTTTCGCTCAGTTTCTCGCGAACCGCGGCTACGCGGTCCTGCAACCAAATTTCCGTGGCTCGACTGGTTACGGCAAGAAGTTTATCGACGCCGGAAACAAACAGTGGGGCGACAAGATGCAGGACGACATCACCTGGGGCGCGAAGTATCTCATCGCGCAGGGTATTGCCGATCCCAAGCGCGTTGGCATCATGGGTGGATCGTATGGAGGCTACGCGACGCTGGCTGGAGTTGCGTTCACGCCTGATGTTTACGCCGCAGGTGTATCGATTGTTGGACCATCAAACCTGATCACGCTGCTCGAGTCGATTCCGCCTTACTGGGAACAGATTCGCAAACTTTTCTACGAGCGCATGGGCGATCCAAACACGCCCGAAGGCAAAGCACAGTTGTTGCGCCAGTCGCCGTTAACTGCAGCTTCGAAAATCAAGACTCCGCTACTCGTGATCCAGGGAGCTAACGATCCGCGAGTTACCAAACGCGAATCCGATCAGATCGTGATCGCACTGAGAGATCGAGGATTTCCGGTCGAGTATATGGTCGCGCCGGACGAAGGACACGGTTTTGCACGTCCGGTAAACAACATGGCGATGTTTGCGAGTGCCGAGAAGTTTCTCGCGAAGTATCTCAAGGGTCGTTATCAGGAAAGCATGACACCTGAAGTAACTCAGCGTCTGAACGAAATCAACGTCGACGTTAAGACGGTAACGATGCCGAAGATGATGACTGCCTCGACTGAGCTTCCGAAACCCGCGGTCGATCTGCGGCCGGGTACGTACAACTATAAGGCGACGATTGCGATCCAGGGCCAGGAAATTCCACTCACCTTGAAGACAGACATCAAGGAAGAGAATGGCGCATGGACCGTCAATGAAACTTCCCAGACTCCGCAGGGCACGGCCGTGGACGTCAGTACGATCGAAAAAGGCAGCCTGTTACTGAAGCGTCGGTTTATTCAACAAGGTCCGGTGACGATCGAGATGGACGTTGCGCCCAATCAGTTGACGGGAAAGACGACGATGAACGGGCAAGTCACGCCGCTCGCCGTGGATCCGGGCGGCGCTTTGTTTGCCGACGGGGCCGGCGCTTATGAAGTGATCGCTTCTCTGCCCCTCGCTGATGGCTACAGTTTGAGTTATCGAAATTTCGACGTAATAAAACAGAAGCCTCAGATCAAACAGTTGAAGGTGTTGGGATCTGAAAGCGTCACTGTTCCGGCGGGGACATTCGAGGCCTACAAGGTCGAGATACTCGCGGCAGACAACGATGCGGACAAACAGACTGTATGGATCGATAAGGCCAGCCGAAAAGTGTTGAAGATTTCGGCTGTGATTCCGAGCCTTAATGGCGCGATCCTGACATCAGAGCTCACCCCGTAGGGCTCGTCGTTTTTTGGACAGGATTACAGGATTGGACACGATTTACATGTTAATCCTGAAAAATCTTGTAATTCCTGTCCTGCCTAACTACATTTCTTTACCCTGCAAAGTACTTGACGGCAGTCTCATCCGAGGCGTAAGATCCGTCGACGATGAAGCCTGTCCCGCTCATTTCTGAATCCCAACCCGAGCCACCGGCCCTGCACGATCGGGCCATGGACAATCTGCGCTACATCCGCGAAACGATGGAGCTCGCGACTGCCTTCACCGGCATCTCCGGTTGGGGTGAGATCGCGATCGGCGTCACCGCTCTCATCGCCAGCGTGATCGCGGCGCTGCAAACGACATTCAACGCGTGGCTTGCTGTGTGGATCGCTGAAGGTTTGATCTCGCTGCTGATCGCGGGCTGGTCCATGGATCGGAAAGCACGCGCTATCGACATGCCTCTCGGTTCCGGACCGGGACGCAAAGCAGTATTCAGTTTGACGCCGCCCATGCTCGCCGGCGGACTGCTAACGATCGTGCTGGTCCAGGCCGGACTGACAAACGCGATCCCCGGTGTTTGGTTACTACTTTACGGAACGGGTGTGATCACTGGCGGCATGTACTCCGTCAAAGTCGTGCCGATCATGGGCATCTGTCTGATGGTTCTCGGAGCGCTCGCGCTGTTCTCGCCGCCCGCGTTCGCCAACTGGTTTATGGCCGCCGGCTTCGGCGGCCTGCACCTCGTTTTTGGTGCAATTATTGTGAGGAAATACGGTGGCTAAACAATCGACTGCTAAAAAGACTATTCCCCAAAAATCGCCGGCTGAGGAGCCCGATGCACAAATCGCGCGGGCGAAGGAGAAAAGCGCGGCCCCGAATCTCGATCGTTTGATCCACGAACGCCTGCGCCTCGGGATCATCAGTGCGCTCGCCGCGAATGAATCGTTGACCTTCAGCGATCTGAAGAAGTTGATGAATACGACTGACGGAAACCTGAGCGTACACGCACGCAAACTCGAAGAAGCAGGCTACATCTCGTGCACGAAGTTTTTTGAAGGACGACTCCCGAAGACCGAATACAAACTGACCGCCGCCGGCCGCAGTGCGCTCGAGAAATATTTGAGTCACATGGAATCGCTGATTAAGCAGATGCGAAACATTTAAGTGCCGACCCGCCTCTCCCCCTTTTTTTTGCCCTTAGACTTTGTAACACAGAGGACTTGGCGATATCTCTATGAGAACTAGTTATGACGTGACGATCATCGGCGCCGGACTGGCCGGACTCCAGTGTGCTCGCCTGCTCGCCCGGCAAGGCGTCAGCGTTCTTCTCGTCGATCGCAAGAACACTCTCGATCAGAAGATCCATACCACCGGAATCTTCGTACGTCGCACGCTCGTCGATTTCGATCTCCCGGACGATTGTCTTGGACCACCGATCAAACACGTCTCGCTTTACTCACCCGCGCACCGGTCGCTGGAACTCGTAAGTCAGCACGACGAGTTTCGCATCGGCCGCATGGGCCAACTCTACCAGCGTTATTTGCAGCAGTGTGTGCATTCCGGTGTTCAGTGGCTGCCGCAAACAAGTTATGTCAGCCATTCGGAAACCAACGGCAAACTAACTCTACAACTCAGCTCCCGCTCGATCACGACGCGCTACCTCATCGGCGCCGATGGCGCGCGCTCACGTGTTGCTCGCGATCTGAAACTGGAAATGAATCGCGAATGGATCGTGGGCGTGGAAAGTGTGTTGCAGGGAGCCGTGCTCGATGGTCCACCGCGATTGCTTTGTTTCCTCGATCCGAAACTAGCGCCGGGTTACATCGCCTGGATTGCGCACGACGGTGAAGAGACGCACCTTGGCGTTGGTGGCTATCCATCGCTATTCGATCCAACCGCGGCGCTTCAGGAGTTTCGTGCGCGCGTCGAGGGCATAATCGATTTGCGAAAGGCAAAACAGATCGAAGCACGCGCGGGCCTCATCCCCGTCGGTGGCGTACTGCGAAATATTGCTAATTCAACCGGCATGTTAATCGGCGATGCTGCGGGCGCGGTGTCGCCACTGACCGCCGGCGGTTTAGATCCCTGTATGCGTCTGTCCGCGTTCGCCGCCAACGTTGTTACAGAATATTTGTCGACTGGCGATGTTCAAGTGTTGCAAGCGTACTCAGGTGAACTATTCCGATCGCGCTTTGCTTCGCGTCTATGGGCACGTCGCATCGCCTCGACTCTGCGCCAGCCGCAACTGCTCGAACTGGGTTGTGCAGTGTTGCGCCTGCCTGTATTCACTCGTCTTGCGAATCACGTTTTCTTCGGCCGCGGATCATTTCCGGATGTAGATGACATGAAAGGGGTGGCCACGGAGGGCCACCCCTACAGTTGTTGCTCAACGGGCGCCTCCCACTGATGTGGCGCGATCGATCACAACTGTGGCCGCCCCTCCGTGGCCGCCTCCCAATGATGTGACGTGATCGATCACAACTGTAGGGGCGGCCCTCCGTGGCCGCCCCTGCCGTTCCGATCATTCGGTGCGGAGTGCTATCAGAGGATCGACTTGCGTCGCGCGGCGTGCGGGGATGTAACAGGCTGCCAGGCTGACAATAGCCAGCAGCAGGGGAACAATTACGAAGATCAACGGATCGGTTGGTCCAACACCAAATAACAAATTCTTCATCAGGCGCGTTAGAGCAAAAGAACCCAACAGGCCAAGCGCCACTCCAATGAACGCGAGCTTCATTCCGTGTGCCGTTACCAGCTTCAGCACATCGCCAGCTTGCGCACCGAGCGCAAGCCTGATGCCGAGCTCGCGCGTGCGTTGCGCGGTGGTGTAAGTCATCACGCCGTAGATCCCCAAAGCCGCCAGCAACAGCGCGAGCAGCGCAAACGAACCCATTAACCAGAGGTTGAAGCGATCTGATTGCAGACCAGTAGCTCGCAGGTCATCCATCGTTCTAACTTTGGTGATCGTAGTCATCCGATCCATTTTTCGCGTTTCATTCACGATGACGCTGCTCATGGCTGCTGGATCGCCAGTCGTCTTCACCACGAGATTCATCGCCGTTAGCGGCGGGTCAGCGGTGTTGACGTACGGATAAAACATCTCTTCCCAGATCAGGTTATCGACTCCGGGTTGAATGTGATTTGCGACGACGCCGACGATGGTTGAATACGGCGGATTCCGCTCACCTACTTTGATCCGTTTGCCGACGGGATCCTCGCCGGGAAAGAAGCGACGTGCAAATGCTTCGTTGACGATGATGACCGGGCGGCCCTGCCAGACCTCATCCTCGGTGAACGTCCGGCCCCTTCGAAATGGAATGCCCATCGCTTTGAAGTAATCGGCTGATACGCTGCCTCCACGCAAAAACGGCTCTTCGCCCTTAGGTGGATCGGGTTGGCCTTCGATCCAAACGCGATCGGTTGCGCCCTCGCCATTCATCGGCAGTGAGAAGCAGATGCCCGCCGCCTCCACGCCAGGCAAGTGTTGCAGGTTGGTAAGCGTCTGCTGGAAGTAGTTCACGGGTTCTGCGTGCTCTTTGTAACCATTGGCGGGCAACCGCAAACTCATCGTCAACACCCGATCGGGATTGAAACCGAGTTCAAGGTTTCGCAAGTTGGCAAAACTTTTCAGCAGCAAACCTGAGCCAGTCAACAAAAGCAACGCGAGGGCAACTTCCACGACTACCAGCGCGCTGCGCAGACGTTGCTGACGCCGGCTGCCGCTGACTGCGCGCGTTCCCTCTTTGAGGCTTTGGTCCAGGTCGAGCTTTGTCACACTCAACGCCGGAAGCAGACCAACCAGCAATGCCGTCAATGCACTCAACCCGAGTGTGAAAAGCAACACGGGCGCGTCCAGCTTGATCTCGCCCATGCGTTGCACTTCGTCGGGGCTAAACTTGAGAACTGTCGTAATCAGCCAGTGCGCGAGCAGCCAGCCCGCTACTATGCCGCCGGCTGAAAGCAACAAGCTCTCGCTCAATAGCTGCCGCACAAGCGCGAAGCGGCTCGCGCCGAGTGCAGCGCGCACCGCTAATTCCCTTTCACGTCCGGCAGCGTGCGTCAACCACAGGTTCGCAACGTTGGCACAGGCAATCAGCAGTACGAGAACAACTGCGCCAAACAAAATCCACAGGGCTCTTTGCGCGGTTGGATCAACTACGTAATCTTTCAGTGAAGTCGCGTATATGCCGTGGTCACGCGTATGGGTTGCGGGATAAGCCTGCTTGATGCTCTCCATCAAGTTTGCCAACTCGGCTCGTGCCTGCTCGATCGTCACGCCCGGTTTCAGCCGAGCCGAAGCTTGCACCCAGCGTCCGGCGTTATTCAGTTGTGCTGCTTCGTTGACGCGTAACGGCGTCCAGAGACTGCGCCAGCCGATCTGTTCTCCGACCCTGATTGGACCCATGACGCCGATGACCGTCACACTCTGCCCGTCAATCCTCAGCGACTTCCCGACAATCTCTCGATCGCCGCCATAAAGCTGTTGCCATAACTCGGAGCTGAGTATTGCTGTCGGTGGCACTCCCGGCTTGCTATCGTCCGGCGCGAAATCGCGGCCGAGTATCGGATGCACACCTAACACTTTGAAGTAGTTGTGCGAAACACGAGCGCCTTGCAGTGGCACTGTGCCTTCCGCCTGTTCGATGGTTGGGTTTGAATTGAGGTAAGCGGCGACGGATTCCAGCGTCCGGGCTTTGTCGCGTATTTCGGCAAACGTGCGGAAGGCCATGGGATTATTATGACCTTCGCCGACCTTACTCTCGCGTATGCCGATCAAACGCTCCGGTTCGCTGAACGGCAGCGGACGCAACAGTACACCTCTGACGAGGCTAAAGATTGCCGTATTCGCGCCGATACCGAGTGCAAGCGTGATCACAGAAATCGCAGCGAAGCCACGCCGCTTCAGCAGCATTCGCGCGCTGTAATGCAGGTCTCGCCAAAGCTTTTCCATGAATACAGTTTACATTGTTGCGCGTGGGTTTTTGGAAGCAAAAAATGCCACGCTACTTCAAAAACAAAAGGTTTAGAGTTGCGCTCCTCCCGACGTACAACTCAAAAAGGAAATTTCGATGTCAGCAGCTATTTATCAGAAGCTGAATAGTGTTTGGCACAAGCGCGCACTTAATGTGTTCACGTTCATAGTGCTGGCCCATTGGGCCGAACATCTGGCCCAGGCTTATCAGGTTTATGTGTTGGGCTGGCCGCGGCCAAGGGCGGGAGGCTTTCTTGGTCTGTTTTTTCCCTGGCTCGTTAGTTCCGAGGTCATGCATTACGGGTATGCGATCGTGATGCTGATCGGTATTTGGACGCTAAGGAAAGGGTTTACCGGGACCTCACGAAAATGGTGGACCATCGCGCTCGTGATCCAGTTCTGGCATCACATCGAACATGCAGTGCTGCAATGGCAGGCGCTAACACATCATTACTGGATCGGCTCACCCGTGCCGGTCAGTTTCGTGCAAATGCTGTTGCCGAAGTTTCGAGTAGAGATACATCTCGTCTACAACACGATCGTGTTCATCCCGATGATGATCGGCATGTACTATCACCTGTTCCCACCCAGGGGAGAAGAAACCGCGACCTGCACCTGCTCGCTGCACCGGGAAACAATACATGCAGTAGCTGCTTGAGTGATTCAACGCAGGGGCGGCCACGGAGTGCCGCCCCTACAGTTGCTACTTCTCTGGCGCATTTGACGAACTGGCGTGAA
>DASTTS010000517.1:0-2562 GCA_035760085.1 Pyrinomonadaceae bacterium
CAACCAGGGAGGTTAATTCATTGAACGGTCAAGGAACCTCCGGGTTATCTTTCCTTGGGTTCACACATTGTTGATTGCTTCTCTGCGGTTCTCGGCGTATCTCTGCGCCCTCTGCGTTTGAGTTGCCCTTTAACGCAGAGAACACTGAGATACGCCGGGGACGCAGAGAAAATCGTTCAATTTAAGACACCACTCAAACTTGACAGTCGTGGCCTGTGGGGCGTATAAGCAGCGATGACACGCGTGGTGAGTTAAGGCGACTTGCGGCCACGTAAAATAACCAGCTAAACAGCTCGGGCACGCATTAAAGACCCGAAAAACTTCAAACCGATTTGAAGTCCCGCGTTGTTTGGCGCGGGGCTTTTTCATTGCCGGTTGGTTTTCACCAAAGATGCAACCATTTCAAGAAATTCTCGCCAGCGATCGCATCCTCGTTGTTGACGGTGCGATGGGCACGATGCTCTATGCCAAGGGCGTCTACATCAATCGTTGTTACGACGAGTTGAACCTCAGCAGTCCGGACCTGGTCCGCGAGATTCACACCGAATACATTCGCGCCGGCGCGGACATCATCGAGACCAACACGTTTGGCGCCACTGCACACAAGCTCCAGCAGTACGGGCTCGAGGCTAACCTGCACGAGATTAATGCCATCGCCGCGAGGGTGGCTCGCGAGGCTGCCCGTGAGCGCGCGTACGTCGCGGGCGCGATTGGGCCACTCGGTCTGCGTATCGAGCCGTATGGTCCAACTTCGTTTGCCGAAGCACGCGAGATGTTCAAGGCGCAGGCGTCGGCGCTGCTCGAAGGCGGAGTCGATCTTTTCTGCCTCGAAACTTTTTCGGACGTGTCTGAGATTCGCCAGGCGATTGCCGCCATTCGTGAGCTCTGCGATCTGCCGATCATCGCGCAGATGACGATCATGACGGACGGCAACACCATGTTTGGCACGACGCCGGAGCTATTTACCGAACGTCTCGACGAGTGGGGTGCGGATGTGATCGGGCTGAATTGCGGCGTCGGCCCTGCGATCATTCTTACCGCGCTCGAGAAGATGCGCGAGGTCACGAAGAAGAAACTGTCAGCGCAGCCGAACGCGGGACTGCCGCGCGACGTGCAGGGACGACAGTTTTACATGTGCTCGCCGGAGTACATGTCGAAGTTCGCGAAACGCTTCATTCAATCTGGTGCGAAGTTTATCGGCGGTTGCTGTGGCACGACGCCGGCGCATATCAAGCTGATCTCGGATTCTGTACGCGCAGCATCACCGCGCACGCAACGCACCACATTCAGTGCCGGGGCGACGGTGACGGTCGAAACATCGGGGCCGGACATTCAAATAGTTCCACCTGACGAGCGCTCGAACTGGGGCCGCAAGATCGCGCACGGCGAGTTTGTGACGTCGGTCGAAGTGCTACCGCCCAAAGGTGTCGATGCGAAGAAGACGCTCGATTCGATTCGTCTGTTGAAAGAAGCAGGCGTCGATGGCGTGAACATTCCTGACGGCGCACGCGCGCAGTCGCGTATGAGCGCAATCGCGACGGCCGTTTTAGTGGAACAACAAATCGGGATCGAGTCAGTGCTGCACTATTGCTGTCGCGACCGGAACCTGCTCGGCATGATGTCGGATCTGCTCGGCGCTGCTGCGCTTGGCCTCCGCAACATTCTCGTGATCACAGGCGATCCGCCGAAGATGGGACCATATCCCGATGCCACGGCGGTCTTCGATATCGACTCGATCGGTCTGACGAACATGGTCAACAAGCTGAATCATGGTCTCGATCTTGGGAACAATCCGATCGGTGAGCCGACCGCGTTTTGTATCGGTGTTGGCGTGAATCCGGGCGCGATTAATATCGACGAAGAGATCAAGCGCTTCGAGTGGAAGGTGGAAGCGGGCGCGCAGTATGCGATCACGCAGCCCGTGTTTGATACCGGTCAACTGCGTGATTTTCTGAAGCGCATCGAGCATGTGCGCATACCGATCATCGCGGGAATCTGGCCGCTCGTTTCGTATCGCAATGCGGAGTTTCTGCACAACGAGGTGCCGGGCGTGCGCGTGACGCCATCGATCATGGACCGCATGCGTGCGGCGTCAAACATCAGCAAGGAAGCCGGGCGTGATGAAGGGCTGAAGATCGCGCGCGAGTCGTTACTCGAGGTACGTGATGAGATTCAGGGTGTGCAAGTGTCGGCGCCGTTTGGGAATGTAAAGTATGCGCTCGAAGTGTTTCAGGCGCTGCCGGAGTTTAACCACGGATGACGCGGAGCGCGATTACGGATTCGGTTGTTGTATTTGGTAAACGACCTTTCCGGCGACGATTGTGTAAAGCACGTCTGTGCTTAGATATTGTTTGGGGGCGACCTTCAGGAGATTGTTAGAGAGCACTGTTACGTCTGCGAGTTTTCCCACTTCGATCGAGCCCTTAATCTTCTCTTCAAAATCCGCGTACGCAGTGCCGTAGGTATACGCGCGGATCGCTTCTTCGATCGATATCCTTTCATTCGGAAACCATCCGGCTGCGGGTTGGCCCGTGATTGTTTGTCTCGTTACCGCGGCATACA
>DASTTS010000518.1:0-13207 GCA_035760085.1 Pyrinomonadaceae bacterium
TGCTGTTCCATATTTGATCGAAGCGAAACGTGGCTTGATCGGTGACGTGATGCGCATTGCGCACGTCGAGATAGTTGTTGCAGTCCATGCCGGCGCCGACGACCGTGGGCGCGCCCATCATGGTCATTCCGCAACCCATCATTCCCATTTCCAGATTCGGACGCGGGATATATTTGGTCAAGAACAGCAATGCTTTCGGATCGATCAGATTCTCGGGAATCGTGTTATTCGGGAACTGATCGCGAATGACCTGCGGGTTGCCCGGGCTAACCGGCCGCGTCGGATCGAAATTCGGATTGGCGTGCGAGCTAAACGGATTGTAAATCGTCGCTCCACTCATCTCGAAGTTGCCGTTGATTTCGTCAAGCGTGGGCACGGTCGCCACCATCGTCTGTGATCTGGTATGTCGCAATCCTTCATAATTGACAAAGAAGAAGCTCTTGTTTCGGACGATTGGACCACCGAACGATCCGCCAAAGTTATTCCTCACGAGATGATTCGACTCGTCCATCTCGTTGAAGGTACGAGCGTCAAACACATCGTTCCTTAAGAACTCGTAAGCGGTCCCGTGAAACTCGTTCGTACCAGTGCGCGTGACAATGTTGACCTGACCACCACCTGCACCACCGAGCTCCGCGGTGTAACTTCCCGTCTGCACTTTAAACTCCTGTACGGCATCGGGCGAAGGACTGAAGTTGAGCGTATTGAACGTCGGATCTGTATTTGTGGCGCCATCGAGCAGGAAGTAATTTGCGTTAGGGCGATTGCCGCTGATGCTGATTGCCGACCGCTGGCCCGGGCGCCAGTACAACGGACTCATATCGCCTGCCTGTGCGCCGTGTGATTCATGCGCTCCGGGAACTGTGAGCACCAGATCGATCAGCATACGTCCGTTGAGCGGCAAGTTCTGCACTGCCGTGGGCTCGACCACTTCGCCGACGGAAGCGTCTGTAGTTCGCAGAACGTTGATCGTGTCGGTTGTGACATCGACCACGCTATTTAACGAGGCAACTCTCAAATTCAGATCGAGAGTCATCGATTGGCCGACTTCAAGAGTGATCTTTTGAGTCAGCGTCGCAAAACCAGAAGCGCGTACAGAGACCTGGTAATCTCCGGGGAGTAAACCCGTAATCTGGAAGCTCCCGAGTTCGTTGGTGAGTGCGGAGCGCGACGCGCCTGTGGTTTCTGATGTCAGTTGGACCGAGCAGCCTGCCAGAACTTTCTGTTGCGGATCTGAGACGGTACCGCTCAAAGTTGCGTAATTGCTTTGAGAGTTAGCTGTAGTTGCCGCCGACAAAAAGAATACAGATATGAAGAGCTGAAGAACCTTCCGCATACTCAGACCTCCGCGTGAAGCCCTGGCTTAGTCTTAGCGAACGAGACGTAGTTCTAAAGGAGTCGATGACTGAGACCGTGAAACCCACGAATGGCGAGGAGTTTAGTGAGAGAAGACCGGAGTGTCATCCAACTAAAGTTGGATTTGTACGGATTTGGTTTGCCCACACTTCCGCCATCCATCCAAAATTTGATTTTGTGATTTTGTGAGTTTTAGACGAGGCGCAACTCTTCTTCGAACTCGAGCTCGAGTGCGCTGTCAACGACGGGGTCTGTGGGTGGGATGAAACCACGCTCTATTAAATACGCGATGATGCGTTCCGCGTTTTCTTCGGCGGAATAGTTAACGGTATCGAGCGTGATCTCGGGGTTGGAGGGTGGCTGGTATGGATCGTCGATTCCGGTGAACCCTTTTATCTGGCCCTTGCGCGCCAAAGCGTACATGCCCTTCGCATCGCGATCCTCGCAAACCTTCAGTGGTGTATCAACAAAGATCTCGCAAAAATGATCGCCGCCGATCATCGTGCGACACTCATTGCGCGTCGCACTGTACGGACTGATCGCGGCGCAGATCACGCCGCCGCCGTGTCGCACAACTTCCGCTGCGACGAAGCCGATGCGACGAATGTTTGTCTCCCGGTCTTCTTTGC
Organism: Pyrinomonadaceae bacterium; assembly: GCA_035760085.1. GTDB lineage: Bacteria > Acidobacteriota > Blastocatellia > Pyrinomonadales > Pyrinomonadaceae > PSRF01. The sequence continues at coordinate 1,986 of DASTTS010000518.1, forward strand.
TGAAGCCGAGCCCTTTCGAAAGATGCGTGCGAATCACATCGCCATCGAGCACTGTCACCTGACGTCCGTGCTCGAGCAACATGAGCGTGAGAATGTTGGCGGTGGTGGATTTGCCGGAGCCGCTCAGCCCTGTAAACCATAAACAAAAACCCTGTCGATGACGCGGCGGATGAGCGGAGCTCAAAATCTGCGCCACCTCCGGACGCGTAAACCATGACGGCAACTGACGCCCGCGTTGCAAGAAATCCTCGCGCACCTTTGTACCGGAGATCGTCGCAGTGCGACGGCCCTGCGTTACGCGCGTCGATTCTTCGTAACGCTTCTCTTCTGTCAAATAGACCATCTCTGAAAAGAACAGCGGCTGCACTCCGATTTCTTCGGCGTGCCTGGTTAACAGTTCCTGCGCGTCATAACGACCGTAGAACGGCTTGTTATTCGAATCCACTCCGGGACTGGCGTGATCCCTTCCGACGATGAAGTAGTTGGCACCAAAGTTCCGGCGGATGATCGCATGCCAGATTGCCTCGCGTGGTCCAGCCATGCGCATCGCCAGCGGCAACAACGAAAGCAGTGTCGCACGCTTGTCGTAATACTTTTCAAACAGCGCCTTGAACGCCTGCACGCGGGTGTAATGATCGATGTCGCCCGGCTTAGTCATACCGACGACCGGATGAAGCAGCAGCGCGCCGTTGATCTGTTGCATCGCACGTTTCGTCATCTCTTCGTGAGCACGGTGCATCGGATTGCGCGTCTGGAAAGCAACCACTCGCTCATGGTCCAACTCGGCGAGTTTCGCTCTGACTTCGGCGGGCGTGAGTCGCAAACGGCGAAAGTCGTAATACTTCGGCAGACGAACCACTTTCAGCTCACCGGAAATACACACGTCGCCCCAACCCTGCATCTCCGCCACCAGTGGATGGCGTGGATCAGTGGTGCCGTAAACTGACTTCGCTTCCTCCTCACGGTCCCACCTGTAGATCTCTTCGATGTGCATAATCGCCAGCACATCGTTGTGCTCATCAGCCAACGCGATCTCGGTGCCTTCGGAAAGATTGGGATCGTTTGCGACCGGCAGAGTAATCGGAATCGGAAACAGCGTGCCGTCAGCCAGACGCATCGAGCGGAGCACGCTCTCGTAATCTTTACGCCCCATAAACTTGCGAAGCGGTGAGAAACCGCCGGTAGCGAGCAACTCGAGATCGCAAAGATTTCGCTGTTTCAACTGGATGCGTGGTAAGAGCGTGGCGCGATTCATTATCAGTTCGCGCTCTGCTTCGGGCACTAAGAGATCGATCAGTTGGCCGCCATAAGGCGTGATCAGCCGGTTCGTGTGTTCGTAAAGTGTCATCAGAATGTCCTGTTTAGAATGAGAGTTATGACTGGCGGCAGTCGTGATGCAGTTGGAATTAACGCCGAAGGCGTTAATCGCAGAGTTTGAGCGCGGTATCGTTTAAAGCCTTTGCGGCGTCGTCCCACTTTTGTGTCTGCGCTCGTTTCAGATTCATAAAATTGCGCCACTCGGCTCGTAACTTCTCAACACACGTTGCGAGCGAGGCCGGGCCTGGTCCACCACCATAGATCGTCGCCTGTGCAACCGCTTCTGGATCGAGACCATCGAGTGAGACGGGTATGTCCTGCTCGTGCTCGATGGCATTTTTGATCAGCGACCCGACAAGATGATGAGCCTTTCGGAAAGGCATACCGGTTTCGGTCACGAGCCGGTTCGCAAACTCCGTAGCTGACGTGTATCCATCCGTCGCTCGCTGAAGCATCGTCGCTGGTTGCGGTTCTGCTCCGGCGACGACCAGCCGCGCCAGAATCAATGCTTCGGTGACGCTTTGCAAAGCACTCCAAACGGGACTCACGGCCTCTGTTCCCACGCTGATTGAATTCGTAAACGGCTTGGCATGCATTGCCGTAGCGGAACTGACGAAAGCGCCCAGCGCCATCGCACTACGCCCCTGCACATGCTCGAGCAGGTACGGGTTGCGCTTCTGCGGCATCATCGAGCTTGAACCGATCAGTTGATCCGGCAATGAAAGAAAACCGAACTCAGCCGTGGTCCATAGTAATAAATCAGAAGCGAGCCGACTCAGCGTGATACCCAGAACAGAGACGGCGGCAAGGATGCGCAGAATTAGATCGCGAGACGCAACTGCATCCACGGAATGCGACACCGCGCGCTCAAAACCGAGCAGCATGGTCGTTCGTTGCGGATCGATAGGCAGAGAAGTTCCGCCCACGCTGCCGGCGCCCAACGGGCAATCATTCACTCCCGCGAATCCCGCGATGACACCATTGATATCTCGTGCGAGCGCTGAGGCGATGCCCGCGAGGTAATGGCCGTAGCTGATGGGTACTGCGGCTTGATAATGCGTGTAGGCAGGCATGACTGTGCCGCCATAACGATTGGCCCTGCGAATGAGCACAGCCTGCAATCGCAATGCTTCACGAAGCAATCCTAAATAAGGAGCACGCAACCGGAGTCGCAAAGTGGTCGCGTTAAGATCGTTGCGCGAGCGAGCAGTGTGAAGCACTCCTCCGATCTCTTCACCTAACTTCTTAATCAGAAAATCTTCGTAGGCGAGATAGAGCCCACGCGGCGCATGCACATCTGCGAGCGATGCAAATCCGCTGTGTTCGAGTTCAGCGATCTCACACAACAAACGGCAAGCCGCCGCCCTGGTAATGATCTTGCACTCGCGCAACATGATGACGTGCGCACGATCCACCTGAGCGATGTATCCCAATTCGGAGGCAACACTTTCTCGACTCGTCTGTCCAAAAAGAATGCGACGAGCGGAGGGCGACACGCCATGTAAAATTCGTCCGGTGTTTTCCATTGAAAATTATCTCTGCGGTTCTCTGCGTATCTCTGCGTATCTCTGCGTTAAAAGGGCTATTTCAACGCAGAGGTCGCAGAGAGCCGCAGAGGGTCGCAGAGAAATATTGAAAATTATCTCTGCGGTTCTCTGCGTATCTCTGCGTTCTCTGCGTTAAAGGGCTATTTCAACGCAGAGGTCGCAGAGAGCCGCAGAGAAACGCAGAGAAGTCATTAGGCATTACTAAATATTTCCTGCGGCTCGATGATGAGATTGACGGCTTTGTGTGCAGCGTCCGCTGCCTTAACTGCTTCCTCGTATGTTGACGCGCGCGCGATGACGTGGCCAATGCGGTCGCGAAAATCTCCGCGGCGCAGAAGCTCAGTGCCTGGCGGCGAGTAGAGTTTCACTTCCGTTACGCACGGAATACTCTGCGCCTGGTCCAACCCTTCAACTTCAACCAGCAGGCCGTCGCCAGGCGCAAGGATGAACCGAATCGCGGTGTGGTCATCGCAAGAGCTTCTTAACTCCGGCTGCTCTCCCGCCACACGCACGATCGTTTCGGAGATAAGGTCGATCCCACGAGCGAGACGCACCAGCTCGGGAATGTATCCACCAGCGAGGCGAGGATTCACCTCAATAATTTGCGGGCCACTTTCCGCCAACCGCAACTCGATATGTGCCGCTCCCCATCCCAGGCTGAGTGCTTCGAGAGATTGTTGCGCAATGCTTTCGATCGCCTTTGCAGTATCGGGTGAAAGTTGAGCCGGAAAATCGTGACCAACCTCGACAAAGTCGGGTAAGGGCCCGAGATACTTTCGCGTAATGCCGATGACCTTTAGATCAAAGGTCTCGACGGAATATTCCTGACCTGACGCAACTGACTCAACCAGAATCCGGCGCGGTACCGGAGTGCCACGCTCGTTCTGTCGCTGGTTGAGCAATTGCGCGGCATGAGCACCAACTTCATCAAGGCGTACACATAGCTTGACGCCAACGCTTCCCGAGCCGCTTACAGGTTTGACGATGACGGGTACACCTAATTCCTGTGCCGCATGGACCGCACTCTTGATCGACGTCGCACGCCGGAACGCCGGCATGGGCACGCCGGCCCTTTCCAATCGTCGTCTCTGTCTAAATTTGTCGCGGCATTCGCGGACCGCGACCGGAGATGGTCCAGCCAGGCGAAGGCGGCGAGCAATGCGGGCAGCAGTGGAAACGAAATACTCAGAACTCGAAGTCACTCCGGCTAACCCGGCGTCCGCGGCAAGACGCCGGCACGCATGAAGCAACGACGATTCGCTTTGCGTGTCGACCGTGAGTGTGTCGACTCCATCCTGCGAAACGTAACTGTAACGCTCAGGATTATCACTCAACAGGATCGGTCGGAATCCCTTTTGCGCCGCAGCGCGAGCAAAGAGCCGTCCGGTTCCGCTCGTGTTGCTCTCAACGAATGCCAGCCACGAGTGCATCATGTTTTTCAACAGAAAAAGGCGCGCCCATTACTTCTTCATAAGTATGCCGATTCCAATCCATGCACGACCAATCACTTCCAACCTCGAGTGGATGATTGACGCGCACCGGCGCTTCGGGCAGATCGTCAAGCCAAAGTTTTTGCTCGTGTAACCACGTGTCGTTGTAGACAGTTTCCTGATACCGGTAGCCTTCATCCGGTAGCAGCGCGACAACGGTAGCTTCCGGATTTCGCCTGGCCCACCATTGCGCCACGAAATATGCGGTGCCGCTGGTCGGTCCCATGTAAAGTGCATGTTTCTTGTGAAGGACACGCGTCGCGGTGAAACCAGCAGCCGCGTTGACCCAGTGGATCTCGTCGAACGCCGAATGATCGACGTTTGGCGGCATAAGACTATTGCCGAGTCCGCGCAGCATACGCTTTTGATCAGGTTGTCCGAAGATAACGCTTCCGTGAGTGTCAACTCCGATCACCCTGAGCTGCGGAAAGAGTAGGCGCAGGTACAGGCTCGTGCCGCACATCGATCCGCCGGAGCCAACCGTTCCCACGAGGCAATCGATCTTGCCGATCGTTTCCGTGAGCAACTCGGCAAACGGAGCATACGATCCGGGATTATGCGGATTGCTGTATTGCGCCGGCCAGAAATGTTCCGGGTGTGCCGCCTGCACTTCGGCCATACGATCGAGTCGCGCTTGCTGGAAGCCGCCGGTCGGAGAGGGTTTCCGCACGATCTCGACAGTCGTGCCCAGGTCCTCGAGCCGTCTTTGGAGGGGAGGATCGATGGCCGGATCGCTGACGAGAATCAATTTGTACTTGCGCAGTTTGCATAACATCGCGAGCGCTAAGCCGAATGTGCCGGAGGTCGTCTCGATGATTACGCTTCCTTCGTGAAGCAAGCCTGCATCGCGAGCGCGATCGAGGATGAAACGCGCCGGCAGAAGTTTCATCAGGGAAAATGCGGCGCCGTATAGATTGGTGTCGAGTCGAATCAATTTCGGTAACACCACTGACTCGACTACTGTTGGAGCTATTTTGGTCATGGGACAAAACCATTTTCTTTAGCCGCGGATTTACGCGAATAAACGCAGATCTGCGTTAATTTGCGTTAATCCGCGGCTAAAATAAGTTCTTTGGTTATCGACGGTGTGATTGAAGCTCTTGTGACAGCGTTCTGAGCAATGCAGGCTGCGCAGTATTCACGAAGAAATGGTCCCCCGGAAACATCTTCAACGAGATCCTGCCCGTAGTTAACGCGCCCCACGCTTCGAGATGTTCGCGCGGGACGTCGTCATCCTCGTCCCCGCCGTAGATGCTGATCGGGCAATCCAGTGTTGGACCATCCAAATAAGTGTAAGTCTCTGACAACTCGAAATCCGCACGCAGCAGGGGTAGCAGCAACTCCATTAAGTCAGGGTGTTCGAGTGCCTCGTGCGGCGTGCCCTTGAGATCGCGCAACGCAACGAAGAATTCAGCATCAGGCAGGTTATAAGTCGGCGCGTGACCGGCAGGCACGTGCGGTGCACGACGCCCGGAGACAAAAAGATGCCGCGGCAGCAAGTGATGCTCTCTGCTGAGATAGCGTGCCAACTCGAAACTAATCGTCGCTCCCATGCTATGGCCGAAGAAGGCGAACGGCTTGTCGAAAAACGGAAACAGAGCCGGGGCCAGTTCCCGGACGAGGGTATGCACGTCCGTGTAGGCCGCTTCTCTCAGACGCCTGCCGCGGCCGGGGAGTTGAACCGGACAAACCTCAACTTCCTGAGGAAGCTCAGATTGCCAGGTTCGAAAAATCGTCGCAGCACCGCCGGCGTATGGGAAACAAAAGAGCCTCAGAGTTGCTCTCATGTTCGGCTTAACACCGGCGAGCCACGGCGTTGAAGCTGGTCCTGCAATGATTGTTGAAGTAGCCATAGCTCTACCCCGCCTGTGCCATTTTCTTTCGCAGGCTAAGTGGCCTCATGTCGGTCCATACCTCTTTGATGTAAGCGAGGCATTCTGCTTTTGATCCGGTTTTGCCTGCATCATTCCAGCCCAACGCGTTCTCACGATCCGCAGGCCAGATTGAATATTGATCCTCGTGATTGACGACCACTTTATAGATCGTCGTGTCTTCTCGTTCGTCCATGTTGATCTCCTTTGGGTTTGGTAGTTTTTGACAGGATTGCAGGATTTACAGGATTCACAAGATACTTGTCATCCTGTTTCACCGCCGTCGTTAGCCTCAATGTGGAAGTGCCATGTTTCGCGGAAGCCCGTTTCGTGAATGAGCCTCTTTGAATGATTGATGCGATGTTCTTTATCGGGGTCGTGCAGGTCGAACAGGAAACCAGCAACCGTGCCGCTATGAGCGATCTGAAGGCCCAGAGCGCCGACCGTCTCCTTGATCTTGATTAATCGATCGAAGTGAGGCAGCGGTAAGTGGCTCTGGTTGATGTAAGCACTCGCGGTCGCAACGCAGCCTATGGCTTTCGGATCCTGTGTTTCGATTGCGCGTCGCAGCAAGCCAATGAGCGGACGGAAGGCCTCAATTTCCCAACAGGAATATCGCGCCGGTGCGAGATCGAGTGTGTTGATGCCTTTCCTGGTCGCGTCGGTGTTGAACCCAACGATTGCCAGACCGGGAAGTTGTCCGCTGAACTGTTCCAGGATCGCGCCTTCGCGCTGTGCAAAAAGCACCAGTGGGTATTTGAACATCGTGGAATCCGAAGCGATTTCAGCCTGGACTGCGAGAGCAGCCAGTTCCCTCCGTGTTATTCGTTCGCGAAAGGCGTCTGCCGTAGCCCTGATAGCGGCCGTGATATCACTGGTTGATGAGCCCAGACCCCAGCCGATGGGCACACTGCTTTGAATGTGCAAGTGGCCGCCTCGTCGATTTTGTCTGTCTCTGGACAGCATGAGCTCGATGGCTTTGCGGGCTTTTACTTTCCAGGGCGGTGTGACTTTAACTATGCCGGTATGGTCGGGTGTGAAGGTGGCTTCGGAATAGAAGATGTTACACGGCAGAGAGACGAGACCACGATGCAAGCGGCCGTCCGGCCCTTCGATGACACCTTGAAAGATCTCACCGTGATGGGCGTTGGAAGCGCCCTTCCCTGTCTTCGTTACGGGAGCGCAGACGGCTGCGTCAGCCAGGGAAGAAGACTGCTTTTCAACAGGAGCCGCAACTTGCTGCACGAGCCCAAGCTCCATAATTCAAACACCTTTGAAATGGGGTTACTTCTACGTGGCGTGTTTATCTTTGTCTGCGATCTCTGCGCCTCTGCGATCTCTGCGGTAAAGTTAGCCGTGAGAAATATTTAAACGCAGAGATCGCAGAGACGCCGGGATCGCAGAGAAGACTCGAAGAGTTGGAGAATAAAATTGGCAGCGCAGGGTATGAGCGTTTACTCATACCGCAGCGCTATCAGTGGATCTACTTTTGTTGCGCGTCGAGCCGGGATGTAGCAGGCCAATAGCGCTACGAAGATGAGTCCAAGTGAGACAGCGATGAAAGTTAACGGATCCGTCGAGGTGACGCCGTAGAGCATCGTGCTCAACACACGCGTCAATACAAACGCGACCGCCAAACCGGCGCCGATGCCATACAAGATCAGTTTCAATCCTTGTCCCAGCACGAGACGTAACACATCTCGCGGCTGTGCCCCGAGCGCCATTCGCACACCGATCTCGCGGGTGCGCTGCGTGACGGCATAGGCTGTGACACCAAAGATACCTACAGTTGCGAGCAGCAGCGCCAGACCGGCAAACAATCCGGTCAACAACGTGTCGAAACGTCGACGCGCCAGCGACAAAGAGAGCAAGTCTGTCAGCGATTTAACGGCCGGAACGTACTGCTCGGGATCGACCTCTTTGATTCGATCGCGCACGCCGGCAGCCATGTTGACGCTCGTAGTGCGAACCACCAGATCCATTTCCGGCTCAGGCGCTTGTTGGTACGGTATGTAAAACTCCGGACCTGCGAGTGTGTCGAGACCCTCGTGCCGCACGTCACCAACGACGCCGACCACCTCTGCTTTAACTTGCTTCGAAACGTCAGCACGCTCGATGGTTATGTGCTGGCCCAGCGCCTCCGCATTTCCAAAGTAGCGGCGAGCAAGTGACTCGTTCACGATGATCACTGGAGGTCCATTCGCGCCATCGCGTTCGCTGAACGTGCGTCCTCGCAGCACAGGCACGCGCATCACTTTGAAGTAATCAGAGCTGATGGCGCGGTAGTTCGCCACGGGCGTGTCTTCCGGCCGCGACACAGGTTGGCCGTCGATGAGAAAAGTGTTTGCCGCACCGACGCCACTAAACGGTAACGGAAAGATTACCGCGGCTGCCTCAACACCTGGCGCCGAACCCACTCTTCCCAACATTTCGCTAAACGCACGCGATTGCTTTTCGGCATCCGGATACTTCGCGCTGGCAAGACCGATATTGGTAGTCAAAACGTTATTCGCATCGAAGCCGGGGTTCACATCGCGCAGACGCACGAAACTACTGACCAGCAATCCCGCGCCAATGAGAAGCACGAGCGAAAGTGCAACTTCGGAAACCACCAGCAGATCGCGAAGACGCTGACGCACGCGGCTTTCACCGCCGCCACGTGCAGACTCTTTAAGTGCATCCCGCACTTTGACGCGCGAGATGGAAAGCGCCGGTGCGAGGCCAAATAGAATTCCGGTCAACAACGTTACGGCAGCCGTAAACCCGAACACGGCCGGATCAAGTCCAGCGTCTTTCAGACCAGGCATATCGACGGGACTGCCAACAGCGAACGACTTGACGCCCCAAACTCCGAGTAGCAACCCGATGACGCCGCCCAGCACTGCGAGCAACAGACTCTCAGTCAGGAGTTGGCGCGCAATACGCCACTGGCTTGCTCCCAGCGCTGTTCGAATCGCCATCTCACGATGCCGCGAAGCTGCGCGCGCGAGCAGCAGATTCGCCACGTTCGCGCAGGCGATCAGGAGCACCAGGCCGACTGCGCCGAACAGTACCAACAAGGACGTCCGCGAGTTACCGACCAACGATTCCTGTAACGTGATCAGCCTGCCACCGAGCCGGAAACCTTTATCGGGATACTGTTGTTCCAAACGCTGCCCGATAAGTCTCATCTCGTTCTCAGCCTGCGCGATAGTCGCGCCCGGCTTGAGCCGTGCGACCGCGGGCAGTGTAAACACCCGACGCTCCCTGGCGACTTCTCCCAGATCCTGCGCGAGTGGACGCAGATAGTCTGTTCTGTTCGCTCGCGGCGGAAAGTGAACGTCTGCGGGGATCACGCCTATCACAGTAGCGCTCGTGCTGCCGATTCTGATCTGCTTTCCAATAACTTGCGGATCCGAATTGAACCGGCGCTGCCATAAGCTATGACTGATCACGATGACGGGAGGTGCACCTACCTGATCATGTTCGCGCGTGAAAACGCTGCCCAGCTCCGGTTGAATGCGCAACAACTGAAAGAAATTGGCATCAACGTTCGCGCCGAAGATGGGTTCGGGATCGACATTAGGCAGCCGTAGCAGCGTCCCGGCCTGCTGATAAGCGGTGATGGATTCGAGTGTTTGCGTGTCTGTGCGCCAATCCGCGTAGTCAGGATAACTGAGGGCTGCCTGGTGCAGCATGTCGTCTTGATCGCCCCACGGCACGACCAGGTTTTCTGATTGGACGTAAGGCAGCGGGCGCAACAGCACGGCGCTAATGATCGAAAAGATCGCGGTGTTGGCGCCGATACCCAGCGCGAGAGTAATCACCGCAATGAGAGTAAATCCAGGCCGTTTCCTGAGTCCTCTGATTCCGTAGCGAATGTCGTTTATGAGGTTTCCCATTGTTCTTCTCGTGTTTCGAAAACTCGCCCCGCTAACAGATTATGCGAGAGGTGCAGGAACGACGCGCCGCGCGTGACTTCCTCAGATCTCTGGTGATGTTAATTCTCTTCAACCAGCGATCAGTTCCGTCATAGCTCGCTTTAAATGGTTTTCGCCCATGCACCGATCTATAGTTGTCGATAAAAAGACAGTCGCCAGGTTGCAGTATGACCTCAGCTAAGCACGCGTCTATCGCATGAATCAGCGAGTTGAGTGCAAACTGCACCTTATCATCCTCAGGAGGATCCATGAAGTAGGGATCGAGCCGCAGGTACGGCGATCCCGGATCACCATAGAGGACCGATAGTTTCGGCGAATCAACCTGCAACTGCTGAATTTGAGTATAGGCAATCTCCACAAAATCATCAATTCCCTTATTGTGAACGTGCCCGTTTCCGTTTCCGTTGTGATTTCCGTTGTTCTTCGGCTTATGTGATTCGTCCGGACGGATCACAAAGTGCGGTTCGAACAAAATGTCCTTCACTTTCGCGTCAAGTTCAATCATGTCGATCGAGGCAAAAGTGGTGGGCACGCGATTCGGATTTCGCAAACACATCAGACCGACATAATCTCCGCGGTAAGGATGAAAGGCGTCCTCATTGTGCCACCAGATCGTTTGCAAACTTCCGGTGCTGATCTGTGCATTTTCATCATCCTTGATCGGAATTACATCGTGCAGGATGTAACCGCGCTGTTGAGTGGCCCAGCCGATCGGATCGCCCAACAGCGACGCCAGCAGGACAAACAACATCTCCGTCTCTAACGCCGGAGAGATCTCCGGTCTGACTTTCCAGTGTGCAGGCGTTGGACCAATCTTTTGATCGTCCACGGGATAACCGGAAATCACGCAGGCTCCCGAGGGCAACTCCAGTTGTTTGAAGTCGTTGAGAAACCTACAAATGCGTTTCGGCATTTGGTGTGCGATGAGAGTCGCCTCTTTGAGGAAATCGTCACTTTCGACGGAGGTGTATTGAGATGTGACCTCGGCCAGTAGATTTTTAACGGCACTGATTTCTTCTGCAAACATTGAAAGCCGGTTCATGTATTTCTCCATTTCTTAAGGGGACCTCTTCTCCC
>DASTTS010000519.1:0-3611 GCA_035760085.1 Pyrinomonadaceae bacterium
TCTCTACTGGTACAAAAGGTACGGCTCACGTAATTCTTTAAACTCTGCAAGCGGCCCTTTGGTCGACTCTGCGATATCATCAAGCGCGATTCCCTGCTCAAACGCTTCTCTGATCTTCGCTGTTCCACTGATCACGTCGAAGGGGTTCTTGTCGTAAACGTATTCGTACGGCGGAACTTTCCAGCGAAATTGATCCGGATACATGTCGTGCGCAAACTTCGCCATCGCAATGCCGGCAAGCCACGGTTCGAACGCATCGCGATCAAGCACGTGAATCTGCACGCCGCCGCAGCTAACACCCGCATGCTTCTGAAATGTCGGTTGAAAAACGCAGCTTCGGAAATACACACCTGCGAGCCCAAGCCCGTTGAGTCGATCTGCGTAGTCGTCGGGATCGATGTAAGGTGCACCGATCAATTCGAATGGTTTCGTTGTTCCTCTTCCTTCTGAAACCTGCGTGCCTTCGAAATGCACTGTGCCCGGGAACACTGTTGCTGCATCGAGTGTCGGCATGTTTGGCGACGGCATCACCCACGGCGCATCAGTGTCGTCATGCCAGAACTCACGCTTCCAGCCATTCATCGTAATCACTTCGATATCGCAGCCAATCCCGAAATGTTCATTGAACAATCTTGCAAGCTCGCCCACAGTCATGCCGTGACGAGTTGGAAGCGCAAACTGGCCCACAAACGATGCGTATTCCGGTTCAAGAATATTCCCAGCCATGCTCACGCCGTTGATCGGGTTCGGACGATCGCAAACGATCACCTTCTTTCCTAACCGCTGTGCGGCGCGCATGCAGTTCGCAAGCGTGTAAACAAATGTGTAAATGCGGCAGCCGACGTCCTGCATATCGAAAACCAGCACGTCGATGTCTTGCAGCATCGCGTCAGTCGGTTCGCGTGTTTCGCTGTACAACGAATGAACCGGCAGACCGGTTTTGCGATCGATGCTGTGGCCGGTCTCGATCATGTTGTCCTGCACGTCGCCGCGTATTCCGTGTTGCGGGCCAAACAGTGCGCGCAGTTGAATGTCAGCATGCTCGTGCAGCAAGTCAGCAGCATGACGATAGCCGTGATCGACGGATGCCTGGTTGCAGATCAAACCAACACGTGCGCCTCGAACCATCGAGCAGTCTTCAAGTAACTTCTCAAGTCCCAGCTCGACATGTTCCTTTGCACGCTGACGATCAACTGTACGGGCGGCGGCACTCCGTGGCCGCCCGTCTTTCGTATCGCGCTCTTCAATAGTTAAAGTCATACATGAATGTCTCCAGGACGAGAGAGGTCACGCACAATTACCCGCACAGTACAGATCCACCATTCACGTTCAGCACTTCGCCTGTAATGTGATTCGCCCACTCGCTGCACAAAAACACGATCGGTCCGGCTATCTCTTCCGGTGTTGCCGCTCGACCTAACGGAATGCCTTTACCGATCCACTCGCGTTGCGCCGCATCGGCAAACACGTCCGCAGTCATCTCAGTCTCGACCCATCCGGGCGCGACAGAGTTCACATTGATCCCGAACGATCCGAGCTCAGGCGCCAGCGATTTCGTGAAAGCGATCTGTCCACCTTTTGATGCCGCGTAATTGGAAACATTAGCTTCACCTCGCTGCCCTGCTGTCGAGCTGACAATCACGATTCGCCCGAACCGCTGTTGCTTCATTAACGGCACCGCTGCGCGGCAGACTGACCACGTGCCTTTAAGGTTGATGTCGAGCGTCTTGTTCCAAAGCTCTTCCGAAAGCGATTCCACCGCAGCACCTTCCCAGATGCCGGCATTGCAAATCAGGAAATCAACACGCCCGAAATGTTCAACTGTTTCTTGAACCAGTCGCTCGGCCTGATCAAGCTGCGAGACGTCCGCCTGAATCGCCAAAGCTTTTACGCCGTGAGATTGTGCAAGGTTTACTGTCGCTGCCGCGGCTTCTTCATCCCTGACATAATTCACAACCACGTGCGCACCATAGGAAGCGAGCAACTCGACCACTGCTTTTCCGATGCCTCTCGATCCGCCGGTCACGATTGCAACGCGGCCTGCAAGCCCCAACGCTTTCGCCGATTGATTCATGCAGGTGTGGAGACGGACACGAGATCTGCTTCGCGAGCGTGAGTGGCTTCGGTAACGAATGTCCGGAACAGACGTTGAGAAAACAGATCATTCTGCCAGCCAAGCTCAGGATGCCATTGCACAGCGACGATGAACCGATCCGGCCGCGGATCCTCAAGTGCTTCGACAACCCCGTCTGTGGACCAGGCTGTCGCAACCAGGTTAGCGCCGATTGACTCGATTGCCTGATGATGATGGCTGTTGACGAGTGCATCAACCGCACCGGCTATATCAGAAAGTCGCGTGTTCTCGTGCAAGCGAATGCGATGCGAAGGACGATCGCGTGGCGGTCCCTGCTCGTGTTTGATCGCGCCCGGCACTTGCGAGTTGATGTCCTGGATCAACGTTCCACCTCGCGACACGTTCAGCACCTGCATTCCAAAACAAATTGCGAATATCGGTATTCCTTTGCGTTCGGCCGCGGCGATGACCAGCAGATCCGTTTCGTCTTTGATGGTTTGAACCGTGCCGAGCTGCGGATGAGGTTGCTGGCCATAACGTAACGGATCAACGTCAGAGTCACTTCCGGGAAGCAGGATACCGTCGAGTTCTGAGACTAAGGAGTCAATGTAGTCTGCTTTTGGGATCAAGCTGATGTGTACAGGGATACCGCCGGCAGCCTCGACAGCCTCGCTGTAATCCCGTCCCAGATAAAAACGATTCGTTGTTTGTTCGATGCGCATCGGGATGCCGATGCGTGGTCGTGTTTGCGTCATTCGGTGCGGACCAATTCCCTCCACCGCTATCATAACCTATGTACGCAAAACTACATCACTACACCGCCGGAAGGCGTCCTTGACTTACATCGAAACGAGTTCCTATAGTCTCGTCAAAGAAAATGCAAACGGAAAAAAATCGGGTTCGTAGCACAACAGTGCTGCTCGTCAGGAAAGACGCCAATGTGGCGCTTGCCGGAGACGGGCAGGTCACGATGGGTGAGACTGTGATGAAAGCCAGTGCCAGGAAGGTGCGGCGGCTTTATAACGATCAGATTGTGGCGGGCTTTGCCGGTGCGACCGGCGATGCCTTTGCACTTTTGACCCGCTTTGAGAGCAAGCTGGAGCAGTATCACGGGAATCTCGAGCGCGCGTCTATCGAGCTGAGCAAAGAGTGGCGCACTGACAAGATGTTGCGACATCTCGAAGCGCTCCTCGTCGTTGCTGATAAGAAATCTTCTTTTCTTTTGTCGGGCAATGGAGACGTGATTGCGCCGGACGAAGGCGTGCTCGCGATTGGTTCGGGTGGCTCGTATGCCCTCGCCGCCGCGCGTGCGCTGCTCAAGAATACGGATCTCTCGGCGCGTGAGATCGCGGTGGAGTCGCTTCGTATTGCGGGTGAGATCTGCATTTATTCAAATCAGAACATTATCGTAGAGGAGCTGTGAGACAGGATTACAGGATTCTCGAGATTGACAGGAAATCATGGTTATTTATTTGGCTGGAGAAGTTGATGAAGAGGCGCGGCTTGACGAGATGTCGCCTCGTCAGATCGTGACCGA
>DASTTS010000520.1:0-6116 GCA_035760085.1 Pyrinomonadaceae bacterium
CACCTTGGGATCAAAGCCGCGAATGAAGAGTTGCTGTTAGCGCGATCCAGGAGCGGCGCCCCCGCATGGAAGTCGATAGAAAAAAATCACTTCCTGCTCGAAGCTGACCTCCGGCGCCATCTCTACATTCTTCTCAATCAACGTCGCTAAAGAAGCTTTCTCGCGCAAAGGCGCAAAGGCGCAAAGAAGACGCACGGCGCTCCCGAAGCCCTTGGGTCTTCTTTGCGCCTTTGCGCCTTTGCGTGAGAAACGTTTTCGTTGGTTGCTGCACCTTTTGGCACTTCCACTGTTGAAATCTTTCGATTTTCCCCTGATTTCCGCAGAGGCACGGCGCTTGCCAAACACTCCGTAACGACATCGGGTACACGCGTTGAAGTCGCGCCCGAGGGATTACTGAGGAGAAATACAGAAATGACGAACCGACACACACTGAAGTTTTCAATTTTCGCTGCGGCAATCCTGGCGCTTGCTTTACCCGCCGCAGCCTCCGCGCAATGGGGACGTGATAACCGCGGTTACGGACGCTACGACGATCGCGGACTCCGCGACTCCGTACACCGTCTCGATCGTCTCGCAAAAGACTTCGAACGCGACATGGACCGCGCCCTCGATCGAAGCCGCGTCAACGGCTCGAATCGTGAAGATCAGATCAACAACCAGGTCCACCAGTTTCGTGATGCTGTTGGCGATCTCAAATCACGAGTCGGCAATGGCCGCGATTTGAATCGTAGTTCAAACGAAGCACGCAGAGTGCTCCAGGAAGCGGATGACTTAGATCGTTTCTCGCGTCGTGGATTTGATGGACGCACCGCTTCACAGTGGTCGCAGATTCAGCAAGAGTTGCGCTACATCAGCAACGTCTACGGTTTCGGTTACGGCGGTGGTTACGGCCGCGATCGCGATGACGACTGGCGCCGCAACGATCGCAACAACGATCGCAACAACAATCGCAACAGCGATTGGTGGAGACGAATTCCATTCCCTCGGTACTAACCCGCATCTGACTTCCGCTTGTTACCTGCTGGTCTACCCTGCCAAAGGCCCTGGCTCCAGACGCCAGGGCCTTTAACTGTTCTTATCTTGTTAATCTTGCAAATCCTGTCATCCTGTCAAAAAACTGTCTAAGATATGCGCGACCATGCCCGGCACCCTTTACCTCGTCGCCACACCGATCGGCAATCTCGCAGACATCACCCATCGCGCGCTGCAAGTTCTCAAGGACGTCGATCTAATCGCCTGTGAAGACACGCGCCACACGCACAAGCTCCTCAATCACTACGGCATCACTACGAAGACAATCAGTTATCACGAACACAACGAACAGCAACGCGCCACCGAGTTAATCGATCGGATGAAACAGGGAACGAGCATCGCTGTTGTTTCCGACGCCGGCACACCGTCGATCAGCGATCCCGGCTTTCGACTCGTCCGCGCAGCAATCGAGAGCGATATTCCCGTGGTTCCGATCCCTGGTCCAAGTGCTCTTATCACAGCGTTGATTGCAGCCGGGCTTCCGACAGACGAGTTCTTCTTCGCAGGCTTTCTACCGGCGCGCGCGAGTGCCCGTCGCGCACGATTGAGCGAGCTGCAATCAGTTCCCGGAACATTGATCTTCTACGAAGCCCCGCATCGTCTCGCCGGAACACTCAAAGATGCTTACGAGATACTCGGCGAGCGTGAAGCTGTTGTGGCAAGAGAGCTCACGAAGTTACATGAAGAGATCAGGCGTGGAAGGTTGAGCGAGTTAAGCGCGGATTACGCGGAAAAGATGGACATTCGCGGAGAGATCGTGGTGCTGATCGATCGTAATGTGATTGGCGCGGTTGTGACGGAAAGGGTCAGTGTTGCGGTGTTAGTTCATCGATTTGAGCAGGATGGTCTGGACCGCCGCGCCGCACTCAAAAAAGCGGCGCGTGAGCTTGGTCTCTCACGCGCCGAAGCTTATCGAAAACTATTATCCGAAAAATCAGCGGGCTCGGATCCGCGTTAATTCGTGCTACCCGAAATCTGCGCCGGCAGTGGCTTATCAACCTTCAACCGCGCCGGACGGTTCGCAATCTCCCACAACGTCATATAAATCGTGCGCGTGATCTTCTCCATCTTCTGGTAGTCGATCTTGTCAGCCGAATCGCCCGCGCGGTGATAATCCTCGTGCTCACCATCAAAGAAGAAGATGATCGGAATCCCTTTGCGCGCATACATGTAATGATCGCTGCGGAAGAAAAACCGGTGCGGATCCTGCGGGTCATCGTAACGCGTATCATACGTGAGGTTCAGAAACGACTTGTTCACGCTGTTGACGAGTTCGCCGAGCTCCGTGCTCATCATCGTGGAGCCGATCAGGTAAACCGCATTCGGACCAGTCAGATCGGTGTTGCGCGAGTTCGTGTCGCCCTCTTTCTTACTGCGACCAATCATGTCGATGTTGATCTGCGCGACAACCTGGTTAAGCGGCACGGTCGGATTTTCAGTGAAGTAACGTGAGCCCCACAAACCTTTCTCCTCGCCGCAATGCCAAACAAACAACACAGAACGTTTCGGTTTTGTCGGCGCCTTCGCGAGTGCTTCCGCCATTCCCAGCAACGCGGTCGTGCCGGAGCCATCATCGTCTGCACCGTTGCAAATCGTGTCAGTACCATTCGGCGGACATCCACTGCCTACGTGATCGTAATGCGCGCCGAGCGCAACGTATTCAGCTTTCAGCACCGGATCGCTGCCTTCCCAAACTGCAACGACATTCTGCGTCGGCACGGTCTCGGTATTGTTCGTGACGCTCATCGTGATCTTTTTCTGCGCGTTCAGAAGAAACGGTGCCGGTAGTGTGGTGCTGCCCGAGCCGTACGAAGTGTTGAAGATTACTGAAGCCGACTGCCGCTCATTTGCAAAGAAGATGTTCGCCATCTCCGGTGAGATCACGATCGTCGGCAGTGGCGTGCTTGTTTGTGGTTGAAACTTCGCGACGACAGTTGAGGTGCGTTGGCGATTGCGTTGCCAGTTGGCGAGGTATTGAAAGTCAGGGACGTAAATCAACCCGACGACGCCTTTGCTGCGCGCGTAGTCAGTCGGGTTCATGAAGTCTTCACCTTGCTTGCCGCGGAAGTCGGCGGGCCCGGTGCCGCGTGGTAGACCAGAGGGACTTCCAAAGATCACCGCGATTCGTCCGGCTGGATCGATGCCTTTGTATGCGTCCATGTCTTTCGACTTCAAAAACCAACCATTTCCAGCGAAGACGAGTTGACCGCTGACATTCCCGGCGCCGCGCACCGGGAAGTAATCCGTTCCCGCTACCAGGGTTCGCCCGCCGTATTCGACTGTTGCCTGACCAGCATCAGCACGCTCGCGTCGCAGATCGATGCGTTGAAAAAAACTGCCCTCGTCGCCGGCAGGTTTGAAGCCCCAACGCGCGAGATTCAACGCGAGAAACTTCGCGGTTGTGTTGAGCCCGCGTGATGGTGTGTCGCGTCCTTCCATTTCGTCGGACGCGATGAACGTTAAATAATCTCTGAGCTGGTTGGCCGCGATCGTATCAATGCCGCGTTGAGTTGTTACAGATACGGCTGACTTCTTTGATTTGTCAGCAGCGCGCTGGGCGTAAGTCGCTGGAAAGGTGCTGACGAGCAAACTCGCCAACACGAGGGAGGTTAAGAATCTTTGCATTGAGTCTCCAGAAAAATGATTTATCTATCATGTAAATTCTGAGAATCTTGAAATCCTGTCTAAGCTGTTGACAGGATTAGCGAGATTGACAGGATTTACATGATGCTATGCGTGCTGCACGGCTTGAACCAGTCGCGTTAGCGTGTCTTTCGCGTCGCCGTAGAGCATGCCTGTTACCGGCTTAAAAAACAAAGGGTTCTCAAGACCAGAGAAACCTTTGCCCTGACCACGCTTCAAGACCACGACTGACTTCGACCGGTCGACTTCAAGAATCGGCATACCGGCGATAGGACTGCCCGGATTGTCACGTGCATCGGGATTTACAACGTCATTTGCTCCGATGACAACAGCGACATCTGTGGTTGGAAACTCGGGGTTGATCTGCTCGAGCTCGTAGAGCGCTGAATACGGAACATTCGCTTCCGCAAGCAGCACATTCATGTGTCCGGGCATGCGGCCCGCGACGGGATGGATGCCGTATTTGACAGTGACGCCGCGCTTCTCGAGCACGTCTGCGAGCTCGCGCACGGCGTGTTGTGCCTGCGCAGTTGCGAGTCCGTAGCCAGGCACGAAGACGACTTTGTTCGCGTAAGCGAGTTGTGTCGCGATGTCGTCGAGTCCGACTTCGCGCATCGACCCTTCCTGCTCGCCACCGGCTGCGGCTGTCGTTGCGCTTCCGAACGCGCCGAACAAAACGTTCGTCATCGAACGATTCATCGCGCGGCACATCAGGATCGAGAGTATGAATCCGGAAAACCCGTCGAGCGTGCCTGCGATGATGAGCACTTTGTTTGAAAGTACGAAGCCGGTCGCTGCGGATGCGAGTCCGGCGTAGGAATTCAGCAGCGACATCACCACGGGCATGTCAGCCGATCCGATCGGCATCACCAGCAATAGTCCGAAGACGAACGCGAGACCCACCATAGTGAAAAACAACGGCATCGAGCCGGGCACGACGATCAGGTAAATAAAGATTCCGATCGTCACCGCGAGCAGGGCCATGTTGAAAATGTTCTGGCCCTTGTAAGTCATCGGCGTGCCGCGCACGAGACCCTGGAGTTTTGCGAAAGCGAGCAAACTGCCGGTGGTTGTGAGTGCGCCCAGCATTACTTCGAACCCGAGCGCGCCCATCATGACTCTGTTCTCGAGATGACCGCCAAACCGGTAGAACTCGGAGATGCCGACGAGTGCCGCTGCGAAGGCACCAAACGCGTGTGAGAGCGCAGTTCGTTGTGGCATCGCAGTCATGGGCACCCACAAGCCCATTGCGAGTCCGACAAGTGATCCGATCGCGAGACCTGCAAGTATCCACGTGTAAGTGATGATCTCGTGATGCATCAGCGTGCCGATGATGGCCATCAACATGCCAAACTCGGCGAGATGCATACCGCGCTTCGCCGTTTCGGGATGGCTCATCCCCTTCAATCCGAGGATGAACAAGATTGAAGCGAGCAGGTAGCTGAATTCGATGAAGTAGAATTGCAAGGGCGGGTTTTAGTCCTTCTTCGCGATTTCCTTCCTCTTGAACATCTTCAACATGCGATCAGTAATGACGAAGCCGCCGACAACGTTTGTCGTCGAACAAACAACCGCGATGAAACCGAGAATCGTGCTGACGGTGTTGTACTGCGCACCCGCGGTGACGATCGATCCGACAAGCGAGATGCCCGAGATCGCGTTCGTCGCCGACATCAGCGGCGTATGCAGCAGCGGCGGCACACGCGAGATCACCTGGTAACCAAGAAACGCCGCGAGCGCAAAAACGTAAAGCGCCGATATCAAAAGTATTTTTTGAACTACGGGATCGTCTAACGGCATTCGTTTACTCCTACCCTGGTTGAGCCTGTAACGCGGCTGCGACGCGCTGGTTCACGACTTCGCCATTGTGAGTCACGCACGATGGTCCAACAACGTCGTCCTTCATGTCGATCTGTAGCTGCCCGTCTTTGATCAAGAGCGAAAGAAATGAGGTGACATTGCGCGAGTAGAGTTGGCTTGCGTGAACCGGAATCGTCGCCGGTAAATTCGTTGGTGCAACGATCGTGACGCCATCGCGTTCGACAGTCACATCTGCCTGGCTCAACGCGCAGTTGCCGCCGGTTGCGCCTGCGAGATCGATGACGATCGAGCCACGCTTCATTCCGTTGACTGCTGCTTCAGTGATTAGTAAGGGAGCGCGCCTGCCTGGCACTTGTGCGGTCGTGATGATTACGTCCGCGGTCTTTGCGTGTTCGGCGATCAGCGCGCGCCCGCGGTTCATCGCTTCGTCCGAGAGCTCGACTGCGTAACCACCCGCGTCTTCAGTCTTGATTCCTCCGAGATCGACTTCGAGAAATGTTGCTCCGAGTGACTTCACCTGCTCGCCTGCGGCTGCGCGTACGTCGTAACCTTCGACAACGGCGCCGAGACGTCTTGCTGTCGCGATTGCTTGTAGTCCGGCAACGCCCGCGCCGAGCACG
>DASTTS010000521.1:0-17882 GCA_035760085.1 Pyrinomonadaceae bacterium
GCAGAGATACGCCGAGGGCCGCAGAGAAAACTCAAATTACGGCACGATCTCTGCGGTTCTCTGCGTATCTTTGCGTTCTATGCGTTTAAAGAGCTATTTCAACGCAGCGGACGCAGAGTTACGCCGAGGGTCGCAGAGAAAACTCAAATTACGGCACGACTGCCGGACGCTTAAGCGATCGCAGGTACACCCGGTTCGCGATACTCGCCACCGCCCATTCCCTGCAAATCACCTGTTTCCGCTAACGACTGATCGTAAAGATCTTCAAAAACGCGCTTTGCCGATGCCTGCAAAAGACTAAGCTCCAGACGAAGCATGGGCGCACGCCGCTCCGGCAACGTCTCGATCAGGTTTTCCAGCATTGCTCTGAGACGTCGCATGATCTGAATACTGTCGCGGCCATACTGCCGGATCTCAGTAACCGCCAAATGAACAAAATCTTCCCAATCAGGAGTGCGATATACGAGCCGGAGTTTCCCCTGACTGTCAGTCTCGCGGCCTTCAGCCAGATTACGCATCCCGACGTTGCGCAGCAGATGGTGAATTTGATCGACGGCCAGTACGGCTGTAGTTGGATCGTTGATAGCCGGCGAAAGTGCTTTCGAGGCGATATCAACAATGATGCGAAACGCGAATGTCGGATCTTGCTCGAGAGTACGTTCCTGGCCCATGGCAACGGAGTTTCGCAATGTGTCCTCAGAAAGAGTTTGGCCACCCTCAAAGATCCGGAACAGAGGATCACCTGCGGCAATGAAGTCGCCCACCTGCGGTACTAATTCAAGCAGGCAGTTTGAGCTTTCAGCCATTGCCATCAAACCGTTTAGATCGAACGCGAGTACAACGCCATCAACTTCGTTGGTGATAAGACGGTGTGGATCTTTCTTCAGCGTCTCGATGGGTTTCGCGATCAGGGGTTGTTCTTTTTTGAGCCTGGAAGGATAAACACCCTGGATCACTGCGCGGCCTGCATAACCGACCTTCTGAAGAGCTGTACTCGGCCGCAGTGTCTTCCCCATTTCGTCAATGAAGTAAAGAAAGAGCGCCAGATTAATCAGAAAGCCATAAGCAGCGACATAGCTGGTGAGCAGCGGTACTGAGCCTTCGATGCGAACGAGCGCGCTGACCGAGAAAGTAAACGTAAACACAAATGCCGATACACAAAACTTACGAAGGCGGCTACGGTAAACCAGCACAATGATGCGCGGGGTCAATTGCGCACTGGCAAGCTGGACAGCCACCAGCACGGCTGAGGCGCTGACAACTACGAGGGTAAGCATCGAGGCCGCAATCGTTCCCATGACGGTTCGTGCAGTATCAACACCGATGTTTATCTGCCAACCTATCGCGCGGTCGATGCGGTTGATCAAGATCACCGCGAACATAGCTGCAAGGATGCTCAAAACCGGAGAGATCCAGATCGAGTTACGGACATATAACTTGAAACGATATTTATCGGCCCAGCTCATCTTTGCTTCTCAGAAGCGGAATATGCCGCCAAAGAATGGACCATGCGCGATTACCTTTAGAAAATCATCGTCTTTTTCCACCCGGTAGCGCTCCGCCTTGTAACCTCCACTAAAACCAAAATTTCGCGTCGCGTACACTCGTATTCCTCCTTCAACGTGAAAGAGACGTTCGCCCTGAAACGCAATTGCTCCAAGATTATTGAAGATGTTTATGTGTGGCGTGGGATCGTAATCGAGATCGTATCCGACTGTGGCCGCAAACTTCGTGATCTTACCGCTGCCGGATCTGGTGCCGTTGTTTGTCGTGCCCGTGATGTTGAGACGAGTGCTGATGACGCCCATGTCGCCCATTGGTCCAATCCTGATTTTCTCGTTGCCCCAGCGATAAGCGTACATCGCGCGAAAGTTGCTGAGTCGCAGATCGGCAGACGTATCGAGATTTGCGACAAAGGTTTCGCCGAGAAAAGTAAAACTGCGACTGAGGCTTCTGTTGCGGTTCCAGGTTGTTTGACCATAGCTGCCCTGAAACTTGTGTTTTCCATTTGGAGTTCGGTGTGTGAAACGAATCTCGAAACCCAGTTCGTTGCGAAAATCGAAGTCATTCTCGAACGAGATGACCGAACCGGCAGCGCCACTTGAAGTAAAGCTTGCTTCACCCGAAGGAACTGAAAGAATGCCTCGTACTTCGATCTCATTCTCGGGCCGTTCCGGAGTTTGTGACGTCACATTGGGTGCGGCTATCAACAGGAAAACTACGGTAGCCGTAAGGTGAATTACGAGTCGCATGAGAGTCCTTTCGTGCTGACGGTTTTAGACCATCAACAGACTTTATGGAGACGCAACTCCAGCCGTAACTGTTAGTTTTTACAGTGAGGAAATCGAAAGGGTTAGCTTTTCGATTGCGGCGGGAACTTTTTGAACATTTTTTCGACTGCTTTCCGGATCGGCTTCTCTACAGTCTTCGCATCGCGTAAGCGATCGCCTGTTGGACCATGTTCGAGTGTGTCCGTGGCCGAACCACGCCAGATTGCGCTTTTCGTTTTTGCGTCTGAGAGATCGACGACGAGCGTCCCTTTGGTCACGGGCCAGGCTTGAGAGCTCGCGGGGATTCCGGTTGAAATGGAATTCAGCGAGGGGTGCCAACTCGGATTCGTCATCGTCAAATCGCTTTCGGTTGAAGCGAGGGCGCTCACGATCAGGTCGCCGTCCTGTGCCACTTTCTGAAATCCCTTTGACGCCATCGCTGCGTCCACCGCCACGATGATGTGTTGCTTGATGATCGGATTCGAAAACATCCCCTGATCCCATGCGTACGTCTTGTACCGCGTGAAATCAGCGCCCGGATCTGAAGTAACTTTAACCTTCTGCGCATTTACCGTGATGGTCCCAAATGAGATCAGAACGATGATTATTAAGATTTTCATTTGTGCTTTTTATGCCTCTTTGCTGGTCATTTGCCTTCGAAGCTCGCCTCTACCGCTCGTTGAGTGGTACGGCTGACGCCTTTCAAACTTAGCCGCGCAACTGATTTACTGTCAGCGCTCAGCACTACTTTTCCGCTACCGTCGAGACCGATACGCGATTCAGTGCCCGTAATCTGGAGATCGAATTCGTGCTGCGACTCGGCGTTGGACCAGGTGGCGTTCATGAAGACGGTGATATCTGAAATGAGGGTAATCTCGGCCTTACGATCCTGCATTAACTTCACGATCACGGAAGTGATCTTGAACCTTTGATCTCCCACTTTGAGAGTTCCATTGCCCTTGCCAACTGCCAGCCGGTCCTGATCGTCCTGTGCTTCACCGACAAAGTGATTTGTACCGACCAGCGCCAGTAATAAGACCGAAGCAACTATGATCAACCTTCGCTTACGCATGGAACCTCCTCGTGCTACTGAGAAGTTGAATGGGACGATGGGGCGGCCACGGAGGGCCGCCCCTACAGTTACTTCTACGACTCCTTGTGCCTCCGTAGTACCTGTTACTTCTTACAGTGCGGTTGGCTCAATCCCACCCACGGCAGTGGGTGGATAGTTCAGATCCTTTCTACGGACTTGTACTGCTGGATTCGGATTTGAAACATCGCCGTCATTACGGCGAAGAAGAAGGCGGTGGAGATTCCGCACAGCAAAACTCCCGTGATCCCCTCGATGGCGCCCAGCAAGCGCCACCTTTGCGGCAACAACACGTCGCCGTAGCCAATCGTCGTATAGCTCGTCAGCGAGAAATAGAGACAGGTTTCGAAGTTCGGAAATAACCCGCGGGTGTAGTAGAACCCTGCCCAAAGGCTCGTCTCAACTATATGAAGGAACAGGATCCCCGAAAAGAGCACGATCATGAGCATGGCGTAATGCCTCTTGCCACCGCTCCGCTCCAGGTAATCGCGACGCCGCAACAAGCATTCGGCCATAAACAGCAGTGTCGCCGCATGAAGCAACAGGCACAAAGACACGATCATTGCCGCGACTGAAATTTCAGTTAGCATCGCTCGAATTTGAGCAATACCACTCACTGTTTGCTCGCCTGCACTGTCAATTCTGCCAGTATCAGCCTAAACACCCCGAAACTAACATTTCCCAAAACCAGCGTCTTTGACCACAAAGGAGTGACGATGAAGAAGATTCTGCCTCCGCGAAGTCTCTCAGTTTCACTGGCGGTGTCGATTCTGATAGCCGCATTGACGATCGGCGCGAGTTGCGGGAAAAGCGGTGAACACACCGCCGCCGCTAAACCACCTGCACCAACGGTGGTTGTCGCTTCAGTGAGTCAAAAAACGGTGCCGATCTATAGCGAGTACGTCGGACAAACGAGGGCCGATAACACCGTGGAGCTGCGCGCACGCGTTGAAGGAACCTTGCAGAAGGTCTACTTCAAAGAAGGCGCAGCGGTAAGAAAGGGCCAACTTCTATTCGAGATCGATAAGCGTCCGTTTGAAGCAGCCTTGCAGTCGGCCAAAGCAATCGCGGCAAAGGCCGTAGCCGATCTGGCCCAGGCACAGCAACGAACTGACGTACTCCAGGCGCAAGCCGAGTTGGCAGACGCACAGGCAGTTCTCGCCCGGGCCGATCAGGACGTTAATCGCCTCGCTCCCCTGGCAAAGGAAAAAGCCGTTACGGAACAGGATCTCGATGCGGCCGTCGCTGCTCAGAAATCGGCGAAAGCCTCGGTCGATGCGAAACAGGCAAATCTAACGAATCTCGAACACGCAGTGAAGTACACGATTGAGCGTGCGCGCGCAGAAGTTTCTGCCAGTAACGCACGAATCACACAGGCACAGCTCGATCTGAGTTACTGCAATATCTTCTCTCCGATTTCCGGCGTGATCGGTTTTCTGCAAGTTGATGAAGGAAACCTCGTGGGTCGTGGCGACGCCACCCTGCTGGCGACCGTTTCAGCGTCTGACCCGCTGCTTGTTGATTTCAGTGTCAGCGAGATTGAATACCTGAAACTCACCGATCCGCAAACGGCCGGACAGAGAGCCGGCGACCTGCGCTTCGATCTGCTTCTGTCTGACGAAAGCACTCATCCATATCAGGGAACGTTCAAGGTGTTGGACCGCACCGTTGACCCGACCACCGGGACGTTGAAGGTCGAAGCTGTGTTCCCTAACCCCGGCGGCTATCTGCGCCCGGGACAGTTCGCGCGGCTGCGCGTCGCCGTGGCAGAAAGAGAAAATGCGATCCTCGTTCCGCAACGAGCTATTCAGGAGATGCAGGGCGCAAAGACTGTCCTCGTCGTCGACGAACAAAACATGGTCTCAGTGCGCAGTATCAAACTCGGAGACAAAGCCGACAAGGACATCATCGTGCTCGAAGGTCTCAACCCGGGCGACCGCGTCATCGTCGAGGGAATGCAAAAAGTTAGACCGGGAAGCCAGGTAAATCCCGCGACACCCGATGCAACTACGAAGCTCTAGGGAGGCTGACTATTCATGTCTAACTTCTTCATCAAGCGCCCGATTGTTGCCATCGTCATTTCAATTATGACGCTCTTGATCGGTGTGGTCGTGATTCGCGGACTCTCGATCGAGCAGTATCCGTTTCTCGCGCCGCCCAACATTCGAGCGACAGCAACCTACCCGGGCGCGTCCGCAGAAGCTGTCGAACAATCTGTCGCAACTCCCATCGAGCAGGAAGTCAACGGTGTCGACCGCATGATTTACATGAAGTCGTCGAACACCAGCGACGGTCGCATGTTGCTGGACGTCAATTTCGAAGTCGGCACCGATCAGGATACGGCCAATGTCCTCACTCAAAACCGCGTTTCGACTGCCGCCGCTCGGCTTCCGGCTGAAGTCAACCAGCAAGGTGTAACGGTAAAGAAACAGAGTCCGAGCATATTGATGGTGGTTTCCCTCTTCTCACCTAAAGATGCTTACGATGCAAATTTTTTGATCAACTACTGCGGCATCAACCTGCGCGATCAGATTCTGCGTATTCCCGGAATCGCACAGGTCGATTTATTTGGCGGCACTGACTATGGCATGCGCGTTTGGATCAAACCTGACCGTCTGGCCAAGTTGGGACTGACTCCAGCCGACGTAATCTCAGCGATCAAAGAACAAAACCTTCAGGCGCCCGCCGGAAAAGTTGGCGGCGCACCGACACCCACCGATCAGGAGTTCACCGAAACGCTCAGCGCACCGGGTCGACTCGTCACTCCCGAAGAATTTGAAAACGTTATCGTGCGACAGTCTTCAACCGGCGCGGTGGTCCGTATTAAAGATATTGGACGAGCCGAGCTCGGCTCTCAGGATTACAACTCGTTTGGCCGCCTGAACGGCAAGCCGGGCGGTGCGATGGCAGTTTACCTTCTGCCTGGCGCCAATCAGCTCAAAGCGGCAGAAACGATCTACGAGACGATGGAGCATGCGAAGACGCTCTTTCCACCCGACATGGATTACAAGATCGTCTACGACACAACTCCGGCAGTTGAGGCTTCCATTCATGAAATTCTGAAAACATTCGTCGAAGCATTAATACTCGTTACTATCGTCGTCTTCGTCTTCTTGCAGAACATCCGTGCGACGATCATTCCGCTGCTCACGATTCCGATCTCTCTCGTAGGCACATTCATCTTCTTCCCCATACTCGGTTTCTCAGTCAACACACTCTCGATGTTTGGACTCGTGCTGGCGATCGGCATCGTGGTTGACGATGCGATTGTGGTGGTCGAAGCAGTAATACATCACCTCGAGCATGGTCTGTCTCCGAAAGAGGCAACCATCAAAGCGATGAGTGAGGTGTCGGCGCCCGTCATCGGCATCGCGCTGATACTCTCAGCCGTGTTTGTGCCTGTTGCCCTCCTGGGTGGATTGGTCGGCAGCATGTACAAGCAGTTTGCTTTGACGATTGCGATTTCGGTTCTTCTTTCAGCGTTCAATGCACTCTCACTGACGCCTGCTCTTTGTGCGTTGTTGCTGAGAGAGCCGAAACCGATGAGAGGACCACTCGGCGCTTTCTTCCGTGGCTTCAACAAGGTGTTCGATGTAACGACGAGCGGTTATGTGCACGTATCACGGCTGCTGGTCCGTCGCGGGATCCTGACGATCGGCATCATCGGCATTGTCGTTCTCGGCGCGGGCTTCTTCGCCAAGGCAATTCCTTCCGGATTTATTCCTGACGAGGACCAGGGCATTTTTGGTGTCAACGTACAGCTACCGCCGGGCGCTTCTCTGGCGCGTACCAGCGAAGTGCTCAAAAAAGTCGAAGAGATACTCGCCAAGACGGAAGGAATCGAATCGTATCAAACCGTCGGTGGCTACGGTGTTGTCACGAACACCTACCAACCCAACTACGGTTCGCTCTTCGCTCGTTTGAAACCGTGGGAAGAACGTCATGGTGAAGCATTGCACGTGAAAGGGATCATGGCTGGTTTGCAAAAACAGTTTGCAGCAATTCCTGAGGGCGTGATCTTCCCGTTCAATATTCCGACGTTGAGCGGCTTTGGTGCAGCATCGGGCTTTAATTTCCTGATTCAGGATCGCACCGGTTCAATGACCATAGAACAGCTCGGGGAACAAACCAGAGCATTCCTTACCCAGGCACGCCAGCGACCGGAGCTCGGCAATATCTTCACTTCATTCGATCCAAACTATCCGCAAGTCAAAGTGAATCTCGATCGCGAAAAAGCGCGGACGCTCGGCGTTCCGGTCAATGAAGTATTTCAAACAATGTCGACAGCGATGGGTGGAGCTTTTGTCAACGACTTCAATCGCTTTGGACGCTTGTACCGCGTTTACGTGCAGGCGGAGTCGAGCGATCGATTGAAAGCAGAGGACATCGGCAGGATTTACGTGCGGTCCAGGACGACCAATTCGATGGTCCCACTTTCCACGCTCGTGAGCGTTGACGATATCGCCGGCACCGAGATCACCACGCGCTTTAATTTGTTGCGCTCAGTGGAACTCACCGGAGCTCCGGCACGCGGCTACACATCGGGCCAGGCGCTTGCCGCACTCGAAGAAGTCTTTGCCCAAACAATGCCCAGCGAAATGAGTTTTTCTTACTCATCGCTTTCTTACCAGGAGAAGATCGCACCGCCACCTGCTCCGACTTTCATCCTCGCGATCATCTGCGTCTTTCTGTTGCTCGCGGCGATGTATGAAAGCTGGCGTTTGCCATGGGCCGTGCTGCTGGGATCACCGCTCGTCGCGCTCGGTGCGTTGTTCGGCGTCTGGCTATTTGGTTACGACAACAACGTCTACGTGCAAATAGGGTTGGTGATGCTGATCGGGCTCGCTGCAAAGAATGCGATTCTGATCGTCGAGTTTGCGAAGGCTAAGCATGAGGAAGGCTCCTCTCTCGAAGACGCCGCACTCACCTCCGCCAGGTTGCGGTTCCGGCCGATCTTGATGACGGCCTTCGCATTCATACTTGGTGTGGTGCCGTTGATGAAAGCAAGCGGGGCCGGAGCCGGCGCACAGAATGTGATGGGCGTCGGCGTGTTCTTCGGCATGCTCGTAGCCACGGGCCTGGGCGTATTCATCATTCCCGGTAATTTCACCTTCATCGAAGGACTGGGCCGCAAGCGCCGCGCGAGGGAAGCAGTGCCTCCTCCTCCTGTAACAGCTCCGGCCGCTGCGGGAGGTGAGCACTGATGAAACGCGTCGTCGTCTCTCTGCTGCTGCTCTCTTTGACTTGCACTTACACTGCCGGCCAGAAATACTCGCGGCCCCAGGTGCAAACACCTTCAACTTATCGCGCCGACCCTGCACCGCAGCCGGATCCGCAATCGCTCGCAAACTTAAAGTGGTTTGACGTTTTCAAGGATCAGGCGCTCCAGGATCTAATACATGACGCTCTCGCTCACAACTACGACCTGCGTGAAGCTGTCGCTCGTGTGGATGCGGCGCGGGCCAACCTTGGTATTACACGATCAGATCAATTTCCGCAGATAGGCGCCAGTGCCGACGTCCTCAATCAACGGCAATCGCGCAGCTCAGCCTTCGATCTACCGGAACCGGTACAACGCGATCGGTCTTTCGGAAGCGTTTTAATGAATCTGTTCACGTATGAGCTCGACATCTGGGGACGACTAAGAAAATCGACGGAAGCGGCACGGGCAGATCTCCTCGCGACTCGGGAAGTGCGCCTCGCAGTTATCACTACCTTAGTAAGCGACGTCGCGACGGCGTATTTCAATTTGCGCGAACTCGACTTCGAGCTCGACATCTCGCGCCGGACGCTAGCTTCGCGACAGGAGTCGTTACGCATCATCACGTTGAGACAACAACGTGGCGTGTCAACGCTGCTTGACGTGCGCCAGGCTGAAGAGTTGGTTTACAACGCTACCGAGGTGATACCGGCGCTCGAGCAGGCGATCCAGCAAACAGAAAATCTTCTCAGTTTTCTTACCGGCAAAAATCCCACTGCAATTGCGCGCGGGCTCAGCTTAACTGAACAGCCGATGCCTCCGGCTGTTCCGGCGGGATTGCCATCAGATCTGATCGAACGACGTCCGGATATACGCGCCGCGGAGAACAATCTGGTTGCCGCAAATGCTCGCATTGGGGTTGCGAAAGCGGCGTTCTTTCCGCGGATTTCGCTGAGCTCCTTTGTCGGCTATGAGAGTGGACAGATCACGAGTCTGTTTAGTGGCAGCCGCAGTGTGTGGAGTGTTTTGCCGGAGATATCACAGCCGATCTTCACGGGCGGGCGCTTGAAGTCGAACGTGCGCTTCACGCAGGCGCAGCGTGAGTTTTTGCTGGTTGAGTATCAGAGAGTTATTCAGGATGCGTTTCGGGAAGTCTCGGATGCGCTGATTGCGTATCAAAAGACTAAAGACGTTCGCGCACAGCGCACCTTGCTGGTAGAAACGCTGCGCGATCGGTCGCGGCTTTCGTACCTGCGTTACACGGGTGGTGTTGCGACTCTGCTCGAAGCCCTGGACGCTGACCGGGAACTATTCGATGCGGAGCGCAGCCTGGCCCTTGCAAGACGCGATGAACTACTGAGCGTGGTCCAACTCTACAAAGCCCTCGGTGGCGGCTGGCAATAGAATTCGGAGCAACTGTAGGGGCGGCCCTCCGTGGCCGCCCCAGGCTTATTTTTCAACGCTGGGGTGGCCACGGAGGGCCACCCCTACAGTTGTTTGCTTTCATCCATTCTCATCCGCGGCCTGGACTTTTGGCCGGTTGATTCCGAGTTTCCTCATGCGTGAGCGGAGCGTGCTCGCGTGGACGTCGAGTAATTCAGCAGCGCCGCCGGGACCCTCCACTCGCCAGTGAACCTTCTTCAAAATGCGCAAGATCAGCCTGTACTCGCTCTGCTCGAGAGTTTCGTCTTCAATGTCCTGGTCCTGATCTGCGGTCAGGGATTCATCCGTGAGAGTTGATCGATCAAACGTGTCCGTAAGCTGCAACTTCGATCCCTGCGTGACAATCACTGCACGCTCGATCACATTCCGAAGCTCTCTGACATTCCCCGGCCAATCGTAGTTCTGCAAGACATTGATCGCGTTCTGCGGTATCGATTCGATCTGTTTGCCAAGCTTCGCGCTCAGTTGTTTGACGAAGTGGGCCGCCAGTACACGGATGTCCTCGGGGCGCTCGCGTAGCGGCGGCATAACAATCGGAAAGATACTCAGCCGGTAGTACAGGTCAGAACGAAAAGTGCCCCGCGTTACCGCTTCAGACAAATTACGGTTCGTCGCCGCAATCAACCGCACATCGACCTTCATAGTGTGACTACTGCCGAGCATTTCAAATTCGCCTTCTTCCAACACTCGCAACAGCTTAGTCTGCAAGTCCAACGGGAGCTCGCCCACCTCATCAAGAAACAGCGTACCGCCATCGGCGAGTGCAAACCGTCCCAGCCGTCGCGTCTCAGCACCGGTGTAGGCGCCCTTCTCGTGACCAAACAACTCACTCTCAATCAGCGGACCCGGCAACGCCGCGCAGTTGACCTTTACTAACGGGTGCTTTTTCCGTGAACTATGCCTGTGTATGGCATGGGCCAATAGTTCTTTGCCCGTGCCGGTTTCGCCCAGGACCAACACAGTCGTGTCCAGCGGCGCGACCTTCTCAGCCTGACGCAGCGCCTTCCGGAGTGCTTCGCTCTGTCCGATGATCTCTCCGAAATCACTGGCTACCCGGATCTCTTCCTGCAAGTAAATATTTTCTTCGTGAAGCCGATCTTTCAACTGCTGCACTTCGGCCAGCGCGCTTTTGAGTGACTCCTCCGCCAGCTTGCGCTCCGTGATGTCGCGAACAATCGCCAGGAGCTTGTCACCCTCACACGTGACGACGGATGCCTCGTAATAGTGATCGCCGTCAGGCCTGGGAAGTTTGTACTCCAGCAGCGACGGCTTATCTGACGCGTGTGCGAAAACGTTATAAAACTGCGTCGCAACATCCGGTGGCATCACGTCGGATACCTTCTTCCCGAGGAATTCCTCGGGCGGCATGAATAGAAGCTCGTCGGTCTTGGCGTGATAGTCCAGATAGGTACCTTCGCTGGTTAGCACGAACATTAGATCCGGAATAGCACTGAGCAGCGCACGGTTTCGATCCTCGCTTCTTTGTAACTCTGATTCTCGTCGCTTAAGCTCGGCATGAGCGTGTGCATCTTCTATTTGCAACGGTAGCTCATACAGGTAGCCCGGATTCTTCAGCACGTAATTTGCGGCTCCGAGCTTCTGGCCCTGCCGTGCGATCTCAACGTCCTCAACTCGACAAAGCAATACCACCGGCAGATCCTGCTTGAGCGTGCCGTCGATCTCTCTCAGCACCTCAATCGCGCTTATATCAGGAAGGTCAACCGTCATCAGGAGAACGTCATAGCGTGGTCCACCGCTATTTTTTCCTAAAGCGGCGAGCACATCTCGCCCGCTGAAGACGACGTTCAACCGCAAATGAGGAGCGTTTGTCGCAAAATGGACGCGCGTGGATTCAACGTCTGCTAAATCGCTTTCGGCGTACAGGACTTGCAATGGGACTCGCCGGGCGGCGCCGGCGCGGTAGTGATTGAGCGCACTTTCGAGGGTGACTGGCAGTTCTTTCAGATAATCTTTGCTTTTGACAACGTAATCGTCTGCTCGCGCTTTGAGTGCGGCGACGGCGGTCTCTTCGTCACCTGAGCCAGTGATGACAATCACCGCCAGCGGCAGGTCGTTTTCGCGAATGTGCTTCAGCAGAGAAAGACCGTCACCATCGCGCAAGCGCATGTCGGTGAGTACGAGATCGAGGGGCGCGGCGGAGAGGTGGTCAAGGCGTTCGCGGGCAGCGTTGATCGAAGACACAGATTCGAATTGCAGATGGGGCGCCGTCTTGCGCATCATCCGCAACGTGATGTCGGCATCGCGTGCGTCATCTTCGACGTAAAGAATCTTCATTATTAAAGCTCAGTAATCTACCCGGCGCTAACGCGCCCGGTACCCTTTCACTTTGGAATCTCTAAATAGAATGTTGCTCCGTGACCGGGTTGACTCTCGGCCCAGGCTCGGCCGCCCATGCGTTCCATCGCCTTGCGCACGATTGCCAGACCGATGCCCGTGCCGGGATATTCCTCACCCGCGTTCAGACGCTGAAAAATATTGAAGATTCGATCGTGGTGTTTCATGTCAAACCCCACGCCGTTATCGCGTATCCACAACGTACACGTGTGCGCCGTTTCTTTCGTACCAACCTCGATGCGCGGATGCGCAACTTTGCCAGTGAACTTGACCGCATTGTCCAGGTAGTTCCTGACTGATTGCATAAGTCCATTCGGATCCGCCAGCACCCTGCCGCCATTAACATTCACTACGAAATCAATCGAGTGCTCCGTCGCTTCGCGTTTCTTTTGCTCGACCATCGTCCTGATCAGTGGTCCAAGCTCAACCCGATCCTGCTTGAACTCGCGTCGCTCCAGACGCGAATACTCGAGCAAATCGTCGATCAACTGGGTCATCTCTTCCGCCGAATCCTGGATCGTTCCGAGAAACGCGCGGCCTTCCTCGTTGAGATCTGCCATGTGATCTTCCAACAACAATTGAGCGTAACCATCGATGCCGCGCAGCGGCGCCTTCAGATCGTGAGCGACCGAATACGCAAACGCTTCGAGTTCCTGGCTCTTCGCATTGAGCGCAGCAGTGCGCGCGACCACACGGTCTTCGAGTTCAGCATTGAGCCGCGCTAGCGCTTCTCTGGCGCGGCGACGCCGGCGGCGCTCCACCAGCAGCACAGCTATAAAAGCTGTTTGCAAAACCAGGAGTGCGAACGTTCCGACTATCCGCCACTTGTAAAGTTCCCAAAACGTGAACTCTTCAAAACGCACCACGCTATCAGGTGGCAGACCGCTCTCGGCAACGTGCCAGCGCTGTAACTGCCGCCAGTCGAACATCGGTACGCGCGGGGCTCGTTCAACGGGTATGTTGCGAGTGTCAGTGCCGCTCAATATCCGCTCCGTGACTTCCGCCGTCTTTGCCCCATTCATCTCGGGTCCCTGAAGATAACCACCGACGATTCCCGAGCCGAGCGACACCGTATTGAATCCATAAATCGGAGCCGACGCTTCGGGTGCAATTCGCGCCAGCACTTCATAACTCTCGAGAAGTTTTCCCTGCTCGTTCAAAGCTTGTTGCCAGACGAAAAGGATCACTGAATTAGCCGGCAAACTTTTCGTAGTGGCGATCAGTGCGGGCAAAGGCAGGTCGGTGAGATATGTGATCTCAATATCGTTGTAGTCGGACAGTTCCTTCTGTGCGGCTTTCTCATATCTACTATCACGCTGCGGAGATCCACTCACGACAAAAACGTGGTCCGCGTTTGAGTGGAGGCGCAACGCTAGATCCAGAGTCTCGCGGTAAGAATTCTGGTAGCGGAGCCCGGTCGCGCCGGGCCAGACCGCAAGCTGCTCGGGCTTGGGCGGATCATTTGCGACAAACACAATCGGAGTATTTGGAAAAATCTCAGAGCGATACTTCATGAGAAAATTCAGCGGTCCATCAGCCGAGGCCACAACGACGTCAACAGAGCGATTCGCATACTTCGTCCTTAAGTAATCGCGAAAACCCGATATGTGTTTTTCTTCTGGAAACCGGCTGAGCTCGAAGTACTCCGGAAAGTACTCCACGTCTTGACGTTGACCCAGTTGCAACCGTGTCTTGAAACTCTCCTCGAACCTGATGTTGCCGGGGAAATCTTTGTTATCCCAATAAAGAACGACCAGGCGTTTCGGTTCAATTGCCTGCGCAGAAACGACCAGGGAACACGCGCACACGACGAACGCAACAGCAAATACAAGTCTGCCCTTTATCCGGTGTATGCGCGGCTTCATTCCGATAAATCAAAAACTGAACTTCACAGCAAACTGAATCTGTCGTGACGATCCGGACTCGCCAGTGGGAAAACGCGTACTCGTGATCTGACCAAAGGCCGGAGTGCCGACGACGGTTCCCGGCGTTCCGAAGTTCGCATGATTAAAAACGTCGAAGGTCTCGGCTCGAAACTGCATGTGCAGCGCTTCGCTAAGCCTCGTATTTTTGATTACTGAAAAATCGGTGTTACTAAAGCCTGGTCCGATGATCACGTTGCGGCCGAGGTTACCGAAACGCGGCACCGCGTTGAACACAGATGTATCAAACCACTTCTCGACCGTGCCGATTGTCGCAACCGGTCCCGTCACGTCCGGTCTTAGCGTATTCGCGACTCCATTCACCGTGCTGTTGTTGGTAACAATGTTTACGGGACTGCCGCTTTGAATTTGCACGATCGCCGCCAACTGCCAACCTTCAACAAGTTGATTGCCGCGGAAAGGCAAGTCATAGATTCCGCTGAAGACGAACCGGTGACGCACGTCAAAATCCGAAAGCCCCCGATCGCCTCGCAGGTTGTAGCTGTCCTGTCCAACAATTCCTCCAGTGCTGAACGAGTTGTAATCGAGTGACTTGGACCAGGAGTAAGAGGCGTTGAATTGCAGACCACGCGTCAGCCGCTGCGACGCTGTCACCCAAAGAGCGTTGTAACTCGAATTTCCCGCGCTCTCGACCTGCGTAACATTGCCGAGATTCGCACCCGGAAGTATCGGACTTAACGAAGATAATCGTGGAAACGGACGGACGCCGTTAACTGGTTGATTGAGATTGCGACGGGAAATCAAATGCGTTCCCTTCGAACCGAAGTAACCTACCGACAAAGAAAGATCGCGAAGCACCTCGCGTTGCACGCTGAGGTTCCACGACTGCAAATAGGCGTTATCGAAGTTGTGTGCGATCGACTGCGGCGATAGCCCGGCAGGTCCGGCCAGATTGATCGCGTTGTTGAATCTGATCGCACCGGTAAAGGTCAATGGAATGGCGAGCGGCGGATTGGTGGTCGTTCCGATGACGATGCTTGTCATCGGTTGATCGGTTTGCAGCGCATAAGCCGCGCGGACGGACGTCTTCCCATCACCAAACGGATCCCACGCAAAACCAATACGCGGCTGAAAGTTCCTGCTGTTCTGCTTGTAAACCTGATCCAGATCCGTGCCGACTCGAATAAGTGACGCCGTCGCGGGATCGAAAGCAATAAAGCGGTCGTAACGTTCGGAGGGTGTCATGTTCCACTCGTAACGCAGACCAAGCTCCAGCATGAAGGTGGGCCCCACTTTAAAGTTGTCTTGCACGAAAAAGCCGAGCGCACCTTCGGCGATGCTGCTCGACTGGCTTCCAAGCGTTACGCTGAACGAGTTTGCCGTACCACCAACGAAAGCGGCGACGGTGGGAAAGTTGAAACTGCCCGTGCCTTGTCTGAAATTATTATTGAGAAACTGGCGATACTCTCCGCCTGCCTTTAATGAATGTCTGCCCCGCTGGTAGTTCAAAGAGTCGCCGATTATAAAAGTGGTATCGCCACGTCCTGACGGATTGATCGATGGTCCACCAAAGTTTAGCCCGCCGGCCACGCTAATCTGCGGCAAACCGATCGGCTCGGTGATGCCGTGATTGATCCCGAAGTCAACGGGATCTAGTTGTGCATTTGGAGTAGTGACCGAGCTAAAGCGATTAAAGCCGAACCGCAACTCATTAACGAGCATTGGAGTAAAGATGTGGGTTTCGTTGAGCGTGAACACTTGCCGCAACTGAAGCGTGGTGTTTCCGAAACCGGGAATGGTATTGCCGTTACGAGTTGGTTCGAGAAGTCGAGTGCGATAGACGGAGTAATATCCGTGCCAGCGATCGTCGGTGTCCTGATTGTAGCTGACGTCAAGGCTCCATTGATCGGTGTCCACGAGTGCATTTGCAGAGCTGACAAAGCGCGACGTGCCGGATGAGTCCACAAAATTCGCACGTGGAATCAAACCCAGCAGCTTCAGGATTACGGGATCGTTTGCCGCAGCGCGTTGCGCATCACTCAACGCGAGACTATTGATCGGTAATTCTTGTCGCTGTCGCAAACCCTCATACGAAGTGAAAAAGAATGCCTTGTCTTTGATTATTGGACCACCGAGTTGCCCGCCAAACTGGTTACGCTTGAACGGCGGTGGCTCATTCGAAGTGAAAGTAAAGAAGTTGCGCGCATCCAGTGCGTCATTCCGAAAGAACTCAAACATCTCACCGTGATATTCACTAGCGCCGGACCTCGTGGCGATGTTGACGACGGCGCCGGAGCTTTGGCCATATTCCGCGCTAAAGGTGGAGTTATCCACCTTAAACTCCTTCACCGCGCCAATCGAAGGCTGAAAAGTGATCGAGCTATTGGTGAGATTGTTAAGCGTGATCCCGTTGATAATGTAATTGGTGGTCTCTTCCCTGTTGCCGGCGGTCGTGATCGAGAAGGATCCCAAACCTCTAATCGGCGCCGATGAGAATGCGCCCTGAGGCGGCGTCACTGAACCTGGAACCAGTAAACCAAGATCGAGAAAGTAGCGGCCGTTCAAAGGAAGCGTTTGAACTTTTTCCTGATCGATCACGTGGCCAACCGAGATCGTCGCGCGTTCGATAAGGTCGCTGGCAGTTGTGGTTACAGTTACTTCCTGCGCGACATCGCCGATTTCAAGTTGAAAGTCCTGAGTTAACTTTCGCGCCACTTCAACCCGCAGGCGTTCCAGGACTCGTGTTTGAAATCCTCGCGCACTAACCTCCAGCCGGTAGTTTCCCACCGGCAGCGCGGCGATTTGATACCGGCCGGAATCATCAGTGATCGCGCGGCGCGTTACAGCGATTGCCGGATCGCTGGCTGTGATCTCCACGCCACTGACCAAAGCTCCGTGTTGATCTGTGATCAAGCCTTCGATTGATGCGGTGGATTGCGCGTGGACACACGTACAGAGAGACACGAAGAGGAGAGCGACAGCTAGGGGAGAATGCGTCGGGATCATGGCCGCACCATGTGCGTTTCATTTTCCTATGGACTGTACTTTCAACACGATAAACTTCAATAGCTTGCGGGAAAACGTGCGAAAAAAAGCACAAACATATCCGTAATTTTTCGGAGGTATTTGCCAACGACCTAACCACCTGTGGAGAAACACCCCTCACGCGGGCTTTGCACAAAAACTCCGGAATCCCACCCACGGCAGTGGGTGGATTGTTTCAAATTCTTTCTACAGAGAGAGCCCGAACCGAAACATAATCCCACCCACGACAGTGGGTGGATACTTCAAATACTTTCTTAGAAAGGACTTGAACAATCCACCAACTACCGTTGGTGGGATTCCATGGCAACTATTTAGATTTGGTTAGAAAGCATCTGAACCAATCCACCCACTGCCGTGGGTGGGATTTCAGACTTTTTGTGCAAAGCCACGTAATTCAGCTTTGCATTAATAGTCGGAAATTATTCCTGGATCGGGTCAGTACAGGGAGCGGATGCCCTGGTCCATGATCAGCGTGGAGAACGATAATGAAAAAACGCACTCT
The DNA here is from genome assembly GCA_035760085.1 of Pyrinomonadaceae bacterium. Classification (GTDB taxonomy): domain Bacteria; phylum Acidobacteriota; class Blastocatellia; order Pyrinomonadales; family Pyrinomonadaceae; genus PSRF01. The sequence goes on from DASTTS010000521.1 coordinate 17,789, forward strand.
TTTTTTCGGCTTAGTACTGGCTATCGCAATGCCCGCTGCTGTGGCGGCGCAGGGAACGCGTTTGCTCAGGCACCCGACGGTTAGCCGTGAACTG
>DASTTS010000522.1:0-5855 GCA_035760085.1 Pyrinomonadaceae bacterium
AAACTTCAAACTGCGCGTACTCGCAGCCCAGGGACGTTCAGCCGAAACCGAGCTCGACGGCAAGCCCTGTGAGTTGGGTAAGCGCGCGTTCGTCGTGCGACGTCTGATGAACCTCTCCACGCCACTCCTGATCGAACCAAAAGAGATCGAAACGTGGTCGCAAGCGCTAAATTCGGTGTTGCCGCAAACACGCGAGGAACGTGCGTCTGAACACGAAGTTTTGATGTCGCTCAAATCGACACTGCTCGTGCAGATCAGACAGAGGAACGAGCTGGTGGGAATACTCTCGTTCGGACCAAGAAGCCGTGGCTTCCAATACTCCGTCGCTGATCGCGAGCTCCTGATGTCGATCGCGGCGCAGCTCGCACTCATCATCGATAACGCGCGACTCACGGAACGCATGGTGGCGCAGGAACGTATGCGACGTGAGCTCGCACTCGCAGCCGAAGTACAACAGCGACTGCTTCCATCCGGCGCTCCGAAAGGTGTGGGGATGGAAGTTGCCGGCTTTTGCGAACCTGCCCGCGGTGTGGGTGGTGACTACTACGACTTTCTCAACTTCGACAACAGCCAGCTCGGTCTCGCGATTGCGGATGTGGCAGGGAAGGGAATGCCGGCGGCGTTGTTGATGTCGACAGTGCAGGCCACATTGCGAAGTTTGACGGCGCGCAATGGATCGAGCAGCTCAGCGAGCGAGTTGTCGTCGCTCGTCGGCAAGCTCAATCGACTGCTCTTCAACACGACGAACGGCGAACACTACGTAACGTTCTTCTATGCAACGTTCGATCAGGCGACGCAATGTCTCACGTACGTGAACGCGGGTCACAATCCGCCGCTTTATCTTCAGGCGGACGCGGATTTCCAGGTGCGACAGCTCACTTCCGGCGGACTTGTCGCGGGCGCGTTTGAGGAGTCCGTCTACGAGCAGGAAACGGTGCAGATGAAGCCGAACGATCTGCTGTTTCTTTACACCGATGGTCTCAGCGAGGCGCTCAACGTGGAAGGCGAAGAGTTTGGATCAACGCGGATCGAACAGATATTGAAAACGATTGCTTCGCTTTCCGCGGATCAGATTCGCGATGTGGTGGCGCGGCGCGTCAAGGAATGGTGCGCGGGCATGTCTCTCTACGACGATCTCACGTTTGTGGTGATGAAGGTCAAGTAGGTCCTATTGGTCCGATAGGACATATCTGTTTCAAAAGGAGAAGCGATGAATTTCATCCAGGATCTGCGTTATGCGATTCGAATGATGGCGAAGCGTCCGGGCTTTACCCTCATTGCCGCGCTCACGCTCGCGCTTGGCATCGGCGCCAACACGGCTATCTTCTCCGCCGTTAACGCAATTCTTCTCAAGCCACTACCGTTTCCCGAATCAGCCCAACTCGTCGATCTTTCCGAAACGTTCAAGCCTGACGGTTTCGGTTCCGTGTCGGTGCCGTATTTCGAAGACTGGAAGAATCAGAGCACCGTCTTCGCCGGCATGTCCGCGTATCAATTCACCAGTTTCAATCTCGCCAGCGCTGACACACCATTGCGCGTTCCAGGCATTCGCGTCAGCGCAAACTACTTCGACGTGCTCGGCGTCAAGCCGGCTTTGGGCCGCACCTTTCTCTCCGGTGAAGACGTTGCCGGTAACCAGCGCGTCGTCGTGCTAGGCGACGATCTCTGGCGGCGTAACTTCGCTGCTGATCCCGGAATTATAAATCGGGATATCGACGTGAATGGACAGAAGTACACCGTCGTCGGCGTAATGCCGCGCGAGATGTCGTCGCTGTATCGCACGGTGCAGATCTGGTCACCGCTGGTCTTTCCCGAGCAGGATCGCGCGAATCGAGGCGATCACAAGTATCTCGTGATTGGACGTATCAAGTCAGGCGTCACTCTTGCGCAAGCGAGCGAGCAGATGAACGGGATCGCGCAGCGACTCGAAGAGCAATACAAAAATGGCCGCGGCATCCGGCTTATGCAGATCGAAGAGTTGTGGGTTGCGGCTGTGCGATCGCCGCTGTTGATGATGATGGTTGCAGTTGGCTTCGTGCTGCTGATCGCGTGTACGAACGTCGCCAACCTGTTGCTTGCGCGCGCGACGGTTCGTCGTCGCGAGATCAGCATTCGCGTCGCCCTCGGCGCCGGCCGCGGCCGGTTGATCCAACAGTTTCTTACCGAAGGTTTGGTGTTGTCTGTGATTGGCGGAGCGATGGGAATCGCGCTCGCGTGGTGGCTCATGAGCGTGCTCGGCAAGATCGCTTTTCCGTTTCTACCACGCTCACAGGAGATCGGGATCGATGCGCGTGTGTTGCTGTTTACACTAGGCGTGTCGATGTTGACGAGTGTTGTGTTTGGTTTGATTCCGTCATTACAAGCCGGAAAAACCGACGTGCAGGAGACGCTGAAAGAAGGCGGCAACACGATGTCGGCCGGAGTTGTGGGCGGATGGCTTCGTCCGATCCTCGTCGTGGTGGAAATTGCTGCGGCTGTCGTTTTACTGATTGGCGCCGGTTTGATGATTCGCAGCGTGATGCGGATCCGCGAAGTCCAAACGGGTCTTCAACCGCAAAACCTGCTAACGGCGAAAATCTCGTTGCCGCGCGAGAAATATAGAGACGCTGAGGCCGCAAATCGTTTTTATGAGCAGGTGCTTGAACGACTGAACAACGTGCCCGGCGTCGAGTCAGCGGGACTCGTTTCACATCTGCCGATCGAGGAGATGGGGACTAACGCAAACATCTCCGTTGAAGGCAAAACGTACCCGCCGAACGAAGGTCCGCTCGTCGAGTTTCGGGTCGTGAGTGACAACTACTTTGCGACGGCGAACATTCCTTTACTTCGCGGACGTCTCTTCAGCAAAGAGCAAGGTGACACTAATCAGCCTGTCGTAGTGATCAACGAAGCAATGGCGAAACAGATCTGGCCCAACGAAGATCCGATCGGAAAACGTATCGGTGATGACACGCGCGTGACCGTGATCGGAATCGTTGGCAACGTGAAGAACTATGGTTTGCTGCGCCCGCCCGCGCCGGAGCTGTATGCGCCGTACACGTTGAAGAATTTCTGGCCCGACATGCGTTGGAACATGCGATTGATGGTGCGTTCGACTATCGACGACAGCAACGTCGCCGCGGCTGTGCGACGCGAAGTGCAGGCAGTCGATTCCGGGCAGCCGATTTATGCGGTGAATACGATGAATCTCGTGATCGAGAACACTGTCAGAGACAAGAGCATGAACATGACGTTGTTGAGTGTGTTTGCGGGTGTGTCGCTGTTGCTGGCGGTGATTGGTGTTTATGGTGTCATGAGTTACACAGTCGCGCAGCACACGCGCGAGATTGGTATTCGGATGGCGCTCGGAGCACAGCCGCGATCGATTCTCAAGCTGATCGTGGGTCGCGGGCTCGTGCTGGTCAGTGCCGGTGCGGTGATTGGTGTGTTTGCGTCGTTTGGTTTGACGCGTTTCATCGAAAACATGCTGTTTGGTGTTACTCCGACCGATCCACTCACGTTCGTGATGATCGTGGCGTTGCTGGGGCTCGTTGCGTTGTTGGCGTGCCTGATTCCCGCGCAGCGTGCCATGCGTGTCGATCCGATCGTCGTGCTCCGCCAATCCTGAAAATCTGTGAATCCTGTAAAAGACTTAGACAGGATTTCAGGATTTGCAGGATTTACAAGTGAAACTCTGTGGTGTCGAACCTCGTATTTTTCCCATCATGAGCACAGATTACACATCCACCACCACCGTCAGCGATCATGATTTAACTTTGGCCATTCCGGGCGATGTCGGCAGTGTGCGAGCGCGCCTCGTCACTGCCCTTCAGACGATTGGATATAAGGTTCTCGGCGACCAACCGCTCTACGCAAAGCGCGGTAGCCAGAGCGCCGCCAAGTGGGACTGTTCGCTAAACGTACTCGACTATCCCACCACGCTCACGATCTCTTTGAAGCAGACAAACGACGCCGCCATGCTCGCCACCTTCAACTACGAGGTCAAGAGCTACATGCGAATGACCAAAGGCGATCGGCAGACGCTCGCGCGTGAAGCGGAAGCTATAACGGCGCTCGCGATGGAACGTTCGGCGGTCCTGGCTTGTCGCACCTGCGGCACCCCCGTGGTGGATGAGTCAAACTTCTGCCGCCGGTGTGGTGCTCCTCTTGTGCTTGATGTTCCGGAGCTCGAGGTTTTGCGTCTCACACGAGACGCGCGCAACAGTTATCACAACATATTCGTCGGCATCATCACCCTGCTGCTTGCTTTGTTTACCGTGCTGCCGTGGTTCATTGTAATTGGAGCAAGGATCGTGACGCCGATGATAGGGATCGGGATTCCGCTCGCGAGTTACGGACTGTTTTTATTGATTCATGGCGCGTGGAAACTGCACCGCACCCTCAATCCTGGCACAACCAGGAGCGTGACGAGCGCGGTGCAACCCGCATTCAAAGCGGCTGGGACGACCACCGCACTACCTCCAGCACCCGCGCATGCTTCGGTGACTGAAGTAACAACAAACCTCCTGTCAACTAAAGAGCCGATTCAACGCAAAAACCGCAACACATCGGGATTGGATAGCGACCAACTCATGTAAATCTTGTGAATCCTGAAATCCTGTCTAAGTCTTTTTACAGGGTTTCATGATTTACGGGATTTACAAGATAAGCCTGCCGCGCGTTATGATGACGCTCGATGGCTTTTATGCGCAATCTCATCTCGGATTTTATGGCGATCGACATGGGCTCGGCGTCGACCATTATCGCCGTGCGCGGTCGTGGCGTCGTAGTCGACGAGCCTTCTCTCATTGCCGTCGATAGCGTCACCGGCGAAGTGCTCGCGATCGGTCGCGAAGCGAAGCAGCAGTATGGTCGCGAGGCACGTGGTGTCAACGTAATCGCGCCGATGATCAACGGTGTGGTGGCTGACTTTGAAAGAACGAAAGAGATGCTCGCGCATTTCGTGCGGCTGGCCCGCGGCGGCATCTCACATTTCAGTCGTCGCGCGTTGATGAGTGTCTTTTCTGACGTCACTCCGGTTGAGCGGCGTGCGTTGCTGAGTGCAGCGCAACACGCGCACGTCGGGCGCGTGGGGATGATTGAAGAAGGTTTGGCCGCGGCTTTTGGATCCGGCGTCAGTGCAGACGATGCGCGTGCTTCGGCAGTGGTTGATATTGGTGGCGGCACAACTAACGTTGCGATCGTCGCAAGCGGCAAAATCGTTCGCGCGCGGGCCGAGCGGATCGGAAGTTCGAACATTGACGCCGCTATCACCAATCACGTTCGACGTCATCGCGGTTTATTAATCGGTTACAGGACCGCGGAACGACTAAAACTCGAGCTCGCGTCGGCAACTGTGCCGATGAATCTCGGGCAGGAGATTCCGGTCAACGGCAGCGACGTGCTGACGCGTATGCCGCGCTCGATCGAGATCAGTGCGGGTGAGATTTATCCGATTGCACAGGAAGTGGTGCGCCAGATCGTTGCGGGCGTGAGCGCGACGCTTGGCGAGCTTCCGCCTGAAGTAGCGGGCGATATTTATGATCGAGGGATTATTCTCACTGGTGGTGGTGCGCTGTTCGGTGGTTTAGACGATTACTTACGTGACGAAACCAAACTGCCGGTGCGCGTTGCCGACGAGCCGCGTTACGCGATTGTGCGCGGGCTGGAACAGATGTTTGACGCACCACTGTTGCTGCGACGACTCATGCGCCAGGAGCCCTCGCTGGATCTGGATCTGCAAAGCGAAACGATTTAAATCATAAGCAGCGGGGGCAAGCCCCTCTTCCTGACTTGTTCCATGCTTGAGCGCCTTAAAAAAGAACAAGTTAGGAAGGGGGCTTGCCCCCGCTGTTTATGCCTTGCGCTTTATGACG
>DASTTS010000523.1:0-10987 GCA_035760085.1 Pyrinomonadaceae bacterium
AGAGAAACTAAGTAGGTTCTTTTTCTTTTTAGTGCTTTAATTGTCGACCCGAAGGGTGAGATGTTCGATGTTTGGACCACCACGATTTATCATTCGGCGACTGGAGATTCGCGTTCGGTCGGAAAATCCGGCGATTACAAAAGTCGCCACGCATCAACCAACAACAACGATGCTGCTGGAAGGGCTTGACTTACGTCTCGCTTGGGTCTAAAAGTGCCAGCAGCAAATTCCCCCGCTTCCGGGCTAGTCTCCCCAGAGACTCCCACAGATTCCGTTTTCAAATCCCAAATTCATGGAGGACGGAGATGAGAAACTCCAAGAAGCTTTACGTGATAGCAGCCGCAATGCTGCTCCTCGCACTCGCGATCACAACCTCAAGCCAGATGACTGCTCCCAAACAGTCGATGCCCGCAAAGTCGGCGGGTGACTGGGACTTCAACGCCACGATTATTGAAGCGTGCAGTTGCCCGATGTTCTGTCAGTGTTACTTCAACATGCAGCCGGCCTCGCACCACGGACATGCCGGCGGCGGCAGCGAACATTTCTGCAAGTTCAACAACGCGTTCAAGGTGAACAAGGGCCAATCAGGCGGCGTCAAACTCGATGGCGCGAAGTTTTGGGTTGCAGGCGACCTGGGCGGAGATTTTTCGAAAGGCCAGATGGACTGGGCAGTGCTGACGTTCGATCCTGCCGTTACGAAAGAGCAGCGCGAAGCGATCGGCCGCATTCTCGGACATGTTTATCCCGTCAAATGGAATTCGTTCTCGATTGCGAAGGACGCTGACATGGAGTGGACAGCCGAGGCGAGAAGCGCGCGCGCGCGATTGGGCAGCGGCAAGGTTGCCGAAGTCGTGCTGAAACATCCGCAAATGTCCGCGATGGGCGACGGTCCGATTGTGATTAAGAACCTGAAGTACTTCGGCGTGCCACGCAACGAAGGGTTCATCATGATGCCGAACGAGGTCGAGGCTTATCGTCTCGGCGACAAGGCTTTTGAATACAAAGGCACGAACGGTTTCATGATCACGATCGATATTGCTTCCCGCGACGTGCCTGCGACGGGCGGAAGGTAGCGGATCTCGTTAGTTAACGCTGATTGTTTCGGATCTGTTGGAAAGGAATTCGAAACGAGGTCGTAGACTGCTCGCAGAAGTCATCGTAGGGGCCTTGCCCCAAAAGGCTTCAGACTTTTGGTTTCAGCCTCGAGCGGGAGTCGAGTCAGGCGCGGTCGCAATCCAATTCCGGAAGAGCTCGTATCCGAGCGCCAACGCGGTCGCGCCTACAAACATTCCCTGGATCCCGCCAGTCGCCATTCCGCCAAGTGCTCCGAAAAGTACGACCGGCATCGGCACGTCGACTCCGCGGCCAAGCATCAGCGGCTTCAAAACATTATCGGCCATGCCCGTCAGCAGCAGGATGATCGTATGTGCGACAGCGGCGCCGGTGCCGTAATTGCCGCTTGACCAGATGTAGATGATCACCGGAATGGTAATGATCAGCGCCGGCACCTGAGCAATACCCAGCACGAGCGCGACGATCGCCAGGATCCCCGCCACCGGTATGCCCGCGAACAACAACGCCAACCCGACGAGCAGCGCCTGAATCGCCGCAACGCCGATGACACCGAGCGCGACAGCGCGGATGGTCGCGAGTGAAAGTCGTGCCAGCGCCTCGCCTCTTTTCGGACCAGCAACACGATTGAAGAAACCGTGGCCGCTGCGCGCCGCTGATTCGCCGTACGCCATGAGGATGTTCGCGACGACGAACGACGCCAGAAACATCAACATGCCTCTCCCAATGCTTGCGACTATCGAAAGCGCAGCGCGCAACACTTCACCAAGCTTTGGTTGCATCGTCTGAACGAGCGCCGGCAGATCGTTGTATGCCTGCGACCAGCCGTTGTAAAGCTTCTGTCCGACTATTGGCCAATTACGTACGCCTTCGCGCGGAGTTGGTATTTGCAGTGTGTTTTGTTGCACCGCGTAGACGAAACCGCGAATGGAATCGGCGAATGAGTTCATCAGCAACCAGCTTGGGACCACGATCAACGCGATGCCAAGGATGGCGAACAGGGTCGAGGCCAGCCATTGTTTGTTGCGGACTCGTCGTGCGAGCCGTTGATGCAGCGGGTAGAGCGTGATGGCGAGGATGATCGACCACACCATCAAGTTGAGAAACGGCGAAAACACTCGGAAACACAGCAATGCGAGGCCGCCGATCAAGGCGACGCGAACCAGGGTGTCCCACAAAGGCGATGTCAGCCGTTGTTCAGGTACGGCAATTTGCTGTGCAGACGGCTTCATTCGTGAAGGAAGCTTCAGCTGTTGTGAGTTAGTTATCTACTCGCAAAATTGACAGGTCGGTCGCGTCGAAAGGAGAACCGCGCCCCATCGAGAATCGTACAAAACGTGTGCCGACCCCGAATTCGCTGCCTACGACACCACGTGAGCTAACGTCCGCTCTCTATGCCGCAGGCAGCCTTCGAGAGGGTTCGATCCTCAGCGTTGCGATCACGAAGCAGATCGAAACACCGATTTCGCATCTATGGTTTCTTGAAGTGGTGTATGCGCCGGGGTCCGCGCCCACGCTTCCCGATCGTCTCTTGCTGAAATGGGCCATCGAAGAATCACCGGCGCCGGAGCGTGGGGAGCCGGAGATCGTCTTCTACCGCCAACTTGCGCCTGCGCTGCCGTCGCCTCCGATGATTCGCTGTCTTGCGACCGCGACGCCGGCCAGCAAAGAACAGTGGCTCATTCTCGAAGACCTGCGTTCGAGTCACACGAATCCGCCCTGGCCCGAACGTCCCTCAGACAAAGCAGTTTATGATGCGGTCGCCGTGCTTGCTCAGCTCCACGCTCGTTGGTGGGAAGCGCCGGCACTCGGTTCGACTGTCGGACACTGGCACACGGAAACAGCGCTGCGCACGATGGTCCATGGCTTCAGAGATCATCTGCCGGGTTTCTTCGCGGATCTCGGCGACGATCTCCCACTCGCGGATCGTGGCGTGCTCGAAACAGCTTTCAATTCATCTCTACGGCCATGGCTGCGACTCCTGGATCGACGCGCGCTCACAGTGGTCCACGGCGACGCTCATACGTGGAACTTTCTCTTTCCACGCTCGGGCGATGGCGTGCCGTACATTTTCGATTGGCAACTCTGGCACCTCGACGTCGCAGCGAAAGACCTCGCGTTCATGATCGGACTGCATTGGGATCGCAGCACGCGACAGCAACTCGAGCTGCCTTTGCTTCACTTCTATCACGAAGAACTGATCCGCGCGGGCATTGACACCTACTCCTTCGACGATCTGATGCTCGACTATCGTCGTTGTCTGGTGCGCAACCTGACCTTCCCGATCATCCTCTGGTCACGCGGCAATTCTCGTGAATCCTGGCGTCGCCGTCTGGACCACGCCCTCGCCGCGTACCGCGATCTCAACGCCGCGGAACTCTTGTAGTGGTCCTTGCAACTAACGCGAGCGTCGTCTACTCTCACGCCCAAAGCAGCCGAAGCGATTACGGCCGTGTCGCTGCAAAGGAGGCTGAGATGGTGAGAGTCAAGCTGGCTTTCGTGCTGGCGGTTGTGCCGTTGTGTTGTCTCGTGTTCCTCACTCCGAAGCCGGTGTTTTCCGAACATGAGGATCCGCCGGCCGAGCAACGCATAACCTTGCTGAACCACAATCCCAAAGCTGACAACTGGAACGACGCGATTGTGAGTTTCCGGATCGAGCGTCTTTATAACAGGGTGCAGGGGCCTCACAACGAGTGGGACGTGCTCTACGGTGGTCTCAGCTACAACGGTAGCCGCGACTGGCTCAGAGTCAACTGCGAGCGCAACTCGTGGAGCCGCATCAGAGACCTGGGCGAGAAAAATTGGTCCGACGACATTCAGGTTCCGGTGCTGAACATCTTGCCGTGTCTGAACGAGCGGTGTGGCCGGATTCACGTTCCCCCGCCTCGATCAGGCAACAACATCGACGATGAGAACCTCAACCCGCATCTCGTCAAAGCGAAGGCTGGCCACATGTACGTGGTCCACCGCTTCAGGGAGAAACGCAAGCCTGACGAAAATGTTTTCCAGAATCGTTCGGACTACTACACGCTCATCAGGGTTGAAGAGCTGAAGCCGAACCAGAGTTGCACCATCAGTTGGAAGAGAGTCGCGACGCCCGAACAATAGACGAACCCGGCTTAAGTCCTGATTCGCATCGTTCCGGCGTTGCTGGTTTGCCCGTGGGCTTTGACCCTGACTGTGCATGTGCCGGCAAGTAGCAACATTTTCGTGTGCACGATGCCGTCACCGAGCTTGTAGCGCATGGGGATGCCGGCCGCTCTGAAGCGGTCCAGCAGCACCTAATTTCCCGTCGCCCTCAAGTTTCCTCTTGGTTCAACCGTGAGGCGGACAGGCACCCCCGCCTCGTGTCTCTTGATGATCGCGTCCGCAAGTTCCGGCAACTCGATCCAGTAAAAAGCCATGTCGATCCCGACGGTCTCAACCTGAACGGCCTGGATCAGGGGCGAGTAGCAGTCTTCGAAGGAGGGGTCGCAGACGCGTTCCTGGGCCAGTGACGATTGGCAGGTGAGAAGAATAACTCCAGCAATCAACCAGAAGGTGTGGGCAGAACGGATTCGAGCAAGCATGCGTCGGGGCCTGCAATGCGATCAGTGATTTTGCTCAATGACTCTAATCGAATTTTGGGGTGGTGCTACTGAAATGAAATCGCGCGGAATCATACCTTTGCGTCACGGTTCGCGACAACCGCAGGCGCTTCCTGCGTATGCCAACGTACATACCCACAAAATATTTCTCCGCGGGGTGGTCCAGTTGCGTTCTCTTTTCCGCGTGTCAAGGGGGCGAAAATTTGGATCGCCCGCTATCTCGCCAAGATGAGCTTGGACCAGCAGTCTGCAAGACTGTTGCAACAATCAACCTCCCGAGGAGAATCGAAGAAAATGCTTTTAGCCCGCCGCAAGTTTGTTCAATCAAGCCTACTCTTTACCGCTTCAACTCTTTTGTTTTGGGAAAATACCCGTTCAGTATTGGCCCAAACGCTCACCCGCGATGATGGCCAACTCTCGGACCAGGTGCTGCGCGACCCCGTTTTGGGATTCACGCGCGCAACCTTTGAGCCCTATGTCGGTGGATACTTTGAGGCGCCTGGCGCTCGGGGCAAGGACGTTACTCTGAAGCTTCTGAAGGTCGAAGCCTATGAGCCGAAGACCACCAGTCGCACAGCAATCGCGACCGATGCGTTCCTGCTGCTGTTCAGTGCGGACGGCGAGTTGCCGATCTTTACCAGCATTCATCCGCTCAAACACCCGGCGCTGGGTGAGTTCAGCTTATTCCTGACGCGGCGTGATGGTCCAAACGGCGACATCTACTACGAAGCCGTTATCAATCACCTGCGCTGAGTCCGTTGCCGCATTAGCCGATGTTCTTCGCGAGCGGGGCCCACGCGGCCCCGCTTTTTATCTTGACAGTCCTCACTTTTCGGAGTAATGCCCGTAAGTCGGATACCGTTCCCTGATTGGCCCCGACTGAACAGGTTCGACTCATGGAACCCACGCCAACGAAACACATCTTCGCCGCGTATTCGCAGCCGCGCAGAATCATCACAACCCTCGTCCTGCTCGTGTTGCTGCTCGTCTTTCTCTACTTCTACATCGGCAGGATGACGTTCGCGCTGTGGGTCGTGTCAGTCGGAGTGGTTATCGCCTTCGTGCAGGCGGTGCGACAGTTGTCCGATCGTGGGCCGTGTCTCCTGATCACTGATCGGGGCATTAACGATAAACGGCTGGGGATGGGGCTGATTCGTTGGGACGACGTCAAGAACGTCCGCATGCAGGGTGTGGGCGGCGCGTACTTCATCTCTCTCGACTTGTCGAACCGCGAACAATACCTGTCACGCTTATCCCCATTCACGCGGATATCGAATCAGATCTGGCGGCTGTACAACGTGTCGCCCATCCACATCAAAGTCGCGTACATGGACGTCTCGCCGGAGGAGATGTTTGAAATGATTATGTCCGAAGTCGAGCTGAACAGATCGAGGAGCTAACCGTATGTTGTTCACAGGCTGGGGTCCGATAGTGGTGGTCGTCTTTCTCCTGATTACCTTTGGCGCGCTCAAGTTGTTTGAGAGCCACACGGGCGACGGGCGTTACTTTCTGCATCATCCGATCGTCGGGCTGCTCGTCTTCGCGTTCGCCGGCATTGTCGTGTGGCTGTTGGGAAGACTAATGAATCGAAAACCGCTCCAGGTCGAGGAGTTGGACCAGCACGGGCGCAAGCTTGTGCCCAAGGCGCGGCATACGATCTGGTTTATACCGGCTGAGTACTGGGGCCCGATTCTCTTCGTGCTGCTTACGTTCATCGTTTTTAAGGGCCTAATCAGCCAATCACTCTAACCAATCCGTGAAAGGAGTGTTGCGATGAAAAGCAAGGCAAGTATTGGCGGTCATCCGGTGCACCCGATGATCATTCCGTTTCCGCTTGCTCTTTGGACCACGTCGTTTGTCGTCGACGTGCTTTTTTATTTTCTGCGGCATCCGACGCTGCTCGTGATTTCGAAGTTCATGCTCGGCGCGGGATGCCTGGGGGCCGTTGTGGCGGCGATTCCGGGCATCGTCGATTGGTCCACGATAAAGAATGGCGAGGTCAAGAAAGCTGCAAACTGGCACGCGCGTCTGAACATCGCCGCGCTCGTGGTGTTTGCGATCAGTTTCTTCCTGCGACTGGGCAGCTACAGTGAACTTGTGGGACGCAAACTCACGATTCCGTTTCTCCTATCGCTCGTCGGGATGATTCTGATCTCGATCTCGGGGTGGCTTGGTGGTGAGCTCGTCTTTCGCTATGGAGTCGGCCAAACGGATTCGATTGATAGTTCGGATGGCCCATGACAGCGCCGATCCGAAGGACGCAATTGTTCCGTGTTTTGATGATTCGGACGGTGGAAGCACTTTGGCGACATCAAACTGCGTATGCCTGACTGGATCAGCAATCTTGGATTATCCCGAGTATTGTCGTTGCTCGTCGCCATCGGGTATCTGGTGATCGGGTTCTTAATCGCCCAACCGAAATCAGCGAGAGATGTGTTAGTCGTGCTTTTGAGGGTAGCGGCGATGGTCGTATTCCCGCTTTTGTGCATTTGGTTTTCAGAGGAGTTCGGCGACTATGTTGGGCCGATCCCAAGCCCAGGCATCTCAAAAAGGTCGCCGGCGTGGATGGTGACACTGGGTGGTTGGTTCTTACTTTTGCTCCCTTTGTTACTGGGATTTTTTATTTACCGGGCATGAAGTTATGACGAATGACAGCGAGAGGGTTGCGAGGGCGAAGATGCTCATGGTGCGAGTTGTGAGTGAGAAGATTCCGCAGGCAGAACAATGGACTGTGCCAAAGGAATTCAAGTCGTGGATCGATGGACTTTCCGTTGAAGATTTCAAGGTCTATATGGATCGCCTGAGCGCGCTGACGAAGAACCTCTCGGATGAGGAGTATCCTCGACAAACGGGCGTGTTTATCACCGGCAAGGCTTATACCGTAGATAAGATGGAAGCAAAGCAAAGGCTCGATCTAATCGGCGGCGAGGCGACTGCGTATTTTGCGTTGGCAGTGTGGCGAGCGTTGGAAGCAGAAGATCTGGTACGGCAGTTGAAATGAATAGTTGAACGCGCGCGCAGAAAGCGCGTGCAAGAGCAGCAGTGGACGAGCGTTCTTAGTTTGATCCACGGCGTCGGCACATATTAGTTTCAGCAACACGGGCATACTACGATGGACTTACTGGGCATGATTTGGGGATGGCTGACGTTCTTCAGCGTGCTGATCTTTCCTCAGTTGCTGGGTGTTCTACTTTATTTGCGGTTGTCACGGTTGCCGCGATGGTTGGCTCGCGTTATCGCAATGCTGGCTCCAGCCGTCGTGTTTTTCTTTCTCTCGCGGCAATTCTTCCTCGCGGGGCTACGCGAGGCGCAGCTCAGGGGTGAAGTGTCGGGCTGTGGCATGCCTGCTTTGGCGGCTGGTTTCATAATACTGCTCGGAACTCTTCTCCAACTATGCATCGCTCCCGGCGTTCACCTGTGGTTCCTCCGTAAACCGCGTCACTGATACAGGTCAGCCGATAATGATGATCCGCCCGTGTAGGACCATCGACCGCGACTCTCGCTCAGTAAAGATGAAAAAACACTTTCCTGAAACTATGATCGCTTTTCTGATCCTCCTGTGTGCGACTTCAGCGCTTGCATCCAACCAAACTGCTACCTTGAAAGAAGTTGCTCAACTCTCGAATTTATTACCCTCGGTGTGAAAAGATTTCTCGTGAGGCTAGTCATTCGTAGAGTTTTCCTGACTTGCTTCCGGGCCGCAGCTCCTCGCGCGGTGTAAATCGGTTGATGAGTTGTCCCGGTAACAACAAGATCGTTGGGCCTTCGTCTAAAGGCAAAGTCTCGCTAAGCAGCCGCGAGCCGTCGAAGCGACAGAACCTGAGATCGTCGTTGGCAAACAATTGCCGACACTTGGGACACTGTTTCATAAGCAGTACCTGCTTCCGCTGCAATCTATTCCTTAAACGCGTAAAGTCGTCGCCGTCAGTTCTGAGATTTTTATGAAATTTTTTCCGCAGAGAGCTGAGATGAAAAGATTCTTCTCGTTATTTCTTCTCGTCGCTGCATGTTGTGGCTCGACCTTGGCCCAGGACAAGTCGATCGACGATCTCCGGCGTATGTTCGACTACGACCAGAATGCGCCGCTCGATATCAAAGAAGTCAGCGTCATCAGCCGCAACTACGATTCGATCGTCGCGTGTCTGCTCACAGGCTGTTGCGGCGGTTCGACGCAACAACCGGTCGAACGTCGGTTGCGTATCGCGAGGCAATTACAAACGGGCTCAGCTAACGCGCGCGATTTCGTTCACGGCAGGAATCTATACAGCGTGACATCCTGGACTGTATAGATGGGCCTCATTGTGCGTTGGATTTCGGGCAGCAACTCATCCCGGTGCCGTGAACTGCCGAAGTGTTTGAAGAAGTCGTAAGCAGTTTTACTCACGAGCACGCACGCTTGCGGCTGCTGACGCAGCTTGCTCAACTCGTTGTTCTTAACTTCGTCTGGCCACAAGAACGGCCAATTGTTGATTCGTTTTTGTTCGAACGGAGGAACGCCGCTCCATAACGAGTAAACTGTACAGACCGGGAATCATCAGTACGGTCTGACAGTTCTGTGTCAGTCCAGTGACTGTAAGAGTCAACCGATCGTTCTCTTTGGCGGGGAGATGCAGCCAGCCCGTACCTTGCAGATTCACAGGCTGAGAATTGCGCCATAGCCGCATGCGCTTGATTCCGTCTCCGGCAACATACGCGAAAAGATAACTGGCGATGAAGATCGCGACGGCCGCAGTGACTGGCCCAGTCAGTCGGGGCAGTACGACACGCGAGCTTTCGCGCGCGATGTAATTCAAACCATCGCCGAGCAGAACGCCGGCAGCGGTCATTGGCAACAGCGCTGCCCATGCGACTTGTTCGCCCGCCATCGGGAAGAGCTGCAGGCTAAAAAGCGCGGACAACAAAGCGAGTAAGAGCCGGTTCGAATACGCTCGTCCGGACAACGATGGCACATCCACGACGAGTAGCCATAAAAACAATAGCGATCCAGGCAAAGCGAGCCGGTAGTTGTAGAAGAATGCGCACAACAACCCCGCGCCTGCCGTCGCTTTCAATAATCCAAACCACGCAGGTCGCGCCTCTAGTTGTGGACGCCACCGGAACACCGCAACCGCCGCAGCCAAGCCGATTACAGAAATCGGGATCGAACCCCTTCGCGCCGCATCGCTGTATGGACCATGATAGTTCCTCGCCAGCAGCGCCGGCATTGTGACGTAGGCATTGTAGAGAGCTCGTGTTGTAGTTCCTCCGGCGAGCGTCGCGCCCAAGACGATGCACACGCATACCACGACACCGGCAATTAGCCACTTCAGACCTGTGAGCGAAGATTCTCGTTCGACACGCGGCGAGATCGCGATACCGATCGTCGTCGCAAGCGATGCCAGGTAGACGATCGGAAAGAATTTTTCGGCAGTCGTTGGACTCAGGAAGAACAGCGCGATACCGACTGCGCCGGCCGCGACAATCAGCATTGTCGGAACCACACTTCGCGGCCATCCCCGCACGTCAAAGCTCAGTGCCAATGCGAACCCGATGAACACGAGTACGCCGATATTCACTTTAAACAGCAGGATCGCGGCGATGATAACTCCAGCCCAGAATGTGCGATGGCCCTTAACAGTCTGCGATCCTGATTGAAGCCCAAGCCACAACAGCACTGCAACCGCCAAAACGATCCACACTTGCGGATGACCCACTGACTTCGCGAGACCGACGAGATGAATGCCGACAATCAGGAGCGTCGCTATCGCTGGAGTGAACCGGCGTGTCCAACGCCACACAAGGCCGCCGAGTAGTGCGGCAATTGCGACCCAGATCGGCAACAGTATCCAGCGAAACGTATCGTGAGTGACATTGGTGGGATTGAAGCGCGCGACCAACGCCGCCGTGAAAAACGTCAGTGGACCATAGATCGCAAACACCTGGTCATACAAAACGCGGCCTGAGAGAAAATCGCGATAGGCCTGGAGGAAATACCCTTCATCGTCCCAGACCACGAAAGTTGTAAACAGGTTCGCGAACGCGAAGACCCCAACGATCCCGATCGCAGCCACGGAGACCGCGCCACGCCAGATCCGGACATATCGAGCGCTGAGGCTCCGCTCTTTCCAATGCATCATTGGTTTCGTCGAGCGGATATTCTACGGTCAATGATTTCAGTCCGCCACTAACCCGGGTTCGTGACAGAACCCATAAAGAGCACGACACCGCTGACCCTGTCGCGAATAGCGAAGAAGAATGGACGATCGACCTTCATCGAGAATGGCGGAGGCGGCGCCGATGTGAGCGCCATTCCAACGGACGTAGCCGCCGCAGCAACCGTGCCCTCTTCG
>DASTTS010000524.1:0-7264 GCA_035760085.1 Pyrinomonadaceae bacterium
GTGTTTAGAGACTGCAAAGACTTCTTCTTGTCGCGATTGGCAGCGTAGGCCCAGGCAAGGTAAAAGAACGGGCCGGGTCGATCAGGATTGACTTCAGTCGCCAATATAAAACGCTTGATGGACTCGGAGTAATTCTTTTCCGTTTGCAGGAGACTGATTCCTTGCTCGATCAGGCCTACGTATAAACTATCCAACACGCGACGAGCGACTCTACGCTGAGTGGAGTCTTCAGCGGCTTTTGACTGCTTTCGCAAGTCGTTGAGAATTTTCTGCAACAGGTTCCTGGCATCAAACTCGTCCTCGCCCTGGTTAGCCCGAACTCCGCTATCACCGGCGGCCATCAAAGGATTTAGCTGACTCTCCAACCCTCGTTGTTTTTTAATTTCCCCCTGCTCTTCGCGGATTGCAGCTTTCACTTCGCGGCTGTCGCCGAGCTGCTTTGCTTTCGTTTCAATCTCCGCAACGTCTCGCAGACCTTTAAAGCTCGCGGCCAGATCGAGATAGAGCTGATACGCTTCATTATATTTCTTCGCTTCCTCAAGTGTTCTTGCGTCACTTAGGAGCTGTTGCCATGTTTCGTTTATAAAATCATTATCGCGCGGCCGCTTGCCGGCCTTTATTGCGTGCAATTCCATCCACGCAACGGCTGCGGTCGCCAACGAGACCGGCGGCCATTCATGACGGCCATCAAATGTCTGAACGCGATGGATGATGCCTGCTTTAGTTAGCTGTTCTTTCAGGGTCTTGAGTTCGGGGTAGTTAAAGTCATCAACACCGGCTGCACCAAAGAACACAAAATGCATCTGTGGCGACGGAGCAAGATCGACAGGGAACCCGGCGCCATTGGCCATGACGCCTGCCACGCATTTACAACCAGCCGCAATGCGGACTGCCGCTCGTGCACCGCCCGAAAAACCGGTCGTGTACATGCGCTCATCCTCAATTGCGAAACGCTGATGACTATCCGTCAGCATCGCGTTCCATGCATTCACGACAACGTTCCATGGTCCATTGCGTGAGTTGTTCGATCCGAGGACGATCCATCCGTACTTCTCCGCCGCCTCCTTAAAGCGCTCAACCGGCACGCGGCCGCGCGCACCCGGGTCGAACGCGTACAGCACCGGCCACTTCCGATCGGCGGTGTAATTCGATGGAAGATAGAGCGCGTAACTTTGCGACGAATCGTTGAGCGCTTCGATTCTTTCAACGATCTGGCCTCTCGGGATCGAGTCGGTTTGTGTGACTGCGAGGGCAGATGCGTGCGCTAGTAAAACGACCATCACACTCAAGCGCACGAATGAAGAAATAATGATCACCTTTGACTGCCGCACTAGAATCGCGAAACGATGAACAGGCTGCCACCGATCGCAATCAGGTCTTCGAGCAAAGCAATGTTGAAATCCGGTTGGCGCAGGGCCTTTACGAGCCGGGCGCGGGCCTGATAGCCGCCGAAACAACCAACGATTCCTCCGAGCGCTCCGAGACCAGCGCCAACGACAGCCGACTTTCCACCGCCGACGGAAACGCATGCGCCCGAGAAGCCGCCGGTCACGATGCGGGCGATCAGTCCTGGAGGCGCAGTGCGAGACGGAGTATTCGGCAGCTTATCAAAAACGAGTTCTGTGACAGCTAACACGCTCAGAATTATTACTGCCGGAAGCGAGCCGACCAGAGCCAGTGGCCGCGCAAGTCTGAGCCAACCCAGGTGCACGGCCCACGCGACCGCCGCAGGAGGCGTAAGCGAGCGCAACCCGGCGAAGAGTCCAATTAGAAATGCGAATAACAGCGTCATCTCTCGATTATACAGGCTCGTGTGAGTCGAACATGCTATAAAGATTACGCTGATCCGCGTCAGTGGTTTTTCCAAATCAAATACGGAAAGAAGATCACCACCATGAAGCCAACAAGAATCGATAAGAAACTTCCAATCTTGTTTCTTTTTGCTTTGCTCATATCACTCTCAGCCTGCGTTGGCGCTAAGAATATTCAAGGCAAGTGGGAGGCTGACTTCTCCTCGAAGCGTTCTGGCAGCCCAGGGTCTAAGGTCATCTTCGAGTTTCTTCCCGACGGCACTTTCAACGCCATGCCTGCGGGTGATACCACCATCGTGGACAAAGACAAGTACCAGCTCCTCGACGACGGCCACACACTCAAAATGCGTTCGCAGCTCTTTGGCGGCGATGCGCTCTGTAAGTACACCGGCTCCGCCATCCACTGCGAAACAGAAACCGCGAACATAGACTTCAAGAGACTCTAAGTCAGTGATGCTTACAGTCAAATCGTGGCCAAGCACAGAACCGAGCGCGGTAGCGCTCGGTTCTGTGCTTACTCAACACGGTCTCTCATGGCCCTGACGGCGCTCGAGGAGTATCAAATACATTTTCCTTAACTGACGAATCTATCTTGATCTCACTAAACCTCCGCACCACTGTGTCGTAAGAGGAGACGTCTGAGGTGCGAATGAGGAAGGGTAGCTTGATACCGCTTACGTCGCGATAGTCGCTGAAATCCCATTGCACGTTAAGTGGCCCCAGCATCGTGTTGGTCACATTAACTCTCCGCAAAAGAAGTCCGCTCTCTACATCGAAAAACAATTGAATTGATGGCGTCGAACTGTCTTCAATCGTGACCTGGTAGGATTCGCGATCGTTAATTCTGACGACACCAATCAGTGTAGCGCGGCTAGTAGCATCCAAAATCTTAATCGGGCTAAATAGACCATCCGAAACGATGCTCGTGGCAGGCATCGCTTTCATTGTTTTGAGATTTTCTCCCGTCACCTGGTTTACGGCCCTACTCGTTTGCACCCATGCCGTCGTGCCGTTCCAGCCTCGAGTAACGACACCGGATGTTAGCGTCTCCGTAATCCGTGCCTTGTTTGGTTGTTTGAAAACAATCTCGATTGGACCAGAAGCTTTTGCCCTTTCAACTCTTTCGACTGTCCCGCGCATCACGATTGCCTGCGTCAAAACGTCCTGGCGGTTTGCGCCGACGGCCGAGCGATACTTCGCGATAACTTCCAGCGCAGTCGGCAACACGCGCTTCGGTTGAGGTTTAAGCGCCTCGCCAAAATAGTCACGCGGCGGCAGTGGCGCCATACGTTCCGGTCGCGTGCTGCCTCGATGGCAGGTGTAACAGGTTACGACAGCTTCCCGATTGAACGTGGTGCGATTCAACTCGAGCACCATTCGCATCATGTCGCGCCCCCGTGCCTTTTCCTTCTTGTCATCTCGTTCCCAAAGCCAGGTGTCCTCTCCGGTCTGTGGGTTCTTCTCGCCTTTCACGTGGCAATGATCACAATTAACGCCCAGTGAATCGCCAACGAAGTTCATTAGGAGGAACAACTGGGAATCAGGGAGTCCTTTGAGGACCTGAATGTTCTTCCTAACTTGTTCGACCGGTTTGTCGCGTGTCGATTGCGTCTGAGCGGTTTTTACTTTCCAGCCGATCACGAGAAAAATAAGGAGGAGCATAACGCAGAGCCTGCTTGTGATTTTGAAAATTAACATAGCGAGAATCAGTGGTACACAGATTACGCAGACTTTAATGACAGATTATAACGGATTCGAAATGTAAGAGAGACGAATGTCCGTTATCTGTATTCTAGCGAGAATGGAAACGTCCATGTTACATGGGCGCCCGGGAAGAATTCTTAAACAACTTTGACCTCAGTCAAGATCATCATCTCTGCCGGTGCGGGGTCGGGCGATAACACCAAAGCAGCCGAACGCCTCGCCGACATTTTCAAAGAAGAAGAAATCGATATCGACATCTCACTCGCGCGAAGCGGTGCCGAAGTGATTGAACTCGCGCAGGAGGCGGCGCGTGAGCCTTATAAGGTAATCGTAGCAGCGGGAGGTGATGGGACGGTCAATTCGGTGGCAGCAGCCGTTATCAATAACGACAAGATTCTCGGCGTTCTGCCGCTGGGCACGCTTAATCACTTCGCCAGAGACCTCGGTATCCCCGCCGATTTGCAACAAGCAGCGCGCACAATAACCGCAGGTCATACGATCGAGGTTGATGCAGCGGAAGTGAACGATCGGATTTTTCTTAACAACTCGAGTTTGGGTCTGTATCCAATGATCGTCCGCGAACGTGAAAAGCGTCAGCGACTCGGTTTCCGGAAATGGCCCGCGTTCATATGGGCCACGATCCAGGCATTACGCCGAAATCCATTTCTCGATGTTCGACTTCGAGTTAAGGACGAACTCCTGGATCGGACGACTCCCTTTGTGTTTGTTGGTAACAACGAGTATGCGATGGACTTGTTCAATATCGGAGTGCGTGATCGTCTTGATAGAGGTGAGTTGAGCATTTACATAACACACGGAACAAGTCGTTTGAAATTGATAGGGCTGGCACTGCGTGCGGTGGTCGGAGGGCTGCGCAACGACAAAGATTTCCTTGCGCTGCGTTCTGACGAGGTGAAGATACAAACAGCCAGAAAACGCGTGCGGGTTGCTTTCGACGGTGAAATCGAAGTGATGGAGGCTCCACTTCATTACCGGGTTCGGAGCCGTGCACTGCGAGTGATTGTACCCGAAGATGTAAAAGCTGGGTGACGAGAGTATGCGAACCATAGTTCATCTATCTGACTTGCACTTCGGGCGCGTAAATGCGTTGCTGATTGATCCTTTGAAAACAGTCGTCAGAGAAGTCGAACCGGACCTCGTCGCAGTCTCCGGCGATCTCACCCAACGCGCCCGTTCGCACCAATTCCAGCAGGCGCGCTCGTTCCTCAATGATTTGCCGAAACCACAAATCATCGTGCCGGGAAATCATGACATTCCTCTTCATAACGTGTTTGCCCGATTTCTCGAGCCATTAACAAAATACAAGCGCTACATCACGACCGATCTACAGCCCACTTACGAGGATGAAGAAGTCGCGATCGTAGGGGTGAATACAGCAAGGTCACTGGTCTTCAAGGGTGGACGCATCAACAAAACTCAGGTTGGTCGTTTGCGTGAAAAGTTTTGCTCGTTGGAAGACGACATCGTTAAGGTGGTGGTGACTCACCACCCGTTTGATCTTCCCGAAGGTCACGACGAGCGTGCTCTGGTCGGTAGAGCAAAGATGGCTATGACGGAACTCGCAGATTGCGGAGCTGATTTGTTTCTTGCCGGCCATTTGCATATCAGTCACACCGGTCATACGAAGAGGTATAACATTCGCGGACACTCGGCTCTGGTCGTACAAGCAGGTACGGCCACTTCAACGCGCGAGAGAGGCGAGACAAATTCTTTCAATGTGCTTCGCATTGCTCACCCGTCAATAGTTGTTGAAAAGTTTACCTGGAGTCCAGCGACGACAGCTTTTGCCGTTTCGACTGTCGAGCGTTTTGAGCATACGGACGATGGATGGATGGGAATCGGGAATAAGGCTTAGACAAGACTTAGGGTTTTCGTCAGTGAATCGCCCACCACGGCTCTTCGGGTCTAAAGAAATCAATTTCCCACGACGAAGCCGCTTTGCGCCTTGATACGAAATCTTTGACTTGGTTTGATCCTGCCTTCTTTGCTGCGGAAGTTCCGGTGTATCATCACGACCATCGTCGCACCCAGGTGCAAGTCAACCAGCGCCGCTCCGCATGTACTCATGAACACGTATCGGATCTCTCATTACACGATTCTCGCCAAGCTGGGCGCCGGCGGAATGGGCGAGGTTTACAAAGCTCACGACACTATCCTCGACCGGGCGGTGGCTTTGAAGATCCTGCCGCTCGAGTTGGTGGAAAATGCCGATCGACTGCGGCGCTTTATTCAGGAAGCAAAATCAGCCTCTGCGTTAAATCATCCGCACATTATCACCATCTATGAGGTTGGCGAAGCGCGGGCCGAAGTTGTAGAAGCCAGGCCCGAAGCTAAAGATACCAATGCCTCCGCCGGTGAACTTGTTTCGATGGCGCGGGAAACGCCGATTCAGTACATCGCGATGGAGTTCATCGAAGGCGAGACTCTGAGCGCGAAAATCCATCGGGAACAAAACAACCTGCGAAAGTTACTCGAATATCTGGTCCAAACGGCTGATGGGTTAACCAAAGCGCATGGGGCCGGGATCGTCCATCGCGATCTCAAACCCGACAACGTCATGATCAATGGCGATGGTTACGCGAAGATCCTCGATTTCGGATTGGCGAAGTTGGTTGAACCGCCACCCGCAAAGACCGAACGGGATTCGGATGAGGTCGCCACCGCGATTATGAACCGGAGCCAGCCGGGCGCGGTCATGGGGACCATCGGATACATGTCGCCCGAACAGGCGCTGGGCCGCGCCGTCGATCAGCGATCGGACATTTTTGCGTTCGGATGCATTCTCTACGAAATCGTCACCGGTCGAAAACCATTTGCCGGCGATTCCATGGTTGATAGCCTGCACAAAATCATTTACATGCCGGCCGCTCCGGTTAAGGACTTCAATCAGAATTGTCCGTATGAGATTCAGCGGATTATTCGCCGCTGCCTCGCAAAGGAGCCGGAAGACCGCTATCAGCGAATCAAAGACATCGCCATCGATCTTCGTGAGTTTTTAGAAGAGAGCAAAGCTGTTTCAAATTCCATCCATTACTCAGGAACGCCGGGTCTGTCTCAATCCAGTAGCGAAATGCTGCTCGACGCGCCGGTGGTTGAAACTCAATTGGATGAGTCTACTCCCGCAGTTCTGCAATTGAGCCGGTTCTCGAAAGCCAGTGTAGCGCTCGCCGTTCTGGGCTTGATTGCAGCCATCGCACTGTGGCCATTGCATCAGCGCGCCAACATTGGGTCCGAGCTCAAACTCGACTACTCGAAAGAGGTCGCCATGAGCAAGGCCCGCGAGGTGGTGAACGGTCTGGGCTATAGCGCGAACAATCTGGAGGTGGCGGGGCGTTTCATCGGAACTGGTTTTGACCTCAAATATCTGGCTAAGAAAGAAGGGCTCGGCGCCGTTCGACAGGCAGTGCGTGAAGGTAAGACCGGGATTTGGCAGTTTATGTTCGCGCGTACCAGTGATGATGCGTCCGGAGGGGTTTTCAGTATCAATCCGCGGCCCGGACAAATGCTGGTCACGATTAGCCCGCAGGGCCAGGTGATGAGTTTCAACACCGCGCCTGAGGAGTCAGGTGATATCAGCGCGGTAGATCAAAACCAGGCAGTCTCGATGGCCACCGAGCAGACGCGAAGATGGCTCTCGTTCGAACCTGCGGGTTATAACATCGAAGTCGTTCCGCGATCGGCTCCACCCGGACTAACAGAGGTGACGTGGCGCAATTCCACGCCAGTCC
>DASTTS010000525.1:0-5955 GCA_035760085.1 Pyrinomonadaceae bacterium
CACGAAGACGTCGAGATCAGCGGCCTTTACTGGCACTTCGTCGACCTCGTCTGGATGTTTGTTTTCCCGCTGATTTACATCATGTCAGTGGATGTTGGCGGACACCTCGCTAAATAGGTGGAGGAAAACGGAATGACTGAACACGCACACGTTGAAGAACATTTCGCCGGCAGTAACAAACTGTTCACCTCGATCTGGGTCTGGCTGGTAGTGCTGACGCTGGTCGAGATCTTCCTGGCTTACAAGCCGATGCCCATTCACCTGATGCTGATCGTGCTGCTCGGCCTATCGATCATCAAGGCGGCGCTGATCATAGCTTACTTCATGCACCTGAAGTTTGAGCGGTTGAGCTTGATTCTCACGCTGATTCCGGCGCTTGTAGTATGTATACTGCTGTTGTTTGTTTTCTTCCCCGATAGTTTTCGCTCAGCGGGGCTGCGGTATAAGTTTAAGGAGCAACCGGCAGTCGCACCCGCGCCGTTGGAGGAGCCGTAATGAATTGGAGTTGGCGGCGAGTTTTGGTCTTGCTGGTGTTCGCGGCGGCAGTCGTGCTGCTGGCGAATACTTACGCTGAAGCGCAGTGTTCGATGTGCCGCGCTTCGTTGACCAGCGTCACCAACTCACGGTTCATTCGTAACTTCAATATCGGCGTGCTGGTACTTTTAGTGCCGCCAGTGTCGATCTTCTGTTCGATCTTTATAGCATTACGGAAATACAGGAACCACGGATAACACGGATGAGCAGCGATAATCCGTTAGCGCTTGATGTTGAGAAAAGAACGACGCGAGGGCGTCTGTGCCCGCAGTGCGGGGGAAAGATCATTCCTTCGAATCGCGCGGTCTACCAATCGGGCGCAGATCCTACGGGATCGTTTCCTTTGTGGCAGTGTGAGCGGTGTGGGTACGAGGAAGTTGGCGAGCGGCGTAAGCCCGCTGGAAAGGCGAAGCACTAAAAGACTACTGTTAACCTGATGCGCAAAGAACTCGGACTGCTGAACATCATCTGCATACTCGTCGCAATTGGCTTTCTCGGGATGGCGGTCGTCAGCGTGATCGCATCCGGCGACTTTCTCACCACCGACAATCTCTTCATCATCACCGTGAGCCTCGTGATGGCTCTGATGTTTGCCGTCAACCCGCTGCTGTATCTCAAATCTGAAGGACGCCTGCCACTGCCGGGCGCGAAGAAAGCGATTGCAGCACCTGCCGGTGGCGGCGAATGGGGCCAGGTCCGTTCGCAACCAGCGCCGCAGTTGCTCGACGCGAAGGGCCGCGCCGTCCCACCAGACGTCCGCGCCATCGTCAACAGAATGGATGCCGGCAAAGAGGCACAAAAGGTCCAGTAAGATTTGGACTCGCAATACATCTCTTACCTGCCGCACCTGAACGCTTGTCTTAATGCGACCAGCGCGGTGCTGCTGTTGTCGGGTTACTCATTTATCAGAGCGCGAAATGTCGCCGCTCATCGCGCGTGTCAGGTCGCGGCGCTCGTCGTTTCGCTACTCTTTCTCACTTCGTACCTCATCTATCACTACAACCATGGCTCGACACGTTTTCAGGGCACAGGGATCGTCCGCCCGATTTACTTCACAATCCTCTTGACGCACACGATTCTCGCGATCGTAATCGTTCCCCTCGTCATCATGACTTTCTATCGCGCCCTGCGCCAGGACTTTACCCGGCACCGGCGCATCGCGCGGATTACACTTCCGCTGTGGCTGTACGTGTCGATCACGGGCGTGATCGTTTATCTTATGCTTTACCAGATCTACCCTTCCTGAGTTTGTTTGAATGACTGGCAACGGCAATCATCCGGAAATCAAAGTGTCAGAGGTGCGCAGGCGTGTACCCGGTTCGGGACCGATCCTGATCCTCGCCGGACTCTTCATCGCGGCGACTTTTCTGGCCTGGTATTTCTCGTGGTTTGGACGCGAGTTGTCTGACGCGGACATCTCGAAATACCTGGCTGACGAGAGGAACCCACGACACGTACAGCATGCGCTTTTGCAGATTCAACAGCGCGTCGAGCGCGGCGACACGAATGTGAAGACGTGGTATCCGCAGTTAGTCGCGCTTAGCGGCAATCCCGAGACGGAGTTTCGACTGACCGTCGCGTGGCTAATGGGCTTCGACAACACTTCGCCGGACTTTCATAACGCGCTGCTGAAGCTCGTGCACGATCATGAGCCGATCGTTCGTCGCAACGCCGCGCTCGCGCTTGTCAGATTCAATGACAAGAGTGGTCACGACGAGCTTGTAGCAGTGCTGAAGCCGTACGTGGTGAAAGCGCCGGCTGATGGCGTGGTGGCGAGTAGTATGCACGAAGGCACAAACGTAACGCGCCAGACGCCGTTGGCGCGTATTCAGCAAAGTGATGGGAACATTGCGGGGTTGCGATCGCCCTTGCCCGGACGTGTCAACAAGATCTTTAAGCCGAACGGCTCGCAGATCACGCGCGATGAAGACTTCATCAGTCTAAATTCAGACGAGCAGAGTGTTTGGGAAGCTTTGCGAGGCCTCGCGCTCATCGGAACGAAAGACGACCTGCCGGTTATCGAAAGTTATGCGCAATCAAATGAGGCTTCAGCGCGCATAAAAGAACAGGCAAGCTTGACCGCAAAAGCAATCCGTCAAAAATCCGTGTAATCCGCGGTTAAATTTACGCTGGTGGAGCGGGCGGCGCATCCGGAAGTGTGATCCCGTGCACGGCTTCCCAATCATCGGTTGGCACCATCTCGATCGCATCCCACGGACAACCGTCGAGAAACGCGCCATCCGGACCTTTGCTGGTGCACTTCTGGCAGCCGATACAGAGGTAAGGATCAACTTCGATACGCCCGAACGGAGGATGATCCTCGTCAGGCACCCAGAACATGCATGCTTCAATCGGACAGTACTCGATACATGCGGGTGAGCCGGAGCAGCCAGTGCAACAATCGGTCGTGATGGCAAGGATGCGCGGGCGCTTCTTGCGCGTGGCTTTTCCGTCGCCCTCGGACATAGGCCAGTGTTTTTCTACGATGTCGTACATCCGCTATTTGAGCCTCGTGTTTTCCGGGTTGATCGCGCTTCGACTCTAACATAGCTTTGCGGAATTCCTCAACGATTTGTGTCGGCGGCGTTCTTTGCTTGCTGCGGGCTTGCTGCGGAATGTCACTAGCATTAAAGAAAGTGATCTAAACCAATTCGGGAGGAATAACATGCAGGCAGTCACGGGCTTATTCAAATCGCACGATGAAGCGGAAAATGCAGTTCAACAGTTAAAAAGTCTTGGTATACCGGACAAAAGGATAGGAATCGTAAGGCCAGGCACTCCCTCGGAACGACTCGAAGCAGGTGTACCAATCACCGACACTGAAGAGCCCGGCATGGGCCGCGCGATGGGTGCGGCGGTCGGCGGAGCGATGGGAGCTGCGGGCGGCGCAACGGCTGGGCTGGCGGTCGCGAGCCTCGTAATACCGGGCATTGGACCTTTGCTGGCGTTCGGAATGGTGGGTGCAGCGTTGCTTGGTACTGTCGGAGCGGCGGCTGGTTCGGCCGTCGGCGATCAGGCGGAAGAAGAACTGGGCGAAGGCATTCCTCACGAAGATGTTTATCTTTACGAAGATGCTCTACGACATGGACACTCGGTGGTGATCGCTTACGCGGACGAAGGCGATCAGGCTGACAACGCGGCTGAGGTGATGCGCGACGCGGGCGCGGAAGATCTCGACAAGCTGCGTGAAAACTGGTGGGAGGAGCTGCGTGAAGGGGAGCGCACGCATTACACCGGCAAATTTGATGAGGACGAGGAAAGTTATCGTCGTGGTTATACGGCAGCGCTGCATCCACGGCGCAAAGGCCGCGCGTATGCGGATGTCGAGGATGAGTTAAGAACGCAGTATGCGAACACTGTGCTTGACAGACCTTTCCAGTCCGGGTATGAACGCGGTTTCAATCACCGGTCCAGAGGAGTGGAGTGAAGGATTTTCTGTTGAACGCGGCTGTCCTGATAGGGATTTTGGGAGTCAGTGCGTTCATCACGGGTTGGTTCACGCGGGTGATGTACATTCGTTGTTCAGCATGCGGCACTCTGAATGCGCGCCGGCGCTCGGAGTGCCGCTCGTGTAAGAGTCACTTTTAGACAGGATTTACAAGATGTTTCATGATTAACCTGTAAATCCTGTTTCTAATCCTGTAAATCTTGGTCTAACACTATGTCAACACATCTACCCCCGGAGTGGCGTACGCACGCCGAAAGCACCGATTACCGCGAAACACCCAGCTATTCAGACACTGTCGCCTTCGCGCGGCGTCTCGCGCACGCGTCGCCGTCGATCGAGTACCAGTACTTCGGCTTTAGCGGTGAGGGCAGGGAATTGCCGCTCGTCATCGCTTCGGAAACGCACACATTCACGCCGGCGGCCGCGAAATCACAAGGGAAAGCAGTCGTCCTGATTCAAGCCTGTATTCACTCCGGTGAACCCGACGGCAAAGACGCCGGCTTTGCACTCCTCCGCGATATCGCGATCACACAAACGGCCGCGGGCATACTGAACAACGTCGTCCTGCTTTTCATCCCTATTTACAACACCGACGGTCACGAGCGCTCCAGTCCTTACAATCGCATCAATCAGAACGGCCCAACCGACATGGGCTGGCGCACCACGAGCACGTATCAAAATCTGAATCGCGACTACATGAAAGCCGACACGCCGGAAACGCGCGCCTGGCTCAAACTCTGGGACGAATGGCAGCCCGATCTATTCATCGATTGTCACGTCACTGACGGCGCGGATTATCGCTGCAACATCACCTATCACCACGAACATCACGACGGCGTCGACAACGCTGTACTCGCGTGGGAGCGCGACGTGTTCGGAGGTAAGGTTGCGCCTGCGACAGCAGCAACCGGAAATATTATTTCGTGGTATCTCGAGTTCGTCGACAATCGTAATCTCGAGCTGGGCACGAGAGACTTCAACGGCTCGCCTCGTTTCTCCACCGGATACGTGCCGCTCAGAAATCGTCCAGGGATTCTGATCGAGACGCACATGATCAAAGACTATCGCTCACGTGTGATCGGAACGTACGATTTTTTGCGCGCAGCCCTCACGGAAGTAAATCGCGATCCGCAGCGTTTGCGAACAATCGGACGTGAAGCCGACGAGCGAACGCTTGCGATGGCCGGCGCTTACAACGCAGACGCACGTTATCCAATCGACTTTGAATTGACTGATGATGTCACTCCGTTTGAATTGAAAGCTTTCACTTATGAAACGGAGCAGAGTGAAGTGTCGGGAGAACTGCGTGTGGTTTACGGTCGCGAGCCACTCGACTTAACGATTCCGATGTATGACACGTTAAGAGTTACGAAGGCCGTAGCGCCACCGCTTTATTACATCGTGCCGGCACAGTGGACCGCAGTTATCGATGTTTTGAAAGCACACGGAATACAGATGAAGACTCTCGCCGAGTTTCACCCGATCGAGATCGAGAGTTATCGCTTTACAAACGTAAACTGGCCCCAGGGACCATTCGAAGGCCGTCACATGCCGCGCTTTGATGCGGAGAAGACAGTCGAGACGAGAGTGTTTCCGCCGGGCTCGGCATTCGTGCCTGTGGCCCAGACGAAAGCGAAAGTGATACTCAACCTGCTCGAGCCCGATGCGCCCGACTCCCTTGCGCGTTGGGGCTTCTTCAACGCGATCTTTGAAGAGAAGGAGTACGCAGAGCACTACGTGCTCGAAGCTCTTGCTCGCGAAATGATGGCTAATGATCCAGCGATCGGGCAGGAGTTTCAGCAACTCCTTGCGCTGGATCCAGAATTTGCCGCCAGTCCTTCAGCGCGACTTCGCTTCTTCTACAGACGTTCACCCTACTGGGATCCGCAAATGAATCTTTATCCAGTAGGGCGAATCATTCGTGTAGTTGATCTACCACTTGCCTGATTTGATAGACGCCCGACTTACCAGCG
>DASTTS010000526.1:0-10734 GCA_035760085.1 Pyrinomonadaceae bacterium
AAAGTTGACGCCGAGATTCCATCGCCCGCTGCGGGAACGTTAACTGAAGTCAGATACAAAGAGGGCGACACTGTTGAAGTGAACACAGTGGTCGCGGTGCTTGACGGTGGTCAGGGTGCGGCAAAAGCCGAAGCACCGGCGACCAAAGTGGAAGCACCAGCGCCTGCTCCGCCACCAGCACCGCCCCAACAAGCTGCGCCACCACCACCAGCCCCGGCGCCACCGCCGCCACCAGTTCAGGCGAAGCCGCCAGTACCAGTACCGGCGCCAGCACCACCGCCGCCTCCAGCCGCAGAGAAGAAAAACGGCAGCGCTGCTACTGCCGAGGATCTGCGACGGACCAAGTCAAGCCCACTCGTGCGCAAGATCGCGCAGGAGCACGGTGTCGATATTTCACAACTCGAAGGCACTGGTCTAAGTGGTCGCGTAACCAAGAACGACATTCTCAGCTATATCGAATCGGGAACCGCCGCCGCACCGGCACAACGTCCGGCCGAGCGCGTCGCCCCGGCCCCGGCATCTGCCCAGGCTCCGCCGCAGGAAATCGTCGCACCACCGCCACCTAGACCACAGGTCGGCGATCGTGTCGAGCAGATGAGTGTCATGCGCAAGAAGATCGCGGAGCACATGGTCCTATCGCGACGCACTTCAGCACACGTCACCACCGTTTACGAGATCGACATGACTCGCATCGCCCGGCTGCGTGACCAGCATCGCGATGCGTTCTACGAGCGGACCGGGACCAAGCTGACGTTCATGCCGTTTATTTTCGAAGCTGTGAACAAAGGTTTGCGAAAGTTTCCGATTTTTAATGCACAGGTAAACGGCGAGCAGATGATTTACAAACAGGACATCAACCTCGGCATGGCTGTCGCGCTTGATGGGGGGTTGATTGTGCCGGTCATCAAACGTGCCGACGACTTAAGCATTTCCGGCCTCGCTCGCGCTGCAAATGACCTTGCAGATCGAGCGCGAACGAAGCAGTTAAAGCCTGACGAAGTAACAGGCGGCACCTTCACAATCACGAATCCAGGCGTGTTTGGCGGGCTTTTCGGTACTCCGATCATCAACCAGCCACAACTGGCGATTCTGGGTGTTGGCAAGATTGAAAAGCGTGCAAAAGTGATGACTACGCCTGACGGCGACGACTTCATCGGCATCCGCTGGATGGCCTATTTTGCCTTGAGCTTTGACCATCGCGTGATTGATGGAGCCGATGCAGAACGCTTCCTCGCTTTCATCAAAGAGCAGCTCGAAGCCGGTGACTTTTCGGTTTAATTTAGGCACAGATTTGACGGATCCGTAACACATCTGCGCAGATCTGTGGCCCTCCTTGTTGCGATACAGTGGTGATTCGATGAAGAAATCTGAAGGCTATTGACTTAACTCCGGCGAAGGACTAAGAGATGTCATCCGCAAAATTTAACGAGCGGGAGGCGAGGAGAACCACTCGCCATTATTTAGCTTGAAGAAGACGCGCGCAAAGAGCGCGTTAAAGCGCGTTAACTAGTCACCAGTTGAAGGAGATAAATCGATGGTATTCACTAAACATAAAATGTTTGCCCCGGCAGTGCTTATCACCTGCCTATTAGTCTTCTCAGCCTCCCCTGCGCTGGCCCAGGACACGACCAACCCGGCCGGCTCGCGTACGGTCACGAGCGGCCAGAAACTGAAGCTCAAAGGTGTTGTCACACGGCGTGATGCTGATACATTCACCGTCCGTGACATGAATGGCGTGGATACGGTTGTTCGTCTGAACGACAGGACCAGCGTGAAGACAAAGGGTGGGTTCCTGCGAGGCGGCACGAACTACGCACAGACCAGCATTCTCCGCGGCCTCAACGTTGAAATTGAAGGACGTGGGAATGGACAAGGTGAGTTGGACGCAGAGAAGATCCGCTTTAACGAAGCAGATATGCGTGTTGCCCGCGCAGTCGAGTCGCGCGCTGCGCCACTCGAAGAGAGAGCGTCTGACACGGAAAACAAACTGAGCCAGGTTGAAGCGAATGCGCAACGGCTGTCGGGCCAATTGGAAGAGTTGGCGGCTGTTTCGAACGCGGCCCGTGGCGGTGCGAAAGCTGCACAGGCCACTGCTGACGCGGCTGTCGCCGGTGTGAACGCTACTAACGAGCGCATTTCATCTCTCGACGATTACACGCCGCAGCAGACTGCCGCTGTGAACTTTAAGTCAGGCAGTTCAGTGCTTTCACCAGAATCGAAGACAACGTTGGACGATATTGCGAGCAAGGCTTTGAACGCCAAGGGCTACGTGCTCGAGGTTTCCGGCTTCGCAGATTCGCGCGGCAGCGTGAACCTGAATCGACAGCTCAGCCAGCGTCGTGCTGATGCAGTGATTCGTTACCTCGTTGAGAACCACAACATTCCGCTGCGCCGGATCGTGACGCCGTATGGCTACGGTGAATTGAATCCGGTTGGAGAGAATGAAACACGTGAAGGTCGCGCACAGAATCGACGCGTTGAGATCAAGTTGCTCGTCAACAAGGGACTCACGTCGCCGGCGCCGACTATGAATCCGGGTACTTCGGGTTCGGGTAACTAAGTGGACTGCACGGAGTTTCACCTGATGTGCAACTCCGTGCTCATCGCGAGGCACCAAAGAGCCATGGATCATGCCGTCAGAAAAGCGGTAGGATAGCAAAACATGCGGGCCAGCACTGGCGGCATGAAACCGGCTCGAAGGGTGTCGAAGATGATTCTGGGGGTTGAGAAAAAACTTTTGTGGCCGGCATTCCTGGTGGGAGTGCTGGCCCTTTTTCTGTCTACACCAACCACGCAGGCGCAAAAATCCGTCAAGGACCTGCCGCCTCCGCCGCCACTTTGGAAGCCAAGGCCAACGCCGACTCCAAAACCAGAGCCTGAAGTGATCGATGTTATTAAGACCACTTCAAACCTCGTGATGGTGCCCGTCTCTGTTACTGATCAAACGGGCAGTGCTGTGCAGGGACTTCAGGCTGCTGACTTTCGTTTGGACGAAGAGGGCAAGCAGCAGGAGATCTCGGGTATCGCTGACCCGGAGCAGGTGCCGTTGGCGATCGCGTTGTTGTTTGACGTTTCGAGCAGCGTTGGCGGAAAAGGTTTCTTCAATTCTCAAAAGAATGCAGCGGCTACATTTCTTAAGCTGGTAATGAAGCCGGCTGACAAGGCATCGATATTCACTATTGCCGGCACAGCGACGATGCTCCAACCGCTTGATTCAGCAGACGCATCAGCGGCGACGCTATTAAAAATCCCGCCACCGGTGAACAATGTACCGACGGCGTTCTACGACAGTGTTGAAGCCGCCTCAAAGTATCTAATAGAAAAGGCACCGAGTACTTCTCGCCGCGTTATAGTGGTGATGTCAGATGGTGATGATAACTTCAGTAACGCAACCAAAGGAGCATCGGCTTCGAATGCCGACGCAACGCTGAGCGGGAAAGAGGCCTCTGCGGGAATTCGGAACGCTTTACTACAGGCGCACCAACGAGCAATTCTGGGAGTGCAAAAAACTGTACAGCAAGCTGATGCAATCTTTTATTCCGTGAATCCTGGTGGTCCTTCAATAAAGCTTAATTTGATGGCCATGCGGGCTGAGCGCAACATGGAAGCAATCGCCGAGGCGACCGGAGGCTCGGCATTCGTCCCTGACTCAGACCAGGATCTCGAAAGAGTCTTTCGGCAGGTAGCCGCGGAGCTGAGAGGACAGTATTTGCTTCAGTACTACTCCGATGCCGAGAAGGCGCCGGCGGGAGTGTACCGGCGTATAAAAGTCGCCGTTCCCGCGCGCATTGATGTGCGCGTCCGCGCTCGCCAGGGCTACTATCCCAAAAAGCAGCAAGACTAGCCACAAAAGGCACAAAAGCACATAACTGAAGAAGAATCGGCTAATCAGTTATGTGCTTTTTGGTGCCTTTTGTGGCTAGTCTTACTGCCTCATAATCACCAACACGTCCGCCAGTCGATTGATCACGTTGAGCAACGTGCGGCCGGCGGCGTCGAATTGATTCGCATTGGCATGCTCTTCGGCAGTGGCCGCGCCTGCCGCCACGCCCGCCAGTTTGATGTAATAGGGCTGAAGCTCCGGCGTGTTGCGGAAGTCGATCTCGAGCCTATCGAGGCCCTCGCGGAAACCCCGGAAACTGTTCTTCACTGTCGCTTTTGTCTGCTGGTTCTGTTGCACCCCTGCCTGTGACACTTCGTTTTTCTTGGCCGCCTCATCAACTGCCGCGATGCTGCTGTTGATACCCCCGAGCAGGTAGGTAAACTTCGCTAAATTCTTAACCTGTTCGGCGACGCGAGTCGCACCTTGCATGCGTACTTGCGAAGCACGTTGTGCCTGTTGTGCGGCTGTGGGTGGTTTTGGTTTGGACGAGCGGCTGCGCGTTTGACTGAACGCGGAAGAGGGAGCTAGTAAGAATGTGGCCATTAGAGTGATTGCGATACGTTTCAAGGTGTTTGTCTCCTCTTCTGTGTTTCGTCGTTTGTGCTTTGGTGGGGATTGTACCAGAGACCAACGCGGCTGTTAGAATGACGCGGGAACACCGCGATCTGGTTGCATCTGGTTTATGACGAAGGAAAGAAAGTTTTTGGTCCAGCGACTGGGCCTCGTTGACTACGAATCCGCCCTCGCAATCCAGAAACAGACAGAGCTTGCGGTGAAAAGCGGCATCCAGCCTGACACACTCCTCCTGCTCGAACACCCGCACACTCTGACGATTGGTCGACGCGGCGACAGCACTTCGGTCCTGCTCAACGAAGAGCAACTGCGAGCGCGCAACGTAACGGTGTTTGAGACAAACCGCGGCGGTAAAGTAACGTATCACGGGCTGGGCCAGATTGTCGGTTACCCGATCATCAATCTCAGTCCGGATCGCGAAGACGTTCATCGTTATGTGCGCGATCTTGAAGAAGTGCTTATCCGGACCATGTCTGACTTCGGTATCGAGTCGTTTCGCATTGAGGGCTTGACCGGCGTCCACACACCACGTGGAAAAATCGCGGCGATCGGAGTTCACATCTCGCGCTGGGTAACGACGCACGGCTTCGCACTGAACGTAAACACCGATCTCAGTTTCTTTGATCTGATCATCGCCTGCGAAGGTGAACCGGTAACTTCAATGGAAGTCTTACTCGGCGACGAAATCAAGTTAAGCTCTGTCGAAGACCGCATAATTGAAAACTTCTCAAACGTTTTTTCTTATCCGTCTTTTCCTGCTTTTTCTGTGGCCTAAAATGCTTACTCTCGAACTAATCAACGAAGCACGACACCGCATCGCCTCCCGTATCCACCGCACACCCGTACTGACTTCGCGTCAGTTCAACGAAGCGGCGGGCAAGGAAGTCTTCTTCAAGTGTGAAAACTTCCAGCGCGCGGGCGCGTTCAAGATTCGCGGCGCAACTAACAAGATCCAATCACTCACGCCCGATGAGAAGCAGCAGGGCATCGTCGCTTTCTCGTCCGGCAATCACGCGCAGGCGGTGGCGTTGGCTGGTCGCGAAGCGGGTGTGCGCGTGCTCGTCGCGATGCCGGAAGATGCGCCTGCCGCGAAGGTCGCAGGCACGCGTGGTTATGGCGCGGAAGTCGTTTTTTACGATCGTCACAAACAGGAACGCGAGGCCTTCGCACTCGATCTGGCGGAGCGCGAGCGACTGATCATGGTCCCACCATACGACGATTATTTGATACTTGCAGGCCAGGCGACGTGCGGCCTCGAGCTAATGGAGGAAGTGCCGGAACTTGATTGTCTGCTCGCGCCGTGCAGCGGTGGGGGCTTGTTTGCGGGTGTGGCGAGTGCGGCTAAATCAATTGATCCAAAGATTCGCTGTTTCCCGGTCGAGCCGGATACGGCTGACGACACGCGCCAATCGTTTCTGAAAGGCGAACGCGTCACGATTCCGCCGCCGCCAACAATTGCCGATGGTCTGCGCGTTCAAACCCCGGGTAAACTGACGTTCCCGATTGTTCAAAAACTCGCTGAAGACGTGCTGACCGTCAGCGACGAAGAAATCCTCTCGACTCTTCGATTCTTTCTCTTCCGCATGAAAATTCTCGTGGAAACTTCCGGCGCGACCGCAGCCGCCGCAGTGATGTTCCACAAGCTTCCCGCGGACGTGCGCCGCGTCGGCGTGATCCTGTCCGGCGGCAACATCGATCCGGATCTGCTTCAATCGGTGATTAAAAAATAGCCTCGCCTAAAAGAAACGACGCCAGATTCGCGGTCACGATCACGGCGAAGTCGCGCCATCTCGCTTCTTTCCCGAACGCGAGCCAGAACAACACGCACTCCGCAACCGGTGCGAACGTTTCAGCGATTAAAAGATAGAACGCCCGCGAATGGTCAATTAACAAAAGCGGCAGGACGAGCGTAACGATCGGATAAGTACACGCCGTCAGCCATAACCCCGCGAGAATGCGACGTCGTTTCGAGTGGTGCGGTGAGAGTCCGAGAAAGAGTATCGGAGTTTCGATGGCGATCGTGAGCAGGTAGCCAACCGGCAGAAACTGCCAGAGCTCGTACGGTGACACTACAGCATCCTCAGCAGGAACGGCGCTTCGGCAAGCACGTGCGCGATCGCAATCGTGAAGTAGACGTCACGCGTCGTCGCGTAGTCGATTGAAAACCCGAACCAGAGAACACTGACCGCAACGAGGGCGACGATCAGCACTCCGGCAATAATCCGCGGAAATCCCCGCGGATGCCGCGCGATCGGTACAGTGCGCACCTCCCAAAACCGCGCGCTCCCAATCCGTCCAATCAGCGGTAAAGCTACAATCCAAACCGCATAGTGCAGCATCTCGAGAAACAGGTGCACAGAAACCAGCATGTGACTCGAAACCTGCGGCATTAGCTCTGCGCCAGAGTGTTGCGTGATTCGCCAGAACAGACCGTTGTCGTCTGCAAGCGGCGTCGTCCGGGACAACTGCCAAATCATCACGATCAACACAACCGGCAACAGCCAGAGACAACGCCGGTAAGCACGTGACCATGTGGGCCGTGTGCGACGGAGATGTCGATCGAGAAACCAGAGCGCGATCAACGGATGCACGTAAACGATCGCGAGACTGAACAGGTCCGGCCCCAGCCAGTTCAACGAGCACAGCACAAGCGCAACTGGAATCGTCCACGTCCAATTCGCGTGTCGCTTCTGCCTGCTGCGCAACCAGACCAGCAATGCTAGCCAGAACAGC
The DNA here is from genome assembly GCA_035760085.1 of Pyrinomonadaceae bacterium. Lineage (GTDB taxonomy): Bacteria > Acidobacteriota > Blastocatellia > Pyrinomonadales > Pyrinomonadaceae > PSRF01. Next base: position 7,190 of record DASTTS010000526.1, read on the forward strand.
AGCGCGGTGTTCCATGAAGCGAGGATCATGGACCATGCGCCGTCACTCCAGAGCGCCGCGTTGTACATAAACGGTAGCGAGACGTAAGTGAGTGTCAGGACACCCAGGCCGGCGAACGCCGTCACAAAGAAGTTGCGCGACCTGCCGAAGCGGACGGGCAGTCGCATGAGGAAGTAACGCAACTCAAACCAGTTGTGCGGCCCTGCGAAGAGAAAGACCGTCACGATCGACACCTGAAGCGGCAACCAGCTCGCGAACGCGGCTGCCGCGACGACCGATAGCACAACGATCACGCTAAATGGAATCGTTGTCGCCGCGGTCTTCCGTGGCCACCCCACGATGACTTCAGCGTTCTGCATTACTGTTTCTTCAATGGAATTAGTAGACGCATGGTCCGGCCGTTCATTTGGTCGTCAGGAACGATCTCGACGTCGAGACCGCCGATCGTCGGCTTGCCGTCCGCGAGCGCCTGCGGCAAGTTGCGCCAGCGCCACGATCCTGGCGGCCCGGCGTTACCGCGGGTGATAATGGCCGCGGCGCCGAGCACAATCGCGCACAACAGCACGGCCGCGACTGTCTTTTGAGAGCGCCCAAATGACTTCGAACGCGCGAACATCACACCCGCCACCGACACGGCCATAAACATCATCAATCCGGCAATGATGGTTCGCGGTGCGCTGAAGGCAATGCCGCCCACGACCGGGGCACTGCCTGCATTACCATCAGCCGCGGCGCGGAGACTGTTGAAGTCAGACTGTGAGATCTGGAGTTTTGCTTCGTACAGCTTCGCGTCGGGGACGATTTCGAGGCTCGTATGCAGGATCTGCTTTGGTGGTTTCGGTTTGGCGATGTCGGCGTAAGCAGTTGAAACCGTGGTCAATAGCACAAAGAACAGAAGAAGAGCTTTCATTAGGCGCTCCTTTGGAGGAGAAGTTTTTGACAGGATTACAGGATTTGAACAAGATTTACATGTCAATCCTGAAAAATCATGTAAATCTTGTAAAACGACAGTCGTCGGCCGGACCAACCCATCTGATTCTGAACTTCCGACCTTATACTGTAAAATCCTTCCAGAGGTAAACAATTGGCCCGCGAACTCCGAGTAATCAGCAACAATCAAAAGGTCCGACAACCCAAGCCCGAATGGCTGCGCATCCGCCTCGGCGACCCGACCAACCAGAATCAGGTACTGCAACTGATCGAAGGTCTTAACCTGCACACTGTCTGCCAGGAAGCGCGCTGTCCGAACATCTTCGAATGCTGGTCCGATCGCACCGCCACGTTCATGCTCGGCGGCGACATTTGCACACGTCACTGCGGCTTCTGCGCGGTCGGCAAAGGTCAGCCGGGCTCGCTCGATCCGGAAGAGCCGCGCCACGTCGCTGAAGCTGTCAACCACCTGAATCTGGCTCACGCCGTCATCACGTCCGTTAATCGCGACGATCTGCCGGACGGCGGCGCCGCGCACTGGGCCGAAACGATTCGACAAGTGCGCGCGATGAATCCCGATTGCAAAGTCGAAGTTCTGATCCCTGATTTTAACGGTGACGAAGCCGCGCTCAACACCGTGCTCGACGCCGAACCCGATGTGCTAAACCACAACACCGAAACGATTGCGCGTCTTTATCGACGCGTCAGACCCGACGCCGTTTACCAGCAGTCGTTGACACTCTTAGAGCGCGCGGCAACACGACGCGATCGCGAAAACCGCGGCATGTTAACTAAGAGCGGCATCATGGTCGGACTCGGCGAGGCGTTTGATGAAGTCGTCGACCTCATGCGCGACCTCCGCAGCGTTTCATGTGACATCATGACGATCGGCCAGTATCTTCAGCCGCACGCGCGTCGTCTGCCGGTCGAGCGTTACGTGACGCCGGAAGAGTTTGCGAAGTGGCGCGAGATCGGGATGTCACTCGGATTTCATCACGTTGAATCAAGCCCGCTCACGCGTTCCTCCTACCACGCCCGCGAGCAAGCCGCGAAATGAAAGCCTCGATTTTCAGACAGCATGGTGGACCGGAAGTGTTCGAGTACACAGACGTGCCCGGGCCGCAGATCCGCCCGAACGAAGTGCTGGTCGAGGTGAAAGCGTGCGCGCTGAACCATCTCGATATCTTTGTTCGCAACGGCATGCCGGGGATCGAGATTCCGCTGCCGCACATTCTCGGAAACGACGTTGCGGGGATCGTGCGTGAAGTTGGCGAGCTGGTGACGTGGGTCAAGGCAGGCGATGAAGTGATGGTCCAGCCGGGCGTTTCGTGCGGTCATTGCGAGGCGTGTCTCAGCGGGCAGGATAATCTGTGTCGCGAGTACGACATCATCGGTTACCGGCGTGATGGTGGATATGCGGAATTCGTGGCGGTGCCGGGAGTGAACATCATTCCGAAGCCGGCGCAATTGAGCTGGGCGGAAGCGGCGGCGTTGCCGTTGGTGACGGTCACAGCGTGGCACATGCTGGTGACGCGTGCGAACGTGCAGCCGGGTGAAAACGTGCTTGTGCATGCGGCGGGCAGCGGTGTCGGTTCAGTCGCGATTCAGATCGCGAAACTGCGTGGTGCGCGTGTGATTACAACGGCGAGTACGGACGAGAAGCTGGCAAAGGCGCGTGAGCTCGGCGCTGATCAGACGATCAACTACTCTCGTGATGATTGGCCGAAGGAAGTAAAACGACTTACTGACCGCAAGGGCGTGGATGTTGTGGTTGAACATACGGGTGCGGCGACGTGGCCCGGTTCGATCACGGCGCTCAAGAATAATGGACGGCTGGTGACGTGTGGCGCGACGAGTGGTTTCGATGCGCGAACGGATCTGCGACAGGTGTTCTACCGGCATTTGACCTTGCTTGGATCGTTTATGGGTTCGAAGGCGGAGTTGTTGGAGGCGATGAAGTTCGTCGAGCAGGGGAAGATTCATGCTGTGGTTGACCGTGTGTTACCGCTTAGTGAAGCGCGGCAGGCGCACGAGTTGATTGAGGATCGGGCTCAGTTTGGGAAAGTGATTTTAGCCGCGGATGAACGCGGATAAACGGGGATTATTTATTTGAGTAGTCCTCAGCTACATACCTCTTTTTCAAAGCTTCTAAATTTCCTTCTTCGAGATTGAAGTTCGTTCCGGCGATCACTTTTTTACCTTCCTCAGTAATCACCCAATCGACAACCTGTGGTGCGTTGGTGCGGAGGAAGATGCTGTCGTCAGGCTGAAGTGCCTTGCCGTCTTTGCGCGAGAAGACCCAGACGTACGAGTATTGCCCGTTGCGAATGTATTGAAGATCAGCTTCGAAGCCTTTGAGTGGCGACGGTGGCGGAGCTGCCGGCGTCGAAGCGGCAGGGGTGCTGCTATTCGAATTCACAGGCGCGCTGCCGGTGCACGCGGAGAAGAGCACAGCAAAAATTAAAACTAATATAAGTCGACCTATCTGACCTATATTTTCATTCATCAGGCCCTCCCAGAGGATTCTCTTCCAGTTTCTGATCTCTAATGTACATGATAGTGCAGTGCGCGTCCTCGTAAACGATATCAAACCAGCCGCTGTCTCGCGCATGTTC
>DASTTS010000527.1:0-3434 GCA_035760085.1 Pyrinomonadaceae bacterium
TTTGATTGACGGATCGATTACCCAAATGGATGAGTTCACTCTCAATACGCACCTCAGAGAGTGTTTGGATTGCGAAAGCGTACGACAGGATCTGGCGTCTATCGTCGGTTTTTGCCACACGCAGCGTGGCGTTTATGAGGCGCCGCCAAACGAGCAGGCGCTGTGGCTTCGCATCCGCAACACGATCGAGGCAGAACTCCCGAGTCGCGTCATCAGGAACTCAGAACCGCAGGGTTCATCTCTGAGCCGGTGGCTGAGTCGTAGCTGGGAACTTTCGTTACCGCAATTAGCCGCATCGGCGGTCGCGATCGTGTTGTTAGTATCGCTCGCGACTGTTGTTGGATTGCGTCGTTGGGGTGGTTATGGAGTGCCGCCAGTTGTACAGCAAGCCGAAGCTTCAAATCTTAACGATCGTTTCTGGCAACGCCGCCAGGCGATTGACTACTGGAACCAGCGCGTCGAGTTGAACAAACCCCGCTGGAGTCCGGAAATGCGCGACGCCTTCGATCGCGCCATGAAAGTAATCGACCAGTCAGTTTCCGATTCATTCAGCGATCTGCAACGGAATCCACACGATGAGATTTCCGAACAGATGGCCATCGAGTCGATGGACGACAAACTGGCAGTTCTGAAAAAGTTTTCTGATTTTTAATACCGAGTTTGATTAAAAGCCCCACAGTAATGAAAACGAGATTCTTAACCAGGCGCAGGTCAGTTCGCGCCGGTCTGATTGCAATTGGCGCTCTCCTCGCATTGACTTCTCTATCCTCCACCGGGCGAGCGCAGCAACAGATGTCCAAGCGTTACGTCGCCGGAAAGAATGTTCGCATCGAGTTGAGAAATATCTCCGGCACGATTGTCGTCGAGTCGTGGAACAAAGAGGAGATCCGGCTTTCAGCAACGATTGAATCGAAGGGCACTCATGTTACGCCGAGACAGATCAACGACAGCATCGTCGTCGATGTGATGAGTGAGAATCGCGGCAAAGGCGACATTGGCGACATCAACTTCAAGCTACAGGTTCCGGTTAATTCGTCAGTTGATCTGGAAACAGTGCGCGGAAATATCAGCGTCGCAAACATTCGCGGTGGCCTGGTGCGCGCGCACGTTTCTTCGGAAGGCGATATTGAGCTGACCAACATCACTGCTTCCCACGTGGTCGCGCAGAATGTGATCGGCAACATCTTCTTTGACGGCGAGTTTCAGCGCTACGGCACCTACGAATTCAAGTCAAATAAAGGCGACATCACGATTCGCATTCCCGGTAACTCCGCATTTCGTTTAGAGGCCGCTTCGCCCGCGCGACGGATTGCTCTGAATGATTTTTGGAACAGCAACTTCAAGTCGCAGGATGGCAGAAAGATCGTGGGCGACGTCGGTGATGGTCGCTCGTCTGTTTCGATCATCAACTTCAGCGGGCAGATTACTTTTTTGCGAAGGTAAGCTTCGCAGTTTTAATGGCAAGTCTTGGATTAGGACGTTGCATTTATCGCAACGTCCTTTTTTTGTTTTCGAATGCCGTAAACGAAGCTACTATGCTTGGCGATGGCAAAAGTGATCCTCTTTATCTCGCTCCTGTTGAGTTGTGCTGGTCCTGTCTTCTCTCAAAAAACCGTTGCGCCTGAAATACAACTCTTGACGCGCACTACCAGGCGACAAGAGACCCGTCGCTTCTCTTACGGCGGCACGGTCACGCTGATCGCTGCGCCGCGCGGTGCGGTAACAGTTGAAGGCTGGACCCGCAACGAAGTTGAGCTGACTGCCGACATCGAGCTGAAAGGTCCAACCGAAGCAGACCTGGACCAGCTCGCTAAAGTAAACAGTTTCGTGTTTGACGAAGACTTGAACCACTTGAGTGTGCTCACCACCGGAACGCATGATCGCGCTTACATGAAGCGATCTGCGAAGAACTTTCCGAAGAAGCTGCTCAACATGCCATGGAAGATCGATTACCGGTTGCGCGTACCCGTCAATACAGATCTTGAAGTCAATGCGGGGCACGGAACAGTGAAGCTTTCTGGTGTCGAGGGTGCGCTGCGTCTGAGTGCTACCGAAAGTGATACTGCGTTGAGTCTTACTGGCGGCGTTGTTTCGACCACCGTTACAGCGGGTTCGATCACTTTGAGTATTCCGGCGCGGAGCTGGCGCGGCGCCGGGGCAGACGTTCGCATCGCTTCCGGAACGATCAATGTCGATCTACAGCCGGGATTCAGCGGCGACATCGACGCCGAGGTCCTGCGCACCGGCAAAATCGTCAACACCTACGAAGGTCTCGCCTCGCGCGAAAAACCCGGCATCACCGAACGCACCGTGCGCGCCCGTGCCGGCGCCGGCGGCGCGTATTTCAAGTTCACGGTTGGCGATGGAACGGTGAACATCCGGCGCGTCGCGCAATAAAACATCATGTCAATCTTGTAAAATCCTGTAATCCTGTAAAATAACTCCCCACACAACATGAGCATCAAATCTGACAAATGGATCCGCAGAATGGCCAAAGAGTACGGCATGATCGAACCGTACGAACCCAATCAAATAAAACTCCTGGACGGCAAGCGAATCGTGTCTTACGGCACGTCGAGTTACGGTTACGACATCCGCTGTGCTGACGAGTTCAAACTCTTCACAAACATCAACAGCACGATCGTCGATCCAAAAGAGTTTGACGAGAACAACTTCGTCAATTTCAAAGGCGAGTCGGTGATCATTCCACCGAATAGTTTTGCGCTTGCGCGCACGGTCGAATATTTCCGCATCCCACGCAACGTCCTTACGATCTGTCTCGGTAAGAGCACCTACGCGCGCTGTGGGATTCTGGTAAACGTCACGCCATTCGAGCCTGAATGGGAAGGCTACGTCACCCTCGAGTTCTCTAACACCACGCCGCTACCCGCAAAAATCTACGCCAACGAAGGCGTCGCTCAGGTGGTCTTCTTCGAATCGGACGAAGTCTGCGAAACCTCCTACAAGGATCGCGGCGGCAAATACCAGGGCCAACGCGGCGTCACGCTGCCGAAGATGTAGATCAAATGCCTGCGCTACTCGATACGCTTCGATTCAAACAACTCGATCCGCGTGCGGTGCTGCCGAAGAGAGGTAGTGTGCTGGCGGCGGGGTTGGATGTTTGTGGGATAGAGGATTTGAGTATCGCGCCGAAGCAGCGAGTGATGGCGCGTACAGGACTGGCGGTGGCCATACCGCCGGGGTTTTATGGACGAGTGGCGCCGCGATCGGGCCTCGCGGCGAAGAGTGGACTCGATGTGCTCGCCGGAGTGATCGATTCTGATTATCGAGGAGAGATCGTTTGCGTGCTCTACAACACCGGCGACGAGACGATCAACCTGCCTGCCGGAAGTAAGATCTGCCAGTTGATTATCGAACAGATCATCACGCCTGAAGCCGCGTGGGCGACGGATCTCGATGAGACCGCGCGCGGC
>DASTTS010000528.1:0-2397 GCA_035760085.1 Pyrinomonadaceae bacterium
GTATAGACGTTGCAGATCGGCTGCGCTATTAAGACCGCTCTCGCTGATCAGCAAAGCTCCGGACGGCGCTTCGCGGGCGAGTGATAGCGACGTATCGAGTGACACTTCAAACGTGCGGAGATCACGATTGTTAACTCCAATCAGCTTCGCCCCGCAAGCTGCGGCCCGCTTCATTTCGTCCCGGGTATGAACCTCGACGAGCGCGTCCATCTGCAAATCGTCTTCAGCAAGACGTCTCAAGCGCGCGAGTAATTCATCATCCAAAGCGGCGACGATCAGTAGGATCGCATCCGCACCAGCAGCGGCAGACTCGTAAACCTGATACTCGTCGACAATAAAATCCTTGCGGAGAACCGGCAGTTCCACCGCGGATTTCACTTGCCGGAGATCGTCGAGCGACCCTGAAAAATAATCCTCTTCGGTGAGCACCGACATCGCGACTGCGCCACCTGCTTCATACGCGCGCGCTATCTCTTCCGGGTTTGCGCCTTCACGAATCACACCCTTCGAAGGCGACCGGCGCTTGAATTCAGCGATGATATTTAAGCCATCTTTCTCCAAAGCACTTCGGAAAGCGTGCGGATTCGCGCGAGCCTTCGCCTCACGTACACGTTCCAGCTTCTTCGCGATTATTTCCGACAGCACATTCATCCGTTCAAAATCCGTGTAATCTGTGGCTACGGCCCACTCGTCGCCTCAATAAGCAGTTCTAACTTGCGTCTGGCCTCTCCACTATCGATCGCATGCGCTGCGATTTTGGCCGCCTCGCGCAAATCACCCGCAGCACCACCAAGAAACAGCGCCGCCGCCGCATTCATGATCACCAACGCTCGCGCTTCATCGTGGCGCTCACCCGCGAGCACAGCGCCTACGATCTCCGCATTCGCGTCTGCATCACCACCACGCAAATGCTCGATCGTTCCAACCTCAAACCCGAAATCCTGCGGCGTGATCTCGAAAGTCTTCACTTCTCCGTTTTGCGCTTCGGCCACGTGCGTCGTGCCCGCGAGTGTGATCTCATCCAGTCCATCGTCACCATGGACCACCCACGCGCGCTCCGTCCCAAGTCCTGATAACACCCGTGCCAGCTTCTCAGCGAGATCTTTGTGCCACACACCGATGATCTGCCGCGGCGCACCGGCCGGATTACTCAACGGCCCAAGCAAATTAAACGTCGTGTGAATACCAAGCTGCCTGCGAATGCCGGCTACACGCGCCGTCGCGCCATGATAGAGCGGCGCAAACATGAAGCAGATCCCAAACTCGTTGAGCGCGTTCTCGGAAACCAGCGGAATCGCCGAAACATTCACGCCGAGCGCGGTCAATAGATCAGCACTGCCCGACTTACTACTTGCCGCGCGATTGCCATGTTTCGCGACCGGCACACCAGCGCCCGCGATCACAAAAGCTGCCGCAGTCGAGATGTTGAAAGTCTTCGCGCGACTCGATCCGGTTCCCGCAGTGTCGATGAAACATGGGTGCTGACAAAGAACGCGCACGGCTCGCGAGCGCAGCCCTTCCGCCATTCCCGTCAACTCCTCGACCGTCTCGCCTTTCGCTGCGAGTGCGACCAAAGCGCCTGAGATCTGCGCGTCAGTAGCTTCCGGATCCAGCAACGCTTCGAGCAGCTCAAAAGCCTGTTCGCGAGTCAGGTTCTCGTGACGTACGAGCCGCGCGAGAAATTCAGTTAACGGGTGAGTAGCCATGAGCGTGCGGCGGGTTAGAGTTTCAGAAAGTTTGCGAGTAGTTGTTTGCCGTCGGAAGTCAGGATCGACTCGGGATGAAACTGAACGCCCTCCACTTTCAATTCACGATGCCGCAAACCCATGATGATGTCGTCCGCGGTTTGAGCCGAAATCTCGAGACACGCCGGCAGTGATTCTCTTTCAACGATCAGCGAATGATAGCGACCTGCCGAAAACTGATCTCCCAGTCCGGCAAAGATCGTCTTTCCATCATGCTGCACTTCCGACGCTTTCCCGTGCATCAACTCGGGCGCTCGTATGACTTTGCCGCCGAACGCCTGGCCAATCGCCTGGTGGCCCAAACACACACCGAGCATCGGAATCTTTCCAGCGAAGCGCTGGATGACGTCGAGCGTGATGCCGGCATCGTTCGGAGTGCCTGGTCCAGGTGAGATCACGATGCGCTCCGGGCGCAAACGCTGCTCGATCTCGTCGAGCGTGACGCGATCGTTGCGACGCACTTCAACCGTCGCGCCCAGCTCACCGAGATACTGGACCAGGTTGTAAGTAAACGAATCGTAGTTGTCGATAACTAACAGCATTATTTCTTACACGCATTCACAACTGCACGACTGATCTTCACTGGCTTGTCCGGCGTTTCACGTTCGGATGGCGCCTGGTTGATCGCGTCAACCACTTCCATGCCTTTTGT
>DASTTS010000529.1:0-4520 GCA_035760085.1 Pyrinomonadaceae bacterium
CCAGTGTCCCCACATTGTGTTTCCCCGCAGGGGCGGCCACGGAGGGCCGCCCCTACAATTACGCCCTTAAAGATCGGAACTTTGAGGGAAACCCAGCAACCGCACACGCGTGTCAGCGAGTTTTCCGTCGCGGAAGGTGAAGTCAACGCGTCCCACGTAGATCCCGCTCTTTCCGACCTGAAAGATCGTCGTTTTCGCGCCACACGGTTGCGTCTGCGTCACGGGTTCTTTCATAAACGTGTGCGTGTGACCGCTGGCGATGAAGTCGATGCCATCGACTTGCGACGCAACCAGCCTGTCGCCGCGTTGCGGGTCGTCGTTGTAGCCGATATGCGACATGCACACGACGAGGGCACAACGCTCTTCTTCACGCAGTTTCTTCACGACGTCACGCGCCGCCACCACCGGGTCGATGTACGTCACGCCTTTGAAATTGTCAGGCGTGATGAGCGCGACCGGACTGACTCCCAAACCAAACAACCCGACACGAATTCCGGCGAGCGTTTTTACGACGTAACGTTTCACGCGTGGCTCGAGGACGGTGCCTTTCACGTCGTAGTTAGCCGAGACGATGTCGAAGTTTGCGAACTTCAGCGCAGCCGCGAGCGCTTCAACGCCGTTATCAAACTCGTGATTGCCGAGTGTGCCCACGTCGTAACCGATCGCTGACATTGCTTTGTACTCGACCTCACCTTTGTAGAAGTTGAAGTACGGCGTGCCCTGGAGCACGTCACCGGCGTCGACGAGCAATGTGTTCGGATTCTCTTTTCTGACTCGTTTTACGACGGTCGCGCGGCGGGCGACGCCTCCCTTCCCTGCGTTCGCATCGTTCGCAGGCAAGGGATCAATCTGCGAGTGCGTGTCGTTGGTGTGCAGGATCGTGATGACGGTGTCGGCCGCGCTCGCCTTGAGCAGTTCGCGCGGAAAGCCCGCGAGCGTGACGCCGAAAGCTGCGGAAGTGGTTAGAAATGTTCGTCGATTAATCATCGCGGTGGTTCCGTCGACCTGGGTCCTGGTCCAACCTGTACAAAGCGATTATCAACTGCACCGCGAATGGTGCGTCCCGCGGCAGTTTCCGATTTGACGTAATTCATCATTGCATCACGCACCGTGATGTTCAGCGGCGTCTTTTGCTGCGCCTCCTGGAGAATCGCGTAGGCGCCGCTGCCCAGTCGCAGGAGGTAATCGATCGTGACGATGGTGTAGATCTTGTTGGGATCGATCTCTTGTTCGGTTCCATTTTCGTCAACGAGCTTACCGCTGATGAACTCCGGACGATCGCGGTCGTTGTACTTGAACTGAATCCGCGCGCCTGATTGGGCATCGCGCGTCGCGACTTGAAGTATTTTGACAAGTTGAGCACCGGTGACGTCGAGCGCGATGAGTGCGTTTTCGAATGGCAACAGCTCGAAGATGTCGCTGGCGCGCAGGTCGCCGGCGGCGATATCGTTCTTACGCAGGCCACCGCTGTTCATGATCGCCAGCACGACGGGCTTTCCGAGTTTTGCTTTTGCCTGCGCACGGATTCCGTCGCTGACAAAATTTCCGAGCGTGCCCGCGCCTACACCGGATTTGGCGAGTCCGCCATCGAGCCGGCCGATGACTTTGCTCAACTCACTGACTCGTTCGCTGTACGGAGCGATGATTTTCTCGACCTCCGGGTCTGCGGGAACGCTAGCATCAACATTGAGCAAACGTGCGCGTGGTGGACTCGGCGCCGGCGTACAAGGCTGGATCGCCGTCGCCTGCCCAAATGCGGGAACCGCAAAAACCATCAGGGCAATAATGCGTAACCACATTTTCAACCCCCTCAGCGAAATCTCTGCGCCCTCTGCGTCTCTGCGGTGAGTGAACTCCACACGCAAGTTCACCGCAGAGACGCAGAGGGCGCAGAGATTTCGCAAAGAGACCTTGTTAGTCATTGACCTGAAGGAAGAGCTTGCATAGTATGTCGCACCACGCGGCACATTCGCAAACTCTTGCTCTACCAACACCTGCATTAAGAGGAGAAACAAGTTGGCTACTTCATCAGCCCAATTCGACTCGGAGTTTAATAATCCAAATATCGCCGCCGTCCTTATTTCAGAGGAACAGATTGCAGCGCGCATTAAAGACCTGGGAGCGCAGATCACGCGCGACTACGCCGGTCTCAACCCGCTGCTGATCGGTGTGCTCAAAGGGGCGTGCTTTTTTCTGAGTGACCTCCTCCGCGCCATCGATACGCGCGTGAGTATCGAGTTCATGGCCATCTCGAGCTACGGCTCTTCGACGCGAACGTCGGGCGAAGTCCGCATCATGAAGGACCTCGACGTGCCGATCGAAGGCCGGCACATTCTCGTCGTCGAAGATATCGTCGATACCGGACTGACGCTCTCCTACCTGCTGGCGAACCTGAAGTCGCGCGGCGCGGCGAGCGTGAAACTCGCAGCCCTGCTCGACAAGCACGAGCGTCGCCAGCGTGAAGTGGAGATCGATTATCTTGGTTTTCCGATTCCCGACGAGTTTGTGGTTGGCTATGGCCTCGACTTTGCCGAGCGATATCGCAACCTGCCGTTTATAGCTGTACTCAAGAATCCAGAAGCGTAGGAGAAAACAACCGTGAAAGTGTTTCTGTTGCTAACTGTTGTGCTGCTCTGTGCCGTTTCGGCGTACGCGCAGACTGACTTTTCAAAAGTAGAAATCAAAGCAACCAAAGTTGCCGGCAATGTTTACATGCTCCAGGGCGCTGGCGGAAACATCGGTGTTTCTGTCGGCGACGATGGGCTATTGATCGTTGACGATCAGTTTGCGCCGCTCGCGGACAAGATCCGCGCCGCACTCAAGGGAATTGCGGATAAGAAACTGCGCTTCATTCTGAATACTCACTGGCACGGTGATCATACTGGCGGCAACGTCGCCTTTGGGCCGGAGGCGACGATCATCGCGCACGACAACGTTCGCAAGCGTCTCGCAACAGAACAAAAGTCGACGGTGTTCAATAGCACGACGCCACCGTCGCCGAAAGAAGCGCTGCCGGTGATCACGTTTGACAATTCGCTGTCAGTACACTTCAACGGTGAAGAGATTCGCGCGATTCACTATCCGCAGGGTCACACGGATGGCGATAGTGTGATCTTCTTCAGCTCGTCGAACGTCGTGCATCTCGGGGATGATTTCTTCGCGGGTCGATTTCCGTTTGTCGATTTGGAGAGTGGAGGGACGGTCGAAGGTTTAACTCGAAACATCGGCCAGATCATCGAAAAGATACCCGCGGGCGCGAAGCTGATTCCGGGGCATGGACCAATATCGACCCTGGATGATCTGAAGTCGTATCACCGCATGCTTCAGCAGACGACCGAGATCGTGCGGCAGAAGATTACCGCTGGGAAGACGTTGGACCAGATTAAGACGGAAGGTTTGCCCGCCGAGTGGGCACCGTGGGGCACGGGATTTATCAAGACCGATCGTTGGGTTGAGACGATCTACAAGAGTTTGACCGCGAAGAAGTAAATCCCTGGACAGGATTTACAAGATTTTTCAGGATTACAGGATACCATCTTGTAATCCTGTTACATCTTGCTAATCCTGTCTAAAAATGACGTCCCCGCACTGAGATTCACCCGGAAGTTAGCCGCTATCGTCTGCCCGATATCGGCCAGCGACTCTCTCGTCCCTAAATCAACTCCACCACGCGCATTCCGCCCGTAAACAAGCAACGGCGCGTACTCACGCGTGTGATCCGAGCCACGGAACGTCGGATCATTCCCGTGATCCGCGGTGATCATCATCACATCATCGTCACGCATCGCCTTCTCGATCTCGGGCAAGCGCGCGTCGAAGTGCTCCAGCGCCTTCGCGTACCCTTCTGTATCACGGCGGTGCCCGTACAACATGTCGAAGTCGACAAGATTCGAGAAGATCAATCCACGCGTCGAATCGTTCAACGCCTTGATCGTCTGATCGATCGACTGTTCATTATTCTTCGCCGTCAACTCCTCCGTCACACCAACGGAATCGTAAATAGACGCGATCTTCCCGATACAAACAACATCAAGCTCTTCATCTTTGAGCGCCGGCAAAAGATTCTGACGCGGCGGCGGCACGGCGTAATCGTGGCGATTCTCGGTGCGATAAAACGATCCCGGTTGGCCCAGGAACGGGCGCGCGATCACACGTCCAACCTTGTGTTCGCCATCGAGTATCCGACGCGCAATCTCACAGATCTCATAGAGTCTTTCGAGCGGTATAACTTCCTCGTGCGCCGCAATCTGAAACACTGAATCAGCGGACGTGTAAACAATCGGCTTTCCTGTCTTAACGTGCTCCTCACCAAGCTGCTTGATGATCTCAGTTCCCGATGCCGGAACGTTCCCAAGTATCCCCGGCACATTCGTCTCACTAACAAACTTCTCGATCACCGGCGCCGGAAACCCATCGGGATAAGTCGGAAACGCATGGTCCAGGATGATGCCCGCCATTTCCCAGTGACCCGTCGTCGTGTCTTTGCCATTCGAGCGCAAAGCACAACGACCATACGAGCC
>DASTTS010000530.1:0-3689 GCA_035760085.1 Pyrinomonadaceae bacterium
GCTCGATGGTATGCCGCTGTGGGTTGTTTCACTTGCCGGTGCACTCATCGGCGCGCTGATCGGCGGTGGCTCGCTCTGGCTGATGGGCTGGACGTGGGAAAAACTGCGTGGCATCGAAGCGATGGGCCTCGGCGACGTGAAGATGATGTTTATGGTCGGGGCTTATCTCGGTTGGCGACTGACGATTCTAACGATCTTTGTCGGCGTCTTGAGTGGCTCAGTGATCGGCATCTTGTTGATGGCCCGGCAGGGCCAGAAAAACATGCAGATGCTGCTTCCCTTCGGAGTCTTTCTCGGGCTCGGCGCAATCGCCGCACTGCTGTTTGGCGCGCCGTTGGTCGAATGGTACGCAGGTCAATTCCGGTGACATATCGCAATCGATTTCAATCCGGACTGACAATGCTCACGGGACTCTTCCTGCTGGCGGTCCTGTTTGCGATTCTGCTCTACGCCTTCATCCCTGAAACCCCTGCCACGCGTAGTCCAATCCTGCTCGCGGCGTTTATCGCGATCCTGCTCGGCAGCTTGTTGTGTATTTTGCTCGTGCTGCGCTGGTTGCTGCGACCTTATCAACAACTTGTTGGCGAAGCACAGCGTGCATCGACTACTGCTCAGCACAAATCGAAGGATGAGGCCGAGTTTGTGCTCGAGACGTTTCAGTCAGTGGTAGCGCAGCTTCAGGACCAGCGCAAGGCGTTGGAACAGCTCAGCGACGAAGCACGCGAGCGTGCGAACTCGGCTGAGAAGTTCAGCGAGCGCATCGTTGCGAGCTTGCCATCGGGATTGATCGCATTCGATGGCGCCGGGCAGTCGATGGCCATCAACACGCCCGGACGCGCGCTGCTGGAAGTTAACGGCGCGGCGTTGGGAGAGTCGTACAAACATCTCTTCGCCGCGCATGAAGAGCTGGCGAAAATGGTTGGGGACTGTTTGCAGACCGGAACTGTCTACCGCCGCACCGAGATCGAAGCAGTCAGTGCAAATGGGAAACTGCGCAGGCTTGGAGCAACTGTCGCACCGATCGATCTGCCGCCTGAACGTGGACCACGAGGCGCGCTCTGCCTGTTGACTGACATTACAGAAGTGACCGAACTGCGCGAGCAGGTGGCGCTGAAGAACAACCTGGAGAGTCTCGGCGAGATGTCCGCGGGGTTGGCCCACGAGTTCAAGAACGCGATCGCGACGCTTCAGGGATACGCGCAACTCCTGCAAAGCATGGAGTTGAATGACAAGGCGCAGGTGGCGGCGGGTTCGTTGCTCAATGAAGTGCGAAATCTTTCGAGCATGGTGACGGCATTTCTCAACTTCGCACGCCCGCAACCATTGCAGTTGGAAGAAGTATGCGTAAATGATCTCGTTGCAGATTGCGCAGCCGAGCTGCAAGTTAAAACTGTGGTTGAGGTGGATCCTTCAATAACGGTTCGTGCAGACGAACGAATGCTGCGAACGGCCCTGCTTAACCTCGTGCGCAACGGTGCTGAGGCAAACCCTGACGGAGATGTATTTGTGAGCGCGGCCCGCGAGAACGAAAGTGTCGTGATACAAGTGCGCGATACCGGCCCAGGAATTTCATCGGCCGATCTGCAAAAGATCTTCATTCCCTTCTTCACGACTAAGGCGAAGGGACATGGAATCGGGTTAGCTCTGACTCACCGGATCGTTACACAGCATGGAGGTACGTTGACGGCTGCTAATGCCCTCGACGGCGGCGCCCTTTTCACGATCAAACTTAACCGCGGATAACACGGATCAATCTACCGACCTTATTAGATCCGGACTCACCATTGTGAATGTGCAGGGACCTGGCTTGGGCAGGCAAAGTAGGGCTCCGCGTCGTATGACTTTCGTCGGTAAGTTGTCGGGAAAGACCAGCGGGTATTTCATCGCTTTCAGTTGCGCCGCTAAGGGCTTTAGACTTTCCGCTCCTTTGATGAATCTCACATCGATCGCCTGAGCGTTCCGGGCTGAATCAGGTGCGTATATCAGATAAAACTCAGCCTGAATAGGAGCTTTGAGATCGGGCACGAGCTGACCCAAAGTGAAAACGCTGTGTTGGCGTAGATCCTGTTTGGCCTTCTCCAAAAGCGCGTCGAGCGAAGCAGGCGTGACCAACTTCAAAAGACTTTCCCGCGCGTCGGGCGATGTGCGGAGAGCGGCAGTGCCTTGCGCATACAAACGAATTGCCTCATCTTTCCTGCCACGTTTCTCAGCGACCGCTGCGAAGTGATAACCGACTTCACCGTGCTGCTGAAGCATCCACGCTGCTTTAAGGTATTTTTCTGCGCTGTCTAAGTCGCTCCTTCTAAAATATACCCAGCCAAGCGTATCCCAGTACGCCGCGAGCGATGCTACATCGTCCAAATCATCAATCGTGAAATTGCTGGTTTCGAGATTACGCAGACTGATGGCGATCGACGTCACGGCCGACTCAGCGTATTGGAGTGCGCGATCGAGTTGAACGCCCTTGTCGGCAAGAAAGTACGCAACGTCATTCAGGACGTGGGGACTGCGATCGGTTTTGACGGCCTCTTCAAAAGCCGAAATGGATTTCTGAGTTTCTCCCAGGTTCAGGTAGGCACGCCCGAGACTCACATAAAGGTCTTCAGTGTTCGGTGTTAGAGAAATGGCGCGTTCGAGTTCCGGGATGGCCTCTTTATACTTCCGCGACTCGACGAGCATCCTTCCGAGATTTGCGTAAGCGGATTCGCCCAATGGGACCACTTCGATCTGCTTGCGGAAGGCTGCTTCGGCATTCGCGTAATCCTGTTGGCGCCAGTAGATATCACCGAGCAGGTTATAAGCAAAGTCTTCAAAAGGATTGATTTGTACTTGCTCCTGCAATACTTTCACCGCCTCGGCATCTTTTCTTTGCCCGGCAAGTACCCAACCTAGGTAGCGCCTCACGGTTTGATGTTTGGGATCTTTCTCCAATGCACGCTTGAGCATTTCTTCAGCCGCGGCATACTTCCCGTTCTTTGTGGCCGCTTCAGCAGCCTGGATCAGATCGTCGGTTTTGACGGATTCAGGAATTGCGGGTGTACCGGCAACTTCCGTTTCGAGTGAAAGTGTTTGCGCTGAATCAGAGCGCACGGCCGCCGCAAACGCGTTGTAGTCCTGTAAGCGTTCGGGAGCCAATTCGCGTTGTCTCAGCTTGAGGGTTCTCTCACCCACCAACGACTGTCCTTCAAGTTTGTAGTTGGAGACATACTCGCCATAGTCTCGCGATACTTTCAAGGGCAACGGCAGGCGAGCCTTATATTTGCTCGGCAACGTGAGTTTTAAAGTGTAGAAGATGTTCGTAGGTAGGCCGAGTTCGATCGGTTTCGTGCTTCGGCTCTTTTGTCCGCTTACATCAGATAAATCGAACGGTGGAAAAGGAAGTGCAACTTTTAGCTTCCTGCTCGACCAGTCGAGAAAGTCCTCACGGGAGACATTGAATTCAACCTCAAACGGTTTTTCTGTATCGGCGGGATCCGTCGTCTTTATATCAGTGACTTCTCCTGGCATGCCCTTCATAAGGCTGAGATAATTGCCAATCACCTTCCATTCGTTCCTGGGGGTGCTGTGAAACGCAACGCGCAGCACCATCTCGGAATCGCCGCGCAAAACCATACGTGTACGAGCGTTGAGCTTGCCAAAATCATCAACCGTGCCCTCTATCGTTATGAGCTCGGAAGATATAAATGGAA
>DASTTS010000531.1:0-3466 GCA_035760085.1 Pyrinomonadaceae bacterium
CCCAGGCTTCCCACATTGTGTTTCCCAGCTGGGGCCGCCACGGAGGGCCGCCCCTACAGTTGTGTTTGATCATATTCAGGGCCACCAGCGTTGGGCGTCGAAGAGTGCACGCACGGTTGGACCACCGAGTTCCAGTTTCACGAACATGGGCGCGAGGCCGTGCACTATCGTTAGCGCCTGCGGCCGCCCGCGTTCTGCGAGCACCGGCGCGTGCTTACGCCAGAGTTCTCGCAGTCGATCGATATCAAATTCACATAATGCGCGCGAGAGCTCCGGCAGCAGATCATCATGAAGCAGATCGGCAGGCCCGTCGAGGGCGTCGGCAAGCGCTTCGGCAACGAGTGCTTCACGTCGCGCGTTGTCGAATCGCCGGGCTGCCGCAAGTTTCAGCGTCGCTCGTTCTCTCGGATTAGACAACGTCTCAACTTGCGCGAGCACAGGATCCAGCGCATCACCGGGTGTTGCCTTAATAAACTCCAACAACGCTGCCCGTTTCCAGCCCTCGTCCTTGAAACGACCTGCCATTTCCAGCCCCAACACCGGATTTGCCGAGTATGCAAGGACGCGTGCGCTCGCGGCATCGGTTGGCTGATCGACGTACCCGTACTCACCCGCCGCGATCTCTTCGATCCTCGAAAGGGCGGCCTCCACAAAGCGTGGCCACAGTTGTTTGGGAGCACTTCCGACCAGGAATCCGGCCATGATCGCCTGTTCGTAAGGCTCGTCTTCAGCTTCGACGATCTCGATAGCGGTGGTCCAACGACCGGGGTCCAAATGCGGCGCGAGTCTGGAAAGCACGTCACGACGCAGGTCGGGTTCGTCGAGTTGTGGGACGAGAGCGAGTGCCTGGTCCAGCAACTCTCCGCGTCTCGGTTCGGACATCCTCGGAGCAGTGACGGCGAGGAGCAGTCCTTCACCGAAGACGCGCCATTCTTCATCCATGCCCGGCGCCTCTTCAGTGAAACGAGCGAACGCGTAATCGAGCAGCTCTGGATCAAACTGATCGATCATCGCTTCAAGCGCCCAGATGCGACGCTCCGGATCAGTCATGCGCGCCGCGATATTGATCGCCTGTTCGAGTATTTCTTTTCGTTGTGGTTGTGGAGCACGCCGGGCGAGCGCCGGTAATGCTACTTCCGCTTTGGAGCCTGGATCCTCGATCTGGTCTACTGCCTGTAAAGCTTCATTGAATAATTGATCGTCGAGTTGCGCAGCCAGTAGCGCGATCGTACGTGCGCGGACGTAGTCAGACTGCGAGCGCGCGCTCTCGAATAGTTTTTGTCGTAGATCGGCGTCAAGGTTGGCTGATAACGCTGTTGCAGCGAACAGGGCTTCACGCTCGTCGCCAATCCTCGTCACAACTGAACGAGCCTGCGAGAGCTGAGCGGGAGTTGCAGCGGGTACAAGCGCGTCTACACACTCGAACCTGCCTTCAGCCTCACGCACTTCGCTGATAATGACAAGAGCCTCATCGATATCGTCGCCTCTGAGCCCGGGTGCAAGATTCTTCAAAGCCGAAAGCTGTTCCGATTGGTCCAAACTGCGGATACCGGCAAACGCGATCTTTACTAATTGCTGATGACTGTCGTTTTGCGTCACCGTAAGCAGTGCTGAAAACGCGCGCATTCGTCGATCTTGATCCGGTTCTTCTTTCACGCGTTCGACAATCTCATGGATCAGTTCATCGGACGCTGCCGGCGAAAGCACGGGAAGCAATGTGGCCGCGCCCTGTGCCGCAAAAAGTGGATCGTCGCTTGTTTTCACCAGTGCCAGTGCCTTACTAAGTTGAGGCTCGTTCAGATAAGGCGCAATGCCTTTGAGCGGCTCGAGCAAAAGCGGCTGGTCCTTCATGATCGTGGGCAAGATGTCTGACAAAATTTTCGGCAGGTGTGAAAAGCTTTCGTAGAGGTTGTCGAGCTCGGCTTCGAGATCCACTTCGGTGATCGTTTTGAGCACATCGTCGACAGCGGCTTCACGTTCGCCCGCAGGCAAACTCGCCACGCAGTTTGCGATCGCACTCGCTCGTGACAGCTTATCGGAAACGTTTTGCGCGTAGGTCCAGGCGCCCGCGGATTCGTTCAACTCGATCAGCCTCGTCACGAGTGGAACTTCACACCAGCCGCGCGCGACCACATTTTCGAGTGGCTGGATCGCAGCCTGGACGAGCTCCAGCACGGCATAAAGATCGAGCAGCGGCAGCGCCAGCTCGATTGCAGCAGCGCGAAAGAGATCGCCAGTGGTCGCGCACACTTCGATAACTTCATCGATCACCGCTGCGCGTTCTGGTCCATTGAGATGGCGTGCAACCGCTGCCAGTGCTCCTACTTTTGCGTCGCCGTGTCCGGCGCGCCGGGCGAGTGCGAGTGCTTCGGCCGTGCGGCCGTCGGTAGCGAGCGCGTCAAGCAGCGGATACAGGTCGGAAGGAAGCTCGTCGAATAGCCTGATGGCCGCGAGTGCGCCGTTGATAAGCTCGACCCGCTGTTCACCCTTCGCCTGGTCCAACAAACCAGTCAAAGACACGGCCCGATGTTTTAGATCGTGACATCCAAGCGCGAAAGCCGCAGCCTGCGTGAGAGTATACGTGCCGGAGCGAACTAGCCCTGCCGCGAGTGACGCAGGCATGTTTCCGCCAAAAGCGTTTACTGATGAAATGCGCACGGCGTGCGTGATCACTTCCGCCAACTCTGCCGTGGAAGCCTGAATGAGATGTCTGAGTTGCCGGCGATATCCCTCGATGTTGCCCGTGCGGTCACACGCTTCAAACCATGCATTGCGTCCCGCTGGGGTGCTTGCAGTTAGCAGATCGGCCAGCTCTTGTTTGCGATCTTCACGCGCTGCCAGATGATCGATCAAGTGACGATGAAAATAACCATCGTCAGGACCAGTGGCCCAACCATCGACACACTGCTTGCCATAGTAATCCAGCAGAACTTTCTGAAACTGATCCGCACCTGAGGCCAGATAATCGGCGACGAGATCGTGAACGTATGCAAACGGCGGTTCCCCGGTCACGCGGATCAGCGCTTTCCGTTGCAACTCAACCAACAGACGACGCCCATCACGTTCCTTCAGTCCGGCAACTGATTTCCAGAACGCTACGATCGCCGAAGTTGCCACACCTTCAGTCCAGAAAAACGCGCCGAGCTCGAGAAATCGCGCCGCCGCATTCGCGTTCGACGCACGCAACATGTCAACGCTCGCCTGAATCACGTTGAGCACGTCCGGATACGGATAGTTTGGCAGTTGCTGCTGTGCAAAACTCAGATCCGCGTCGCGCAACGCGTCGAGCAGGTCCGACCACGGCACACCATCGCGCGCCAATGCCCCTTGCAGCGCGAGTGCGAAGGGAAGTCCACCACATTGTTCGGCAACCAGCCGCGCTTCTTCCGGAAGATCTTCGACCGGAGAACCGACCCAGTCGCCGAGTTGGACCAGTGCTGCGGGCAGCGAGAGCGCGTTTACGCCC
>DASTTS010000532.1:0-2568 GCA_035760085.1 Pyrinomonadaceae bacterium
GACGTGCAGCGTGACTTCTGCGAGCGAGGCGACACGCGCAACTTCGTCGAGGACTTCAGGCGTGAAATGCAGACCGGCAGTTGGCGCTGCGATCGCGCCACGCTGTTTGGAATAGACCGTTTGATACCGTTCACGATCGTCGTTGGAAACACCGGACGGACGTTTGATGTATGGCGGCAGCGGTGTCGAACCGATCTCCACCAGCACATCGTGAAATGAGCCTTCACAATGAAATCGGACACGCCGCAATTCGGGTCCGGGATCGTCGAGTAGTTCAGCGATCAACCTGCCCTCGCCAAACGCCGCACGCGCGCCTTTTTTCAAACGGCCGCCAGGACGCACGAGCGCTTCCCAGATCCGATCTTCAATCTCGCGTACCAGAAAGATCTCCACCTGCCCACCCGACTCTTCACGACGTCCCAGCAACCGCGCCGGAATTACACGCGAGTTGTTCACGACAACCACATCATTCGGTCGTAGATAACCCGTGAACTCGTTAAAACTCGAATCAACCCACGCCTCGCCGCGGCGATCGAGCACGAGCATCCGCGACGCATCACGTTCTTCCAGCGGTGTTTGCGCAATCAACTCGCCCGGCAACTCGTAATCGAAATCCGCGATTTTCATCCGGGTTTATCTGTGGCTGAAGGATGCTCGTAATGGAACACTGCGGTGAGTTGTGCGCCGAAGAGCAGGATCAGACTCGAAACGTAGCTCCACGTGAGAACAGCTACGACCGCGCCCACCGATCCATAGACCTGATCGTAGTGAAAATAATGAAGACTCAAAGCGAAGATGTACTTTGCTATTTCCCACAAGAGACCGGCGAGAAACGCGCCCGGCAGTGTATCTCGTAAAGTGACTGCCGCTTTCGGCATGAAGCGATAGACCAGCACGAAGAGGGCTACAGTGACGAGGTAACTCACGGCTGCGAATAGTATTTGCCAGAACGCGCTGCCGACTGATTCGAGCAACGTGTAACGCTCGATCTGCCGTGGTGAAAACCGGCCGGCCATTTCACGCAGCGCAACAAGAATCGAGGTGACGAAAACCGAACTCGCCAGCAGCAATCCCACCAGCGCGACCATTCCGATCGTGAGTGCGCGGCCATGCAAAAATGTTCGAGAGGTGGCGCCCCAGATGCGATTGACTGCACGCTCGATCACGGCAAACACCCACGAGCCTGCCCAGAACACGAGGATGATGCAGGTGATGACTGCGCCGATTCCGATATCTGAGAACGCTTCGATCGTCTCGCGCAGGAACCTGCTCGAGCCGGGATAGACGTCGACCGCATGAGTCAGCAGTTGACTGCCGGCCGCGAGCTTGTTGCTGAGCGCGAACATGAGCAGGAGCGCCGGGAAGAGTGCCATCAGACCGAAGTAACTCATCGCGGCTGAAGACGTGAAGAGATCGTGTTCGTGAAACTGGTGTAGCGCGTGACCGAGCATCGAGCGCCACGGCGAGCGATTTCGAACGCCGAAAGAGTCACGCGAGAATGAAAGCCAACGCTTCATTAAATTTAGCCGCGGATGAACGCGGATGAACGCAGATTCAGCGGGGGTCGAACAGGCTGGGTATTTTTGAGCCGGGGGTCTTAATACCGAAATGTTCGTACGCGAGCGGCGTCGCCAGACGCCCGCGCGGCGTCCGATCCAGGAATCCAATCTGTATCAAATACGGTTCGATGATCTCCTCGATTGAATCTTTCTCTTCGTGAATCGACGCGGAAATCGTGCCCAGCCCGACTGGCCCACCGTTGAACTTCTCGATGATCGTCAAAAGCAGTTTGCGGTCCATCTCGTCCAGACCGTATGTGTCGACTTCCATCCGATTCAAAGCGTCGTTTGCAACTGTCTGGTTGATGCGGCCGTCGTAATCGACTTCCGCGTAGTCGCGCACACGACGCAGCAGGCGATTGACGATACGCGGTGTGCCGCGCGAGCGTCGTGCGACCTCACGCGCGCCGTCGTTATCGATCTCCACGCCGAGAATCTCCGCTGAACGTTTGCAGATCACTTCGAGATCTTCGTGCGGGTAGAAGTCGAGATGAAAGACGATGCCGAAACGACCACGCAACGGCGCCGTAATCAGACCGGCTCGCGTGGTAGCGCCGATGAGTGTGAACTTCGGCAGATCCAGTTTGATCGAACGCGCGGCGGCGCCCTGACCGATCAGTAGATCGAGCTGGTAGTCCTCCATCGCCGGATAGAGTTTTTCTTCGAGCGCCGGCAGCAGGCGATGGATCTCGTCGATAAAGAGGACGTCGCCTTCCTGAAGATTCGTCAGCAGGGCGGCGATGTCGCCCGCTTTCTCGATCGCGGGACCGGCAGTCGAGCGCAGCTCCGCGCCCATCTCGTTTGCGATGATGTTTGCGAGCGTCGTCTTGCCTAAACCCGGCGGGCCGGTGAGCAGCACGTGGTCCAGCGCTTCGCGACGATTGCGCGCGGCTTTCATGTAGACGCGCAGGTTTTCCTTGACCTGACGCTGGCCGATGTATTCTTCGATACGAGTCGGGCGCAGCGTGAGATCGAATTGCCGATCATCGTCGCTGGGGAAACTGTCTTT
>DASTTS010000533.1:0-8024 GCA_035760085.1 Pyrinomonadaceae bacterium
AATCCCACCAACGGCAGTTGGTGGATTCTTCAGATCCTTCCAAATTTTAATCCCACCAACGGCAGTTGGTGGATTCTTCAGATCCTTTCTACAGACTACTCAACCGTAAGACTAGCTGAGCCGCTGCTAAGCAATGTCCCGCCGTCATAAACACTGATCGTTACCGTCATTGGACCAGGACACGTATCCATCGCAATCGGGTAACCCACCGAGAGATTCTTTGACTCGCCTGCTGCAAAAGACATTATTCCAGTCGCGAACACAGTTTCCTTCCCGCAGCTCGAAACTGATGAGCCAGTTACTGTGTACCTCTTTTTCCCCGATGCACAGTTCGTGACTCTGTCAAAAACACCGACCGCGGCATTGGGTTCTATGTAGACTATAGGTGTGCTCAAGCGTGGTGTTTCCACGATCGCACATCCTGTCGATCCGCCGCCGCCGCCGCCACCTCTGCCACGCTGCGCAAATAACGGCAGGGCCACGAACACAATACAGATCAATACCAGGCCAGACTTAACTAAGCGTTTCTTCATAGGTCCTCCCAGACGAATAGGAACTGAGCTACAAGCTCGCCGGTGAGTACTTCGTTTTATTTTTCCTGGAGTCGGGGTTGCGCTTGATTGGAATGTTCAGATGAATGCCGCTCGAACATCGATTCAGCGCGTGTGCTAATAAGTAGCAGCGGGAAACCACCATACAGGTTTGTGATCGCAGCCGCAATGGTCCAAAACTGCCATTTTTTCCGCACGTCCCAAAACAGGTGGGGCGACAAAAATAAACAACAACGCATGTGCCACTGATCTTCGAATAGTTTTTGTCAGAGCGTGGGTGAGTTTCGTGAATACGCGCAGCGAGTTACGCAACCAACCGCGGAGATCGTCGATCGAGACTGTCGCCACGCGTTTACAATTGGCAGTTTTATGCCGACAACTTTGCGCTACGAAATGTGGCCACATCCTGCTACAGACGGGCTCGGAAAAAATGCAGGATGCTGCCCAGTGTTTCGGCAAACAACCCCGTTGTAAGACAATCACAATCAAAATATTATTCATTCATCGAATTGTGCGAGCGAGTTGTGCGGGCTCGAACAGCCTGAACGCTGAAGCTTCGCCATCAAACGGCAACTCAACACTGCCGCCGTAATTACCTGATCCCAGTCGCAGTTGAGTGCGACCCCAACTACTCGATAGGAGCTCCCACATGAAGTCCCAGAAACACCCATATCGCAGCGGTTTCCTTTCAACTTACCTTAGTTCAACGTGGCGTTTAGCACTCATTGCTCCACTTGTTTTCGGAGTTGCTGCTGTTCTCGGTTATTCCGCCACTGCCACCGCACCAACACTGCTGAAGAAGATCGCTAACAATCCGACGATCCATGCCCCTGTGACCGATACCGCGCCGGTGCATCCGATGGGACACTTGTGGCGAATTACAAATATATTCGACGGGCCAACCGTCTATACCGACAAACCGAATTACCAGCCTGGCGAAACCGCTCTCATCTTTGGCTCTGGTTTCGCGGCCAATGAGCTGATCACACTTCAGGTGGTCCACACTAATGGTACGGCTGAAGGTGGCGAGGGCCATGAGGCTTGGAACGTCATGGCCGATGAATTTGGAAATTTTACTTCGACGTGGTTCGTTAACCCCGACGACTCAGCCGGCAGCATGTTTCTTTTGACTGCGATCGGAAACAGCTCAGGCCTGACCGCAGAGTACGTTTTCAGCGACGGTTCTGCCAATCTTGATACTTGTGCGAATGGACCAACCAGCGCTCCGGTGCAGTGTACCGGCGAGAACTGGGACAACGGAAATCTTAATGCGAGCAAATCGCACTACGCCGAAGGCGACTCCGTTCCCTATCGCACGGTCTTCGAAAATCTGATCATCGGTAACACTTATAGGATTACTATCGAGTACGACACGACCCAGGGTGGGGACCACGCTTTTGATTACCTCACGAGTTTCGATCGCACCGAACCAACACCGGGCAACAATCCTTGTACGCAGAAGCAGGGCAACTCAATCGTCACTATCTGCAATCCGCTATCGTTTGTGACCACTCCGATTCCACTCGATCCAAACGTCGCGGCCGGCCAGGACCAGATACCAGCAAACGGCGACGACATCAGTCAGATTCCCGGTGTCTTCACGCTGTACAACGGCAACACGATGTCGATCGTTAATCCCGGCAGCCCGTACACGTTGTCAGGCTCGTATGCGGGAAATAGCTCGACATCTATTACGGTGCAGTTCAACGCAACGGCTGCGACGGCGGTGCTGGCGTGGGGCGGTCACATCTCAACTCGTCTTGACTGGGGATTGGCCAATTCCGCAATCGCCATTAGCGGTTCGCCTTATCACATGCGATTGACAAACCTGACTTGTTCCGGAGTAGGTGAAGTCTGCAATGTCGGTCAACAGGACCACCAGCTTGCTGCCAGCGCCGTTTTCTTCCCGATTCAGCTCACGATCATCAAGGAGACGAATCCGGACAGCGCGCAAAGCAAGCAGTTCAATTACACCACGACCGGAAACAACCTCGGACCGTTCTCGTTGACGCCGCCAAACGGCCTGACACCGGTGCAACAGGTGTTCAATCTAACCGATACGACTGCCCGCACCGTTACGGAATCCGATCCACACGCGACGGCGCCGGAGTTCAACTTAACAAACCTGTCCTGCACACAGACGGACGGTGGCCTTGGCGTCGGCAGTCTGACAACAAACCTGGGCACGAGAACAGTCAGCTTCACTCCCAACGAAGGACAGTTCATCTCCTGCACCTTCACCAATACGGAAGACTTCACCGCGACGCGCGGCAAGATCATCGTCGACAAGGTCACCAATCCGAGTGGCGATCCGACGAGCTTCGATTTCACGACGACGTACGGAAGCCCGTTTAGTTTGACTGACGCTTCGACGCCGAACGATAGCGGTCAGGTATTGACGCCTGGCACTTATCAGGTATCTGAAACGGCAAATGCAAATTACGTGACGACCGCAACTTGTACATCGAGCAAGGGCGATCCCGCAGACGATCCGAGCTCGATTAATTTGTCCGCCGGCGAGGTCGTCACGTGTACTTTCACGAACACGAAGCGCGGCACGATCATCGTCGAGAAGCAAACCAATCCCGATGCCGCGGCAGGCAGCTTTACGTTCACTGGGGATGCCGCCGGCTCCATCTCGGATGGTGGGCAGATCACGGTGAATAATCTCGCGCCCGGCACTTACACTTCGACTGAAGGCGATCCGACGCCTGGCTTCGATCTCACCAGCATCGCCTGCGACGATGGCGGGAGTGCGACACCGAGCACATTCAGTCTTGGCACTCGTACGGCAACGTTCAAAGTTGATCCCGGTGAGACCGTGAAGTGCACATTCACGAACACGAAGCGTGGTCACATCGTCGTCGATAAGGTCACAAACCCGAGTGGTGATCCGCAGAGCTTCAACTTCGACGCGAGCGGCGGCAGTTACGCTGATTTCAGTCTCACTGACGCCACGCCACCAAACGATCAAACACTCGTTCCCGGCAACTACTCCGTGAGCGAGACAGTTCCGACCGATTGGGATCTGACGAATACGCAGTGCGTCAGCAGCATTGGCGATACCGAAACTGCCGGCGCTCTAGAGTTAGACGCTGGCGAGACGATTACCTGCACGTTCACCAACACGAAGCGCGGTCATATCGTGGTCGACAAGGTCACAAACCCGAGCGGTGATCCGCAGAGCTTCAACTTCGACGCGAGTGGCGGCAGCTATGCTGACTTCAGTCTCACTGACGCCGCCGCGCCCAACGACCAACAACTCGTTCCCGGTAACTACTCCGTCAGCGAGACGGTGCCGACTGATTGGGATCTGACCAGTTCGCCATGCGTCAGCAGTATCGGCGACAGCGAGACCGCGGCAGCACTCGAGCTGGATCCAGGCGAGACAATCACCTGTACGTTCACAAACACGAAGCGCGGTCACATCATCGTCGATAAGGTGACGACCCCGAGCGGCGATCCGCAAAGCTTCAACTTCGACGCGAATGGCAGTGGTTATGCTGACTTCAGTCTCACTGACGCAGCGGCACCGAACAATCAATCGCTCGCTCCCGGCAACTACTCAGTGAGCGAGACGGTTCCTTCCAGTTGGGATCTAACCAGTTCTCCATGCATCAGCAGCATTGGTGACAGCGAGACTGTAGGCGCTCTTGAGCTGGATCCTGGCGAAACAATCACCTGTACGTTCAACAACACTAAGCGTGGTCACATCATCGTCGATAAGGTCACGAACCCGAGTGGCGATCCGAAGAACTTCTACTTCGACGCGAGTGGCGGCAGCTATGCGGACTTCAGCTTGACTGACGCAGCACCACCAAATGATCAAACACTCGTTCCTGGCAACTACGCCGTCAGCGAGACAGTTCCTTCGGGTTGGGATCTCACTGACACTCAGTGCACCAGCAGCATCGGCGACACCGAGACTGCCGCCGCACTCGAACTGGATGCAGGCGAGACGATCACCTGCACGTTCACCAACACGAAACGCGGTCACATCATCGTCGATAAGGTCACAAACCCGAGCGGCGATCCGCAGAGCTTCAACTTTGACGCAAACGGCGGCAGCTATGCTGATTTCAGTCTCACTGACGCCGCGCTACCGAATGATCAAACACTCGTTCCCGGTAACTACTCGGTCAGCGAGACCGTCCCCTCAGGTTGGGATCTGACGAACACTCAGTGCATCAGCAGTATCGGCGACACTGAAACCGCGGCCGCTCTTGAGCTGGATGCAGGCGAGACGATCACCTGCAGGTTCACCAACACGAAACGCGGTCACATCATCGTCGATAAGATCACAAACCCGAGCGGCGATCCGCAGAGCTTTAACTTTGACGCAAACGGTGGCAGCTATGCTGACTTCAGTCTCACTGACGCAGCGACACCGAACGATCAAACACTCGTGCCGGGTAGCTACTCGGTCAGCGAAACAGTTCCCTCTGGTTGGGATCTGACCAGCTCTCCATGCACTAGCAGTCTGGGCCACGCGGAGACTGCTGCATCGATCACACTCAACGCCGGTGAGACCGTCACGTGCAAGTTCTACAACCGCAAACGTGCGAATCTCATCGTCGAGAAACAAACCAACCCGGACGCCGCGAGTGGCAGCTTCACGTTCACGGGTACAGCAGCCGGCACGATTAGCGATGGCGGTACGATTCCCGTCAACAACCTCGTGCCTGGAACGTATACCTCAACCGAAAACAATCCCGCGCCGAACTTCGATCTGACGTCCATCAGTTGTAACGATGGGAACAGCACCGGCGACGTACCGAGCCGCACTGCAACGTTCAGGTTAGAGCCCGGTGAGACGGTGAAGTGCACCTTCACTAACACTGAACGCGGTATGGCCCAGGTCGTGAAGACCGTAAGCGGAGTCGCCCCTGCTGCCGGTCAGAGCTTCACGTTCGAGCTGCGCCAGGGAGCGTCTACAGCTTCTGACGGTACAGTACTCGAGTCGAAGAACACGGATGCGAGCGGCAACATCAGCTTCACCACCAAACTGGTGGCCGGGCAGACTTACCAGATCTGCGAGTGGGTATTCCCCGGCTGGAACACGAACCTTGCCGGCGATGGGCCACTGTTTGTTCCGAACAGCATCATCCCACCCGCACTTCCAAATCCGAACGTTAACAACCTGACCGTCTGCGCCAATTTCACAGTGCAGCCCGGCCAGACGAGAACGTTCACGGTTGACAACACGCCACCACCTGGTGGACGCGCGTTAACCATCGGGTTCTGGAAGAACTGGGCATCGTGTGCAAACTCGAACGGCAAGGGCCAGAAGAACATGCTGGATCTCGCTCTCGGAATAGCGAGTGCTACCACGACAAACCCGCCCGGAGGACTGGTAGTCTCGGCCCAAAACCCCGGCGCGCTATGGCCCAATTATGCGGCGATCTGGTACCTGGTAGTGAAGGGCAATGCAATGAGTACGCCAAACAACATCAAGCCGGCGCCGGACTGCATAATCGCCGAGAATCTGCTCGACAAGACGACGATCGACGGCAAGAAGAAGAGCTCGAGCGATCCACTCTTCAATATGACGGCTCAACTCATGGCGGCGCAATTGAACCGGTTCATGGGTGCGGGCATCAACGGCACCACGATCATGAATATCGATCGTGCCGTGTTGCTGAACGGTAAGTACAAGTTCAATGGACTAACCTATAGTCCGAAACTTACGACTGCGGATGCCAATACAGCCAATTGTCTGGCGACGCAGCTCGACAATTACAACAACGGGCGGCCCGTCGGTTTGTGCCCTTAAGCCCAGCTGAGAAGGGCTAAACCAACGCCGTGGAAAGGCACAAAAACGCAGACGAATTTTGATAAATCGTTTGTGCTTTTTGTGCCTTTTTGTGGCAGATTTCACATCCTCAAATCGTGGCAGGATCCTGCCATTCATATGCGGCTAAAAACCGTGTATTGCTGCCACAAAAATGGGCAAAGACCTCCGTTGTAGGCGTTTTGTAACATCCTCATAATCGACACGCTTAAATTCAAAAAGGCCAGAGAATTCCCCCCGTTTATGCAGTGCGAAAAACGAATTAACGACACTCTCGATTACCATCTTCCGATCGCCGAATCCACACGTCGTCTGTCCCGGTCGGCATTCGAACGCCGCGCTAAACCTCGATCACAAAACGAAATGATTGCCCGCGTATGGGGCGTGGACAGCGATGATCAACCGTTCAGTCTCGATTGCGTTCTCGACAACATAAGTGCCTCAGGTCTTTACCTGCGACTGCCGCGACGTATGAAGTTTTCCGCGTCGATCAGCGTCGCCGTGCGGCTGCCGAATAGTCATTTCAAGTTTGCGGCGATCAACGGCACCGTCATACGCGATCAGAGAGAGCACGACGGTCACACGGGCGTGGGCGTGAAGATTATCGAACACAGTTTTATTTAATAGGTGGTTGAAAAGATTTTTGAAGTTCTTGAGACAGCGTTACGAAACCCGATAGTAATGTAGCTGGACCGATACGACCTCAATGCTGAATCTCAAAACCGTGTCTGGCCGTCTCAGAGAACTTTTTCGTGGCCGGGATCAAAGTGCAAATACTCGTAGCACTGAACCCGTGTCACGCAAGCTACTCGTTGTCGACGACGAGGAGTCGATTTGTTTTTCGATGAGTGAGTATTTCTCACAGCACGGATTCAAGGTCGACACAGCGCGTGAGATGGAGGAAGCTGAAGGTCTCCTCAAGGAGACTGAATACAAAGTTATAATTCAGGATTTAAGACTCGGAGCGGCACGTCATCCCGATGGGATTGACATCATAAAGATGGTCCACCAGCGGAATCCCGATACACGCATTGTGGTACTCACATCCTATGGTTCGCCGGAAGCGGAAGCAGCAGCTCGCGATGCTGGCGCAGATGCGTTTTTGCGCAAGCCGAAGCCGCTTTCGCAGGTGGCCCAGGTAGTTCAGGGATTGATCGAATCACCTCGGTCACGAGCAACAGTGTAGTCAGTACGATCGGCACGAACAATAAGGTGTTCTCGCCTCCCGGGCACACCTTCACCCACGTCGGCCCACAAACTTGTACGCGCAGGATCCGGCCAGCCCAGAACCGGGGTCCTGCGTTTTGGAAGGCAACCGCGGATTCACCGGAAACTGGTTAATGAGAGGGCGGTTTTCGGTAGTCTACCCGACCGGATCCTTCCACAGAGGGCTCGGCGTAGTCTGAGCCCTCTTCTTTAGAAAGGATCTGAACAATCCACCCACTGCCGTGGGTGGGATTGCTGAGCTTAAAGGGCCGATGTCTGGGGTAGAGACGATCTGAATGATCCACCCACTGCCGTGGGTGGGATTACTGTACTAAATCACGCACGGCGGTGGTGGATTGCTAACCTTGTAAATCCCACCCACGGCAGTGGGTGGATTGTTCAGATCCTTTCTAAAGAAGAGGGCTCAGACTACGCCGAGCCCTCTGTGGAAGGATCCGGTCGGGTAGACTACCGAA
>DASTTS010000534.1:0-21661 GCA_035760085.1 Pyrinomonadaceae bacterium
GCTGTGACCTCACCAATTGGACCAAGGTCCAGCACGACGCCGTTTTCGCCGACGGCGGATTGGGCCAGGCGCGTCAGATATGGACCAAACAACGCACCCACGACAGTAGTGGAGAACGCGGAGTTGGCCCAGTCGTACATCTTCCAGCCAAAGATCTCGCGCTTGTCGTTTTTATCGGTCAAGGTTTCTCTGCGTTTGCCTCAGCGTTCTCTGCGTCTCTGCGGTGAATCTGCTCTCGCGTGTATATCTACCGCAGAGGCGCAGAGAACGCTGAGA
The DNA here is from genome assembly GCA_035760085.1 of Pyrinomonadaceae bacterium. Taxonomy (GTDB): domain Bacteria; phylum Acidobacteriota; class Blastocatellia; order Pyrinomonadales; family Pyrinomonadaceae; genus PSRF01. The sequence goes on from DASTTS010000534.1 coordinate 277, forward strand.
TAACGCAGAGGGGATCATTCGTCATTGTCATGAAGGAGCCCACGCTCGCGATACAGATTGAGCTTGTTATGGAGTGTCTTGAGGCTTATGCCTAACAACTCGGCCGCGCGGGTTTTGTTGTTCTTGGTTTTCTGAAGTGTGCGCATGATCATCTGGCGCTCGACTTCTTCGAGTGGCGTGCCGACCGGCAACGTCAACGTGTCTTCGTTGCGCAAACGCTCACGTTGCTCGATCGGGTATGGCGCGAAGTGGTGGCGCTCGATCTGTTCGCTGGAACAGATGATCACCGCGCGCTCGATCACGTTGCGAAGCTCACGAACGTTACCGGGCCAGGAGTGAAACTGCAGTGCGTCCAGAGCTGCGGCAGTCAGAAATCGTGCGGGCCGGCCGTGCCTTTCCGCGAGTTGTGTGACGAGATGTTGCGCGAGTATGGGCAGATCTTCTTTTCGTTCACGCAGCGATGGCAAGTGAATGCTGAAGACGTTGAGACGGTAGAGCAGGTCGCTGCGCAGTTTGCCTTCTGAGACTGCCTGTTGTGGCAGGCGATTCGTCGCTGCGAGTAGTCGCACGTCGACTTCGATCTCCTGGCGACTACCGAGACGTCGCACTGCACGTTCTTCGATCACGCGCAGGAGCTTGGCTTGTAACAGCGCGGGCATTTCTCCGATCTCGTCGAGAAGAAGCGTGCCGGAGTCAGCGAGCTCAAAGCAGCCTTGTCGTCGCGACGCTGCGCCGGTGAACGCGCCTTTCTCGTGTCCGAACAGCTCGGATTCCATTAGCGTTTCGGGAATTGCGGCACAGTTGATGGCGACGAAAGGATTTTCGCGCCGCGGGCTCAGGTTGTGAATGGTGCGGGCGACGAGTTCTTTGCCGGTGCCTGATTCGCCGGTGATTAAAACGGAAGCAGACGAAGGAGCGACTTGTTCGATGAGTGTGTAGATCTTGCGAATTGAATCCGAGCTTCCGACGAGTTCACCGTAGGCGATACGATCCGTTGACATCCGCGTCAGTGTAGCACAGGTAAATCCGCGGCTTACTTTGAATAGTATGATGCGATCGCGTGGGCCAAACCGGCGGTTGTTGTCTGCTCAGGTACGATGTCGACGCGCAGTCCGTACCCGGCAGCGGCGTCGGCTGTTACGGAGCCGATGCAGGCGACGACGAGGTCCGGAAGTGTTTTTCCGAGGTCGTGCGTATCGAAAAGTTTTGCGAGGTTCTTGATGGTTGATGGACTCGTGAATGCGATGCAGTCGCCGCTGCCGGCGAGCATGGCGGCGAGCTTACCGCGATCGATGTTGTCCGGAAGAACTGTTTGATATGTAGTCACAACGTCCACACGCGCTCCTGACTTTTGCAGTGCTTCAGGCAACACGTCACGTCCCACCGCTGCTCTCGGTAAGAGAATGTTCAGGCCGTGAAGGTGCTCGTCGCCGCCCACAAACTCGCTCAACGCTTGAAACACGCCCTCCGCAGTCGATAGTGATGGGACGAGATCGACGTGGACGTGTGCGTCGTGAAGTTTGTCTGCGGTTCGTTGGCCGATCGCGCAGACTTTGATCTCGTCGAGATCTGAGATTTGCAGTCCGCGATCTGTGAGACGTTTGAGGAAATACTCGACGCCATTGGTGCTCGTGAAGATCAGCCAGTCGTAACCGTAGAGATGGTCGAGCGCTTCATCGAGGCGATCGTAGTTGTCAGGTTCGCGAATCTCGATGGTTGGACAAACGATCACGGTCGCGCCATAGCCCTCGAGCATCGTCGTCAGGTCCGCAGCCTGCGACGCCGCACGCGTGACGATAATTGTTCGCCCTTCCAGTGATATCCGGTTCATTCTGCAAATCCTGAAATCCTGTCTCAATTTTTGACAGGATTAACAAGATGCCGACAACAATGCGCCAGCGCCGCGCGAAATTAGTCGCTCAGCCAGTTGGGAACCGAGAGCTTCGGGATCTGTTCCAGACAACGAGTCGCGCAGGATCTCGGAGCCGTCGGGTTTTGCGACGAGCCCGTCGAGTTGCAAGACATCACCATCAAGAATGGCGTGCGCCGCGATCGGGAACTGGCAGCCGCCACCGAGACTCCGCAAGAACGCGCGCTCCGCAAGACACGCGAGACGCGTCTCACGATGATCCAATCCTGACACACTCTTAACTACGAACTCATTATCGCTACGCGTCTCGATCGCGATCGCGCCCTGCCCAACCGCCGGCAACATCTCGTTAATTGGGATACGAGCGCTAATACGTTCCTGCAACCCGAGGCGCACGAGACCCGCGGACGCGAGTATCACCGCGTCGTATTGTCCCTCATCAAGCTTACGAATACGCGTATCGACGTTCCCACGTAAATCTCTCACGTCAACATCACTTCGCAACGCTTTGAGTTGTGCGAGCCGGCGCTGGCTCGATGTGCCAACAACTGCGCCGTGCGGCAAATGCCGCAGCGACCCGTTTTCAGCTCCTACTCGCAACACCAGCGCGTCACGCGCGTCTTCACGCTCGCAGATGGCAGTGATCGACAGTCCATCCGGCAGTATCGTCGGCAGGTCTTTCAACGAGTGAACTGCGATATCGATGCGTCCATCGAGCAGCGCGTCTTCAAGCTCCTTGGTGAACACACCTTTGCCGCCAATCACCGAGAGCGGATCGTTCTTCACGTCGCCGGTGGTCTTGATGATCTCGATGTTAACTTCGAGTTGGGGATTCAGAGCCTGCAAACGCGTGCGCGCTTGTTCAGCCTGCCACAATGCGAGCTTCGAACCGCGCGAGCCGATGACGAGAGGGCGAGACATCGATCACTCCTCGAGACCGGTTGGATCTTTGGTCACGTCGGCGTCAGAGTCGGCAGTCTCGTAAAACCTTCGCATCTGGCTGATGATTGGATGTGAGATCTTGTTGACAGTCGACATCAGCAACGACTCGATCGCAGCTTCCTGATCTTTGGTCAGCTCACCGAGTCGTTTGCGCTGCTTCGCGAGTTCGGTACGCGCCACGTCCTGCATGTTCTGCCGCAACGCGCCGATGCTTGGCCCAATATCCATCAAGCGCAGCTTCTGCTGAAACTGCATCACCTCCGATTGCACGATCAACTCCGCGCGCTCCGCTTCACGCTCGCGCTCGCGAATGTTTGAAGAGATCACAGATTCGAGATCGTCGATATCGAAAAGGAAAACGTTGTGAAGGTTGCTGATGGCGGGATCGATGTTGCGCGGTACGCTGATGTCGATAAAGCAAGTGGGACGATTGCGACGGCGTTCCAGTGCCTTGCGTGTTCGTTCCGCCGTGACGATGTAATCGGGCGCGCCGGTGGAACAAATCACGATGTCAGCTTCGGGCAACACCTGGTCCAGTTGATCGAGCGAAATCGCGGCGGCGCCAAACTCGCCGGCGAGCTGCTGCGCTGTCTCGGCGGTGCGATTCGCGATGATCACACGTGAGACGCCGGCGTTCACGAGATGCCGCGCGGAGAGCTCGGCCATCTCACCCGCGCCAATGAGCAACACAGTGCGACCCTTGAGCCGATCGAAGATCTTCTTTCCGAGCTCGACTGCCATGTAACTGATCGACACGGCACTCGCGGCGATTCCGGTCTCACTCCTGACTCGCTTTGCCACCTTGAATGTGTGGTGGACCAGGCGATTCAGCACACGACCGACTGTTCCCGCTTCGACGCCGAGTGCATACGCATGACGCACCTGGCCCAGCACCTGCGGCTCGCCGACGACCATCGAATCGAGTGAAGAGGCGACGCGAAACAGGTGTCGCACTGCTTCTTCGTCGGTGTGGTGATACAGGTGCGCGTTGAGAAAACCGGCGGGCAGTTGGCCGGACGTGTCGAGAAACTGTGCGATGCGTTCCGCGCCGAACTTGAGCTGATCGCTCGCCGTGGCGCTGAGCACTTCTACGCGATTGCAAGTCGAGACGATTAGTCCTTCCTGCACGACATCGCCATCGACGAGCTGGCGCAGGCCGCTGGCGCACGCTTCGTCGTTAAAGGCGAGTCGCTCGCGGATCTCTACCGGAGCGGTCTTGTGATTAACTCCGATGAGAAGAATGGACATCTGTTTACTCAATGAAGAGTTTCTCCCGCAAAGGCGCAAAGACGCAAAGAAAGCCGCAAAGAGAACTTGCTTGCGTTTTCCTTTGCGCCTTTGCGCCTTTGCGGGAGAAATCTTTTATTTGAACACATGATACCCGCCTAAGAACGGTGCTCCGATAAACGTAAACAGCACTAACCCGAACCCAACCACGCCGAGCCACGCCGCGCTGCGCCCGCGCCAGTTCGCAGTCGACCGATAGATAGTCAGGCAGAAATAAAGAAACCACGTAAGTACTGCAAAGATCTCCTTCGGATCATTATTCCAGAAACGACCCGAACGCGCCGAGGACCAGAACATTCCCGTCACGATTCCCAGCGTCAGCAAAGTCAAACCAAGCGCGGCAGCACTGGTTGCGAGGGCGTTGACCGTGGTCAGCGCCGGCAGACGGTGAAAGAACGCACCAAACGTCTTGAGTTTTAACGCACGCTCCTGGAGTAAGTACATCACGCTGGCCATAAAGACGATGAAAAAGGCTGCATAAGCAAAGATCAAAAGCGTCGTATGTATCGGGAACAGCCACGTTGCCGAAAACGACGCAGGCGTGTTGCTCGCGTTTGTTCCCATTAGTAACGCGACAAAAGTCAGGGCGGAGATCAGGGGCATCGTAAATGCGCCCACTGCCTGCGTCCGGTAGCGATAGCGTACGACGGCGTAAAGCGCGACGAGGGCCCAGGCCAGGAACGACAGCGCCTCGCGCAAACCGAACAGCGGGTAATGCCCGTCGATAGCCCAATCAGCGATCAATGCGCCCGTGTGCAGGACGAATCCGGCAACAGTCGACCACTCCGCAACACGTTGCAGAGAGCGGCGTTTATTTACGAACGCCAGAATCGAATGGATTGCGGCAATAAGATACGCCGCTAACACTGCTAAAAGTAGGGATCGCATCGGGAAAAGACATTTTAGATTAAGCCACAAAAGGCACAAAAAGCACAAAAGAGTGACAGAAAAACCTTTGTGCTTTTGGTGTCTTTTATGGCGTTGTTTGTGGTTTTGCTGTACAGTTGCTCACGTTCGAAAAGGGGAGTAGGTCACCCATCCCGGGTCCGTTAAGTCGTCAACACGGTGTCTTTTTAAAGTCACCCGGCTTAGCGGGAAAGGCTTAAAGCTCAACGACCAAGACCTTTCCAATGTGAAAGGATGAGGTATGGCTGAGCTTTTTCCGTTTTCTGAGTACTGGTGGTTTTACGCAAGTTTCGTTGGTCTCGTTCTCGTTCTCCTCGCCGTCGATCTCGGCATCTTCCACCGCAAAGCGCACGCTGTCGGCTTTCGTGAAGCAGCGACGTGGACTGTGGTCTGGATCACGCTCTCGCTGATCTTCAATTTTGCCCTTTACCAGTACGCGCTCTGGAAGTTTCCACAAGATGCGCGTCTGATGGCGATACCGGGCTTCGATCCGAACGCCGAGGCGTGGCGTGTGTCGCTTGAATTTCTCACGGGCTACGTGATCGAGAAGTCGTTGTCGGTCGACAACATCTTCGTCTTTGTGATGGTGTTTTCTTACTTCTCGATACCGGCGAAGTACCAGCATCGAGTTTTGTTCTACGGCATCCTGGGCGCGCTGATCTTCCGCGCGATCTTCGTCGCGCTTGGTGCGGCGCTGATGCGATATCACTGGGTGGTCGTGTTCTTTGGCGTGTTTCTGATCTTCACGGGTTTGAAGATCTTCTTCGCGAAAGAGAAGGGGGTTAACCCGGAAAAGAATTTTCTGATCAGGTTATTGCGTCGTGTGATCCCGGTGACGCCTACGCTGCAAGGCGGCCACTTCTTCGCAAACATCGAAGGTAAACACTATGCGACGCCGCTGCTGGTTGCGCTCGTCTTTCTTGAGGCGACAGACATAATCTTCGCCGTCGATTCCGTGCCGGCGATCTTTGCGATCACGAGCGAACCCTTAATCGTCTTTACATCAAACATCTTTGCGATTCTCGGCCTGCGCGCGCTCTTCTTCATGCTTGCAGATGCGGTAGACAAGTTTTACCTGCTGAAGTACGGACTCGGCGTTGTGCTGGTGTTCGTCGGTTTGAAGATGGTTTGGCTCAATCAATTGTTTGACGGCCATTTCCCGATCTGGATCTCGCTCGGGATCATCTGCGGTGTGATCGGTTTGTCGGTGTTGCTGTCGTTTATTTTCCCGCGAGCACACGAAGTCACTCCCAATGCTGAGGTTTACAAAGATTGATTACGGCGCTCTACATTCTGTTAGTGCTCGTACTGGTTTTGGCGAATGGTTTTTTCGTTGCGTCGGAGTTCGCGCTGGTTGGTGTGCGTCGTTCGCGCATTCAGATGCTCGCCGCGAATGGAGACGTGCGTGCGAATCGTTTGATCGCGCTGCTCGATAATCTGAATGCCTACATCTCGGCAACACAGTTGGGCATCACGATGGCTTCGCTGGCGCTCGGTTGGATCGGCGAGCCGGTGTTCGCGCACCTGCTTGAAGAACCGCTGAAAGGACGTGTTTCAGAAGTAACTCTGCACACGATCTCGTTTGCGATCGCGTTTTCGATCATCACGTTTCTGCACATCGTGCTGGGCGAGCTTGCACCGAAAACACTCGCACTGGAACGCGCGGAGGCTGTGGCGCTCTCGATCTCGTGGCCGCTTCAGGCTTTCTACAAAGTGTTTCAGTGGCCCATACGGCTGCTCGACTGGTCCGGCACGCGAGTCGTGCGTCTCTTTGGATTGCATCCGAGTGGCGAGCATGGATCTGTTTACACCGAAGGTGAGCTGCGACACCTGATCGATGTATCGCGTCAGAGTGGTCATCTCGAGTCTGAAGAACAGCAGTTGATCCACAAGGTCTTCGACTTCTCTGACGCGGAAGTAAGAGAAGCGATGGTGCCTCGTCCGCAAATCACGGCTCTGCCAGTGACTGCAACTCTCGACGACGTGAGACGCGCTTTCCTCACGGGGAGCTATTCGCGTCTGCCGGTCTATGGAAAGAATCTCGACGACATCATTGGCTTGCTCTTTCGAAAAGATCTCGACATGGGCCGCGTGACGAATGATGAGGATTTCGATCTACGTCGTTGGGTGCGGCCACCATCGTTTATCCCGGCGTCAGCTTCGCTCGGCACAGCGCTGAAGCGAATGCAGGCGTTGCAGGTTCACTTTGTTTTTGTCATAGACGAACATGGTGGACTCGAAGGCATACTCACGCTCGAAGATCTGCTCGAAGAGATCGTCGGCGAGATTAACGACGAGTACGACGAAGAGACGCGCGAGCAGATCAAGAAAGACGGTGAGACATACATTCTCGACGGAATGCTGCCTGTTAGGGACGCGAACAAGCGTTTTGGGTTTGGGTTGGAGGAGGACGAAGGCTACACGACGATCGCTGGATACTTGCTGGCGAAGGCTGGTCGCTTGTTGCGTCCGGGTGATCGGGTGGAGAATGCCGCGGGCGTGTTCAGCGTCGAGCGAGTTGAGAAACGGCGAATCAGCCGTGTCCGATTCCGGCCGGCGGGCAATTAACCGGGACAATCATAGACAGGATTACAGGATTTACAGAATTGACAGGATAAATCTTGTTAATTCTGTAAATCCTGTAATCCTGTCAAACAACCGCTCAATTGTTGGCCGCTCAAATTTGAGGGCAAACGTTCTCTTTGCACCTGACATCCTAGCGCCGGAACTGGTTTCTTCTTCTCTTTTTCATTAAAGTTCGGTTGACGGTATTCGCGTTAGGAGGGACTGATGTTTTCGCCCGCGCTGCGTCATGCCTTTTCCATTTTTTTGGTAGTAGGGCTTGCCCTGACTGCCATCTTCGCGCAATCCAAGCCCGCGGGCCAACGACCGCAGCAAGCGCGTCCGCAACCGGCACCGACCCCGCCCGATGAGCCGGGCCCTGAAGAGATTGAGATACTCAAAACCGAAACCGATCTCGTCACCGTCCCGCTGATCGCAACCGATCGTGACGGCCTCTACATAACCGACCTCAATAAGGAAGAATTCAAAATCTCGGAAGACGGAGTGCCACAGGAGATCGCGTTCTTCGGCAAAGTAGCCGCGCCATTCCACGTCGTGTTGATGCTCGATACCAGCTCCAGCACCAAAGATCATCTGAGACAGATCCAGCAAGCCGCGTTTACTTTCGTACAGCAGCTACAGCCAGCCGATCGCGTCAAGATCATTTCATTCGACGACAAAGTTAACGATTTAAACGAGTTCACTTCCGATCGAGACGTTTTGCGCGAAGCGATCAACAGCGCCCGCTCAGGTGAAGGAACGAAGGTTTACGACGCAATGGCGCTTGCGATGAATACGTTGCGGAAGATTCGTGGTCGCCGCGCGATCGTGCTGTTTAGTGATGGCATGGATTGGTACAGTGCCAACGCGACATTCGAAGGCACGATCCGTTATCTCGACGAAGAAGGCGTGGTCGTCTACCCGATTCGCTACGACACGCGCGCCACCACCGAACGACTGGCCCGCGAGCAGTCAGAACAAGCCACGCCCTCGTTGCCGACAATCGAGACGATCAGGAAACCACCGCCCAGTGGCACAACTGCGCCGACTTTCCCTGATGGCGATGGAGTGCCCACATCTGGCACGCAGCGCAAGACTGGTCCATTCGGACTACCTTTGCCTGAGGAGATCATGCGGCGCCGTCGTGATGAGGAACGCAACCGTTACCCGGATCCGAATCGTGGTCCAGCACCGACGGGTGGTCCAGAAGACATTCCTCCGGATCGTCGTGATAAGACGGTTCCACGTGTTCCTGGTTCGCAGCCTACAAGTGTACCTGCGCCGACGAGTCGTCCTGAAGATGAATCGATCAAGGGAATGCTGGACATGGCCTATCTTACGGCCGACAGTTATTTAAAGACTTTGGCAGAGAAGTCAGGTGGGCGACTGTTGCGCGCTGATACGATTAGGTCATTGCCTGATGCCTTCTCGCAAATCGCCGCCGAGTTGCGCACGCAATACATGCTCGGCTACTACCCACTCAACAAAGTACGCGACGATCGTTACCGGAAGATCAAAGTCGAGACGAACCGCAAGAACGTGATAATCCGTGCCCGTCCCGGCTACCTCGCTACCCAGGCCCGTTAGCCTCTTCGGCCCCGTTGGTCCACAGATTATTCCCGTAATCTGCGGATAAAGCGCTCCCGCATTTATGGATAAAACCCAGATTTTTGGATCTGAACAGCCTTAATAAACCTCCAATCTCCGCTAAACCTCCAGAAATACGCCTGAATTTGCGCGAACTCTCTGCGGGTATGTGAGTTGCGGTTCTCAAACACAACTCAAGTCTCCCCCAGAGCTACAACGGGTATCCCCCTTTTCGTCCGACTTGATAAACGAAAGGAATCTCACCATGACAACTAAAGCACAAAGGGTTTCCGCCGGGATTGTGAGGTTGTTCTTATTCCTGATTCTCACAGTCTCATTTACGGGCAGTGTTTTTGCCCAGGCGGGATCAAGTGGTGCGATCTCGGGAACGGTCAGAGATGAGAAAGGCGCAACCGTTCCGGGCGCACAGATCGAGATTATTAACGCCACCACTGGAGTGACTGAGCGAACTACAACCAGTGACGGCAATGGTAATTTCGGTGTCAGCCAACTACCCCCGGGAACTTACAAACTCATAGTAACCGGCGCCGGTTTCTCCAAAGCCGAATTGCCGGACATCAAAGTAAACGTTACCGAAACTACCACTGTTAACGTCCCTCTTAAGGTCGGAGAGATTAGTGAAACAGTAACCGTGGTGGAAGCTGCATCTCAAATTCAATTGAATTCAGCCGCCACCGGACAAACGCTTCAGTCAACCACGATCAATAACCTGCCCCTCGCCACACGCAACTTCCTGACGTTGCTGACGCTCTCCACTGGCGCGAATACAGAAATGTTTCAGTCTGACGCGCTCGGTCGTGGAGCTGTAACCATCAACGTCAATGGTCAGCGTCCCGTTAACAACAACTACCAACTCGAAGGCATCAACGCGAATGACATAAACCTGCCTACGCTCGACAACGTCCCGCTTCCGAATCCATCAACGGTGCAGGAGTTTAAGACGCAAACGTCTCTTTATGACGCTTCGCAGGGACGCAACGGCGGCGGCAACATTCAGGTCGCACTGAAGTCTGGCAGCAACGAGTTTCACGGCGATACGTTCTTTTTCCTGAGAAATGACAAGTTGAATGCCAATGATTTCTTCCGCAACCGCAATGGTCAGCCGCGGCCGAGATACCGGCAGGGCGTTTATGGTCTATCGATCGGTGGACCAATAATCCTGCCGCACTTTGGAGAAGGTGGACCATTTTCCCATAGCGGTAAGAATCGTCACTTCTTCTTCTTTAATTACCAGGGCACACACGCTGCTTCCGGTACTGCGGCGGGAACGAACTTCGCGACCAACATCCCGGTGTTGCCGGCGAACCGGTCCGAAGCCAACCTGATTGCGACCTTCTTTCCTGGAGGATTACCTTTAGGATTTACTGGTCTGAATCCGGTTGCACTCGCTTACCTCAATCTACCGGCAAGTCAGTGTCCGGCTTTCGGCGGAAACTTCTGCATACCGACCGTAGCACCCAACCCGGGTCATGGTGCGGCTGGATTTAATGGTCCAAATGGAACCCTGAGCCTTGGCTCTTTGAATAGAGCGTCGCTGGGCACTTTCAAGGACAACCAGTTCACCATCACCACGGACCACCAGTTAACGACAAACAACAAACTGACATTCCGCTACTTCCAGTCGGCGAACGAAGCGCTTCGTCCCTTCGGTACCGCTGGAACGATGCCGTTTGCGCAGTTTGCACCCGGCCGAAATAAATTTGTGAAGCTGGGTCTTACCAGCGTTATTTCGCCGCGTATCGTTAACGACTTCAAAGCCGGGTTGAACCGCTTCTTCTTTGCAACCGTGCCTGAGGAAGCGATCTCGTTGTCTGACATCGGCGCCGTACGTGGCAACTCCGCGCAGTTTCCCGGAGCGTATCAAGCCATCGTCACGGGATCCTTTAGCATTGGACCAGGCGTCAACGACGACCGCGGCGGCACGTTCAATACATTCGTAGTCGGCGACGACCTCTCCTGGAGTAAGGGAAGTCACCAGTTCCGTTTCGGAGGCGAGGGAAGCTATTACGAATTGAACCGTTTCAATAACTTTGCCGCACGTGGTTCGGTGACGTTCGGCAACGCAACCGGATTAGTTGGTTTCCAGAATTTCCTGCTGGGCCGCGTGACAACCACACAAGGCCGGGCCGGATTCTCGACCTTCTACTTCCGTGCTTTGGACCATTCGTACTATGTGCAGGACGATTGGAAGTTCAACTCGCGGTTAACTTTCAACCTCGGTTTCAGACTTGAAGGCTTGAGCATAGCTCACGAGAAATTCAACTTCCTTTCCAACTTCCGCGGTCTTGGCGATGGCGAAAATCCGCCGTTGGAAATCATCAATCCTGAAGAAACACCGGTGGTTGGTGATCCGGGAATCAGCCGTTGCACGATGCTGGATTGCTTCAAGTTTTATCCAGCACCACGCTTCGGCTTTGCTTATGACCTCTTCGGAGATCAAAGCACGGTCGTCCGTGGCGGTTACGGTATCTACTATCAGAGAGTGTCGAACCAGTCGCTATTGCAGACCTCGGGTGGTTCGCCATTCTCAGAGGACTTCAGTGCGGCACCGTTCTCGGTGACACCGCAGAATCCGTTCCCGAATCAACGGCCGAATTCGGACTTTCCGTTGCCGACAGTCGCCAGAGTTCCACGCTTGACGGCGTTCGACGTGGATGGAACCCCCATCTTCGACAGTGCTAACGGCGGACCGCTCGGAGGATTCCGTTTCTTTCCAGTGCGTAATTTCGAGGCTCCGTACGCACAGCAGTGGAACTTTACTGTGCAACGACAGCTTCCGTGGAGGATGATTGCTGAAATCGGCTACGTCGGCACGAATGGTCGCAGGCTCATCGGAACCGGTGCTCCGGTCAACCCGGGCCAGATTTGCACCGTCGCGTCGCCGTGTGTGATTCCTGCGTCACTCGCAACTGACGTTTCGGCTGCCGACATTCCAGCCGGCACGCCCGGAATCGTTAGAAACAGTGACGGCAGCATCAGCATCACTGCCAGCTATGCCGAAAACATCAACGCTCGCGTCCCGTCGCAATACCTCGGTCTGGCTACCAGCCGGCTCTTTGCACAGACGCAAAACGGGTTCTCGGGATATCATTCGCTGCAAGCTTCGCTGGTCCGTCAGTTTTCTGACAATATTTACTTCCAGGCTGCTTACACGTTTGGTAAGTCGATCGACAACGGCTCGGGTTCAAGCTTTACGGATGAGCTGAATGGTCTTCTGGATGTTGGAGACCTGCTTAATGCCCGGTCGAATAAAGGTCTGTCAGACTTTGACAGAACACATCGCCTGGTCATCAGCTACAACTACGAGTTTCCGTTCGCGAAGTGGTTGCCTAGCTGGCCGCGCAAGCTTGTTGATGGTTGGTCCGTCAACGGCGTTAGCACCTTCCAATCAGGTACTCCATTCATGATCCTCGATTTTGGCTCGTTCTCGCTGCAGGACACAGACTTTATCAATGGCAGCCGCGCCACAATCGGGACAGGTGCAATTCTGACGTCGGGTAGCACCATCGATAGGCTCGACAATTACGTCAACCTCAATGCGTTCATTTCGGGCGGCCAGTGCGTCAACAACCAGAACGTTGTGGTTGGCTGCGGCGATCCGACAAGCACTGGTTTTTCTGCGCTTGGCGACATCGGCCGCAACGTCTTCCGAGGACCATTCCAGACGAACCACGATTTGTCTGTTGTGAAGAGAACCTACATCACTGAACGAGTCAATCTCGAGTTCAGAGCAGAAGCTTTCAACTTCCTTAACCATCCAACGTTCCAAAGCCCGCAAGCGGCCGGCGGTTCGTTCGGAAACTACGGTATTGTTGACGTCAGCACCGGCGACTCTTCAATTCTCGCCACTGCGAATCGTCCACGTACTATTCAGTTTGGCCTGAAGCTAAACTTCTAGTTTCGAGTTAAACTGTACTTCGCTGGAAGGCGCGATTTCTGATCGCGCCTTCCATCTTTTCAGTTTCAATCCCAGGAAAGTCGAAGAGTTGCAATGCGTGGAGCTAAGATCTTTTTCCTCGTCATTCTCACGAGTCTCTTTGCGGTAAGAGCAGTCGCACAACGCGACAACGATCCAATGGCGCCGGGCTCGTTTTATGAAGTCTCCGGCCAGGTTCGTTCTGCCGACAACAGGACGGTTGAAAATGTCATGGTACGGATCGAGACGTCCACCGGTGTACTCGTCGAACAGGGTACAGCAGACAACATAGGTAGATTTCGCTTTGTCAGGTTACGCCCGGGACAGTACAGGGTTTTTGCGACGGCCGCGGGGTTGAGTGCGCCGCCGCAAGCCGTGGATCTCTCTCGAGTGTCGCCGCGCGTCCATCTTTTGTTTCAACTTGCGCCAACGCCACCGACGTTCCGAAGTGCGGTATCCGGACGTGCCGGGGTTGTCGACGCGCGCGTGCCCTTAGATGCGCAGGCTGCCGTGGAGAAAGCGCGTGCGGCCACCGCCGGGAAGAAAACCGCCGAAGCCATCACTCACCTTCAAAAAGCGACTCAAATTTTTCCGGATTATTACGAGGCGCACCGGATGCTGGGTCAGTTATACATGGACGCTAGCCAGTGGGAGAAAGCCGAAGCCAGTCTTCGCCAGGCGGTGAGAATCGATCCGAAGGCAGTTCCGGCGCTGACTTCTTTAGGCGAAGTTTACCGTCGAGAAAAGAAGTATGCAGAGGCTCAAAAGATACTGGAAGCGGCGTTAAAGCTTGATAACAATTCATGGGAGAGTAATTTCACCCTCGGGCGTATTTACTGGGAATTAAAAGATCTTGTTAAGTCCGGTAAATATGTGGCGCGCTCGATCGAGCTGCAACCGAACGTCGCCGAAGGACACCTGCTTGCGGGAAACATTTTTATCCGCGCGGGTCTACCTGAGAACGCGCTGATTGAATATCAAGAGTATCTGCGCCTTGCCCCCAACGGTGAGTTCTTCACGCAGACTCAGGAGCTGGTTGATAAGCTCAAGAAAAACATCCGCCCTAAGCAATAGTGAATGATACATTGACCCCGCTGCATTAACGGGCGTATGCTTCGCCCCCTCACGAGGTTTTGTCGGCGGGGTTTCTCGTCGGTCTCACATAACTTCACCATCTCGCGTAACTTCGACGGTCTCACATAATGACGACCAATTGAGTAACCACAGGCTCATCCGTAGCGCTGCTTGAGTCAGCGCAATGGTCCCCGTTTGGAGGTAAAAATGTTACGACAGAAGATGCTTAGACTACTCGTCAGGCTCGTAGTCCTGACGACTTTGGTAGGTGCTTTATTCTTCACGCCAACTGATGCGAGGCGCAACACCGTTCGGGCCAGCATGACTTGTCCGGAGTGTGACGACGCCTATTGGGAATGTTTCGCGAATTGTCCGGCGCTAGGCGAGCCCGGACATTTCCCCTGCATAAATAGATGCATGCAGGAGATGTGTGAGTGCTATAACAACGTTTGCCCAATACAAGGCTGTTAATGAGTGATGCCTTTGAGGAACCGAGAGGCCGATCTAGTGTCGGCCTTTTGGTTTATCGGGATTGGTGATATAAGTCTGCCGCTCTCTCATCCACGCCTCTCCGACGGTGCCACCATACTGGAGGAAATCACATGAACGAAAAACGGATTCTGAATGTTGTTCTCGCCGTTATTGCTGGATTACTGTTGGTCAATCTAGGAGTCATGCTTTCTCCGGCTGCCCATGCTATTCCTACGACACAGTACAGAACCATCACATTGCGTGTGTATCCAAGTCAGGACACCGCCGTCGTACTACAGCAGGCGTTGAATCAACAGAGCGCCGGGGGATGGGCGTATGTTGGCGAAGTCAGCGGAGTCTTAATATTCAAGAAATAGTTGTTCAGCGTGCGCTGGTCAGTCAACTAAATTATCCCCCTTATTTTAGTTTGTTATTGACAGAAAACCAGAGCGGCGGCACCCCTATGTATCAACCCGAATCTACCCAACCCTCCGCAGTCACATGGTTCAAAGTCTATTGTGCGGTCCTTGCCCTTCTTTATCTCGGTATGGGAATAATGACGTTGATCTTATTCACCAACTCAAGAAAAATGGATTTCTCAAGGCCGGAAATGCAGATCGCGGCTGTTGCGATAGTGGGCACGTCGCTCGTGTGTTTCAGTGCTTACGTGTTGCCGTTTTTCGTAGAACCGCGTCCGTGGGTATGGATCTATGGCATCGTGCTCATTGCGGTTGGTATGTCCAGCACCTGTTTCTTGCCGGCTTGCATCCCACTACTGATTTTCTGGTTTAAGCCGGACGTGAAGACCTACTTCGGCAAGAGTTCAATTTAATACACTCTGAGCTTTTTGTGCCTCTTTGTGGCTAGCCTTGTCTTGCTGTGCGGCCTCACCCGTGCTACAAAACTCACTCATGCCTGACCGAAACGAAGCCTGGGAACTGTTGTGTGAATACACAAAGGGCGACAGCTTGCGTAAACACGCGCTCGCTGTCGAGGCCGCGATGCGCGCGTGTGCGAAGCGCTACAATGAAGGGGCTGCGGATGAAGATGAGTGGGGAATGGTCGGCTTGCTGCATGACTTCGATTACGAGATGTTTCCGACGGCCGATCAGCACCCGTTCACAGGCGCAAACATCCTCTGCGGCCGCGGTTATCCCGATCGAATCATTCGCGCGATCCTGGGCCATGCAACGTACACAGGTGTGCCGCGCGATACAGACATGGCCCGCGCCCTATTCGCGACTGACGAGCTCTGCGGTTTTCTCGTCGCCTGCGCGCTCGTGAGACCTTCGCGCAGTCTCGACGATATGGAAGTCTCGTCAGTCAAAAAGAAATTGAAAGACAAAGCGTTCGCGCGATCGGTGAATCGCGACGATATCAAACAAGGCGTCGAAGAGTTGAAAGTCGATCTCGACGAGCACATTCGTTTCGTGATCGACGCACTGCGGCCAGTGCAAAAAGAGATTGGTTTGAATCCGATCAGTGGATGAAGATTACGTCGCGATATGATCCACAGGCGGACGCGGTTCGAGTGGACGGAATCGTCCAGTCACTATCGAAGCGGCGATGAAGAGAGCGAGTGTGAGTAGTATCGCGATGATGGCAGTAAGAAATGCTTGCACTTTCCGGCGGCGTGCAGTGTGGCGATAGACGAAGATCGATGCAAAAGCAATCGTCGCGATCGGCAGTAATAAAGTTGAAGTAACGAGTAGGCCGGGATTAGAGAGGGCTCTCGCCGAGAAGACACCTAACACGAGCGCGATGCAGACGCCGGCGCCCACGATTGCCGCCAGCACTGAAGCGGCTATTACGAGCTTCAATCGCATCCGGGCAAGTTCCTCGTTTTGACGCTCGTGTGCAAATGTCCTCCTTGGCTGAGTGGAGAAAGGCGCCGCCAAGGATACCACAGGGACGGACCACAATACGGACTGAAATAGATGATCACAAGAGACGCGCTGCTTTGGTTGTCCCAACGGGAAGGCTTAAAAGATTTCGCCACACGCTTTGGTTTTTTCAAAAAACTCACCACGCGCTTCGTTGCCGGCGATACGATTGACGAAGTAATTCCTTTTATTCGTCAGCTCAATACAGAAAATTGCACGGCGTCGTTCGATCATTTGAACGAGTCCGTCGGCAGTGCGGCTGAAGCTGAAGGGGAAGTCACCGAGTATCTGAATATACTCGCGAAGATCGACGAGAGTCACATCAATTCAAATGTTTCGATCAAGCTCACGCAGTTTGGTCTTGGTCTCGACAAGGAGTTGGCCTATCGCAATGCGCGTCGAATTGTCGAAGAAGCGCAGCGTCGGGGAAACTTTGTGCGCGTCGATATGGAAGGCTCGGATGCTACTCAGGCAACGATCGACATTTTCAAACGACTGCGCGCTGAATTTGGTCTGAACGATGTCGGGATCGTGTTGCAGTCGTACTTGTATCGAACCTACGCAGACGCGCAGGAATTGGTGAAACTGCCCGCGCGTATTCGCATCTGCAAAGGCGCTTACAGCGAGCCGCCGGAAGTCGCGTTTCCTGATAAGAAAGACGTCGATGCAAACTACGTCAAAGTGATGCAACTGCTTTTAGGGAGCGGCACTTATCACGGCATCGCGACTCACGATCCAAAGATGATTTCAGCAACGATTGACTTCGCCACGCGCGAGGGAATCGGGAAAGACAAGTTTGAGTTTCAGATGCTTTACGGCATCCGCCGCGACCTCCAGCGACAGCTCGCGCGCGATGGTTACAATGTCAGGATCTATGTGCCTTACGGGAAACACTGGTATCCTTACTTCATGCGCAGGCTGGCCGAGCGCCCTGCGAATGTTTGGTTCGTGATGAAGAATCTGGCGAAGGGCTGAGACGGATGGATTGGATCTGGATACTCTGGTGCGTCCTTGGTGCGATACTCATCGTGGCGGAGATCTTCACGACGGGCTTCGTGCTGCTCTGGTTTGGCATTGGAGCGCTCGCGGCTGCATTCGCGGGATTCATCGGGATCGAAAGCCTGGCCATACAGTTTGTAATTTTTGCGGGCGTGTCGATGGCGTTGACTGCTGCGTCACGCACGATCTTCATCAACTACTTTTCACATGAGAAGAGTGGGCAAACGTTGCGCAGTGGTGTTGATGCGTTGCCGGGAAAGATCGGGACTGTAGTTTCGTCCAGCCGGGGAGCGTTACAGGAAGGCGCAGTGAAAGTATTTGGATCGACGTGGACCGCGTACCCTGCGCAAGGCGAGCCGCCGTTAGAGGCAGGCGAACGTGTTTGCGTTGAGAGTGTCGAAGGCGCCTCGATTTACGTTAAGCGGATTGGGGCTGAACCCGATTGGCGGGCTAAATCATTACCGGAAAAGTAGACAGGACTTACAAGATTTTGCAGGATGAACAAGATTAAGTTCATCTTGAGAAATCTTGTAAATCCTGTCTAACTAATGTGGTTCGGTGTCGGCCTCGTAGGTATCGTCGAGCGTCTTGTCTTCCTCGAGTGGTGGCAGCTCGATCGTGATCCGGTCAGTTGAAGGGGCTTCGAGATCGTCACCCGAGAAGCGCGCGAGCACGACAGTAATGTTATCCTCACCGCCGCGATTGTTCGCCTCTTCAATCAACGCATCACACGCCTTCGAAAGATCATTCCGGCTATTGATCACGATGTGCTGAATATCTTCCGCGCGTAACTTCCCCGATAACCCATCGCTACACAACAACACAAGATCATCCTGCCGCAAACGAATTCGGCCCGTCACCGGTTGCACTTCACTTTGCGCGCCGAGCGCTTGCAGTATCACGTTGCGAAACATGTGCGTCTCAGCTTCGGCTTCACTGATCTGCCCAACGTCAACCAGTTGCTGAACGAGCGACTGGTCCTTCGTCGCTAGTCGAATCTGTTCCTTGCGGATCACATACCCGCGACTATCGCCAACCTGAACGAGGTCCAAATTGTCGCCGCGAATTGCTGCACCCGTAAACGTAGCGCCCATGCCGGCGCAGCGCGAGTCTTCCTGACTCTTGAGATGAATTGCAGTGTTGGCGTAATGCGTGGCGTTTTTCAGACACTCGACCAGATCGAGATCGGGATCACAGGAAGCATCGCCCTCGCCGACCAGCATCTTCCGAACGGAATCGACGGCCATGCGACTCGCGACATCGCCGGCGAGTGCACCGCCCATGCCGTCGGAAACGACAAGGACCAGGCCTTTATCGCCTAAATCGAGACGCGTCAAGTTTGCGGGTGGAGGAGTGCCATCGGCGCCGCCGGTCCAGGTTTGTTCGGTAGACAGGTCGAGTACGAGAAAATTGTCTTCATTGCCACGTCGAACTCGGCCAACGTCTGATTTGGCGTATAACTCAACAATCATAAAAGGAGAGCTAAAAGGAAGTCGTTAAATAAAGGCTGAGAACCGGGAGATTGTAACCCATCCTGTTAATCATGAAAATCCTGTAATCCCGTCCTAAATTTGTTCTAAGGCCTGGTCAAGATCGGCGATTATATCGTCCGTATCTTCAATCCCCACGGAGATCCGCACCAGCCCATCAGTAATCCCTAAACGCTGCCGCTTTGCTTCGTCAACCGAAGCGTGGGTCATCGTCGCCGGATGCGAAATCAGCGTTTCCACGCCGCCCAAACTCTCGGCGAGCGTGCAGAGCTTAACAGACTCGAGCACCTTGCGCGCGTTTTCCAGCGAGCCTACATCAAACGACACCATGCCACCAAAACCGTGCTGCTGGCGGCGCGCCAGGGCGTGCTGCGGGTGCGATGCAGAGCCGGGATAATAAACCTTTTTCACCTTCGGATGCTCTTCCAAAAACGCGGCGACGGCGCGGCCGGTCCGGTCGTGCTGATCCATACGCAGGGCGAGGGTCTTCGTGCCGCGGAGAACGAGCCATGAATCGAACGGCGAAAGGATCGCGCCTGCGCTGTTTTGCACGAAGCCGATCCAGTTTGCGTCCTCTTCGTCGTTCAACACTACGACACCGCCGATACCGTCCGAGTGACCATTCAGATATTTCGTGGTCGAGTGCACGACGATGTCACAACCGAACTCGAGTGGACGTTGCAGGTAAGGCGACATGAAAGTGTTATCGCAAACGACGCGGGCTCCGGCACGATGCGCAATCTCGCTGACTTCCTTCAGATCAGTAAGGATCATCACCGGATTGGTCGGCGTCTCGATAAACACCATCTTCGTGTTTGGCTTGATCGCAGCTTCGACGTTGAGCGGATCAGACGTGTCGACGTAATCGAACGTGATGTTGTAGTTTGCGAGAATGCGATTGAACAGGCGCGCGGTGCCGCCGTAAGTGTTGTCAGAGACGATTACGTGTTCGCCGGCTTTGATCAGACGCAGTGTGGCGTCGATCGCGGCCATACCTGAAGCGAACGCGAAACCGAAACGTCCGCCTTCGAGTGCCGCGATGTTTCGTTCGACTGCGGAGCGCGTCGGGTTTTGCGTGCGCGCGTACTCGTAGCCTTTATTCTTTCCGAGTGCGTCCTGTGCGTAGGTTGATGTTTGGTAGATCGGAACAGTGACGGCGCCTGTGGTCTCGTCAGGTTCTGATCCGGTGTGAATGGCTGTAGTTGCAAATCCCATATTTCAGTCTACTCGTCAAAAATTCCCTGGCTGCGATATCGCTCGGCGCCGTCCGGAAAAACCGTGACGACGCGTTTGCCAGGGCCAAGTCGTTCCGCAATTTTATACGACGCAGCGGCGGCAGCGCCCGACGACCAGCCGCCGAGCAGTCCTTCCAGTTTCGCAATCTTCTTCAGCGCCGCGCAAACATCATCGTCCTGGACCATCAGGATCTCGTCCGCCAGTGAGGCGTCAAAGATCTTCGGAATGAAATCACGCTGGCCGATGCCTTCAATCTTCTTTGGACCAGGAGGATTGCCGCCGTAAATCGATCCTTCCGGTTCCACGAGTACACAAAGCACGTTTCGATTGTGTTTTCGCACGGCACGCGCGACACCGCAGAACGTGCCAGAAGTGCCCGCGCCGATCACGACGGCGTCGATCTGGCCGTTCATTTGTTCAATGATCTCGCGCGCTGTCGTGAGTTCATGAAAACACGGGTTCGCATTATTCTCAAATTGCTGCGGGACGAAACTGCCGTCGATGGCGTCCGCGAGCTCGTGACAACGGTCGATTGCGCCCTGCATTCCCGACTCGTGCGAAACGTACTCGAGTTCACCGCCGAGTGCCTCGATCAGCTTCATTTTCTCGACCGCAAAGCCTCGCGGGACGCAGAGGATAACACGGTAACCGCGCGCAATTCCCACGAGTGCAAGCCCAATGCCGGTGTTTCCGGCGGTCGGCTCGATGATGGTGGCGCCCGGCTTGAGCAAACCCTTTTCTTCGGCATCCAGAATCATTCCGAGCGCCGCGCGGTCTTTAACCGAACCGCCCGGATTGAACCATTCGATCTTTGCGTAGACGTCAGCGAGTGGTGGTTTGGCGAAGCGGGAAAGATGAAGAAGGGGAGTCTGGCCTATGAGATCCAAAACGCTTTCTGCGACGCCACGATGCATTGGCCGGATGGTAGCACAGTGATTACGAGTACGTCATAGACAGGATTTACAAGATGTTTCAGGATTCACGTGATTCCTGTTAATCCCGTAAAAATCTTGTAAATCCTGTCTAATATTGAATCAAACTGCCCTCGCGTTTCGCCCGGCGTACCGCCCGCGAAAATACCCACAGTGAAAACGGCATCAACACGACGAGAAATCCCAACAACGTGAACAGGGGCTGCGTG
>DASTTS010000535.1:0-14334 GCA_035760085.1 Pyrinomonadaceae bacterium
GAGGGCGCGCTGCAAAACCAGGACAATGTGATTTCGGTGAAGGCGAGCCACGTGCAGCCGCTCAAATTCGCGGTCGCCGCTACACCTTCCCACGACTTTCATTGAAAAGAAATATTTCTCTGCGTCCCCCGGCGTATCTCAGTGTTCTCTGCGTTAACAGCAACTCAAACGCAGAGGGCGCAGAGATACGCCGAGAACCACAGAGAAGATTTTCAAATTAAGACACCACCGTCCGATATCTATATTTTTAAGCGGGGCGGGCGACGCGAGGCGGGGATTCGATTAGGCCCTGAACGACCTGTGCCACCTGCGAGAGCGGCTTTGGTTTTCTGAGAAACGCATCGGCACCGCAGCGTCTCGCTTCGTCTTCGATTTCAGCGGAGCCGTAAGCAGTCAAAACCACGATTCGCGTTTGTGGATTTTGTGCTCTGATCAACTTGATCATGTCGAGGCCGTCTTGATTGTTGGTCATCGTGAGGCGCAGGTCCTGAATGACGACTTTATAGTTCGTGGCGCCGAGGAGTTTTTCAGCTTCTTCCAATTCGGAAGCCGTGTCGACTTTGTAACCCTGCAAAGAGAAATACTCGCTCATCGAGAAACAGATCGACTCTTCATCGTCGACTACGAGAAGGCGCGGCAAGGGCGTCTCTCTCAAAGCTCTTTCGTCTCGACCGTGCCACATCTGTCGCAATCTGCCGGAGACTTTTTTGAGCGTTCCAAATCTACTCTGCTTCACGGGGCACACTAAGCCAAACAAACTAGGACCATTAAAAATTTTGCGAGGGTTATTAACGGAGGCACTCTGCGCTGCCGAGGCGCGCACATCACGCGACAGAAGCTCATTTTCATCGTTATTACCTCCGCACAGTTTAACGATGAGGTCTACCCGACGGTTCCTGTCGTGTGACCGAAGCTAAATTGCTATCGCAGCTCGCACATTAGGTCGCTGCGTGGCTGAGCCGTTTCTGCCTGAAATACTTTGCGAGGCCGGTTTAGTAATTATGTAGAGCAGAACTTCGCAAACCTCGCGTGTGCCGGTCCCAATCGTGTTCCCCTTTTCGTCCTGGATGGCATAGATTTGCCCGTTCGGATCGAGGGGAAGAATCATTGGTTCAGCGTACATTAAAAAATCTCCCTTAAAATAGTCGGGGCTTAATTAAACATTCGCCCTTTGTAATAACGTTCTAAATATCGATTACGGACGACCTGGCACCCTCAAAAAAAGGAGGGTGCCAACCCATCCTTACATCACGACTTGAAGCGTTTCCTTACCGCTCCAGCCACACCAAGCAGACCCGTACCCAACAAGAACATGCTCGTTGGCTCCGGAACAGCACTACCGGTGATTTGCCCCTGTACGGTGGTTATTCCGTTGTTTGACGCCGGAGGAACCAGGTTCAGAGGATTGTTTGTGATCGAGTAAGTAATGCCTCCGATAGTGACTGAGGTGACCGTGAAATTGACCACTCCAGAGCCGGAGTTACTCGCACTGAAAAGCCCGGTGAACGTTGCCGAGAAGCTGTCGCTTCCCGCAATCGGGACGGTTTGTGTGATCGTGAGCGTGAAAGTGCCTGATGCCGCGATGGCACCGCTACCACTCACGAATGTTTGAAAATTACCGAAGCTGGAACCCGTGGGAGTGTTCAAGCTGGTCGATCCCAGTCCAGTAAAGGTGATCATGAGAGCGTTGCCCATGCCACCCAGAAAGGTTACGGAGTTAGTGCCGCTACCGCTACATCCCGCACAGGTAAAAGTACCTGAAGTCGAGAATGTAACAGGGTCAGCTTTAGCCTCCGACATTCCGAGTGACACAATTGCCAGAAGCAACGCACTCATGAGGGATGCTTTGAAAACACCTTTCATGGTTTGCTCCCCTTTGTTTCGCTTCGATTTACGTCCGCACAACCCCTAGCAGGGAACGTTGATCGTAGCTTTGGCTATGGGCACCCGGTTTTTGGCCGATGCCTTCCACAACCGCGGGCACGCGGTTGTGGAAGACACACACACTTATAGCGATGTCAGTAGAACAGTCCGAAAACAGCGTCGTTTCCAGAACTATTTCTTACGAAATCGTTTGCGAACACCAGTCGCGATGCCAAGCAGGCCGGTGCCCAGTAGCACCATGCTGGCTGGCTCGGGTACTGTTTCGGCTATTTCACCGCCGCCCAGTCGAACCTGTCTCACGTCCTGGAAAACTGCGCCATTGATCGCCGTTAGACTGATTGACGTAATCAGTTGTCCATTGATCGCTGTGACGGTGAAAAAGTTCTGACCGTTGGCGTCGACTGTAAAATCGTCCTCAAAGAAACCGCCGTTGATATTGACTCCTTCGACGTGAATCACGACGGATCCAGAGGTTGATGCGTTTATGTTGAATACGGCACGGGTAAACGTATCGTTATTAGCCAAACCAAATGTCAGTTGAGTCAGGGCAGTGTTCCCAGTTCCTCCGCTGACCGTCGCCTGACCGGACGGGTTTGCATTAAGCAATCCGCTACCACTCGAAGAAGTAAAGTTGACCAGAAGATTGTCTGGACCAACCGTACCCGTTACCGTGAGCACATTCGTTGAAGGATTGAGCAGCACGTTGTCGGTGCCCTGATTGTTGACGCCAGTGATGACGACAATGTCGGCCTTTGCAGAGCTCGCTGCAATGCTGACGATTCCCAGCACCGCCAACGAAAGTATTAGCCTTTTTAGGGGCCCAAATCGGGACATTTACTTACTCCTTGTTAAGTGAAACCCCCCTGGCTGAGGAGCACACGCTGATTGTGGGAGGTCTGAAATCACGAGAGCGATGCGGGGCAACTGCAAGCTCTTACGATCTCAGCCAAAAGACTCGGATAACTTCCCCCGAGCACCTACTCATGTTTAGCACTGCTCTTCATTGAGCGGCGCTGGGCCAAAGGACCCAGCGATGCTCAGCGAAATCTACTTCCTGGCAAAACGACGTCGATAACGTGCAGCAACTCCGACCAGACCCGATCCCAGAAGCAGCATAGTGGCCGGCTCGGGTACTTCCTGAGTCTCAGGCGGAGTGGCGGTAGTTCCAAACTGAATTACAACGTTACTAAATGTAGAATTAACAGTTACTCCGGGAACGACAAGAGTAAAAGTCACGGTTCCAGCCAGAAACGGATTGTGCGGGTTGTTTCCGGCAATGCTGCCGTTCGCGTTTGCATACGCGCCACTACCCGTACCACCGATAATCGTCTGTTCCGGTCCCGCTGTTGGTCCTACGCCGAAGGCACAGACCACACAAGCCGTAATCGTCGAACCGCTATGTCCAGCAGCCCAGCCGGTTGGGTTGACGGCTCCTGCGAGAGTTCCGTTTCCCGACCCGTCGATATTTGTCGATTGGGTGCTGTTGCTTCCGGAAAGCGAAACGGCGCCGCCGTTATAGCCGCTCACCTGGAAGTAAACGCCACTGACGTTCTGAATAACGCTGACAACCTGGGCGTTGGTTAGGTTGTTGTTAAGGGTGATAGTCACTGTGCCATTGCCGGCGACAATGGTGCCAGTAACGTTAGTCGTACTGCATCCGACGCCAGTGCAAACTGAAATCGGATCCGCCTTTGCGGTACCGTGGGTTAAAGCAAGAATCCCAATGGCGGCAAGGGCCAATATAGAGTTCTTGAGGTTCCAAAACCTGGGCATTTAACGTCTCCTTAGGGGTTAACAATTTCATCCGCTCCAAGCCGCAGCCCTGGAGGTAGATCTTTGGTTTATGAGGCCTGTATAGGAGAGCGAAGCGGGGCAAGTGCGCGCTCAAAAATACCAGCCAGACGGGTCTCCCGGTCGGGTCGAGAGAGTAAATACACGTGGCACGTGCTCGTTTCCCTAGCAAGACGTGGGCCAACACTCTGTCACGCTTGCACTTGCGGAAACATAGCGTATTTCTGTATGCGCGATAGGAGAGGAGTTGCTGGTTGGACCGGCGGTTGTCCAGTATCCAGACTGGCGTCTAGACTTTGGACGTCGAGATCTGATGTTTCTTAAGCTTCTGATAAAGTGAGCTGCGCGGGATTCCCAGCCGCCTGGCCGCCTTCTCGACGCGCCCGCGTTCCTCTTGTAGCACCCGTTCGATGTGCTGTTTTTCGAGCTCGAGCAGCGTCAGATTGCTATCGAGAAAAGGTGCGCCGACCTTGGTGTGACCATCGAAGTGAAGATCGTTAATGGTGATGTGTTTCTGGTCACTCAACAGGACCGCGCGTTCGATAACGTTGCGCAACTCGCGGATGTTGCCGGGCCATGAGTAAGCTTGTAGCGCCTGAATGCAGCCCTGGTCCAATCTTAATTCGCCACGGCCCAGGTCAGCCGACACCTTATCCAACAGGTATTGGGCCAACGTGGGAATATCTTCGATTCGTTCGCGCAGAGACGGGAACGATAGCGGAATCGTGCTGATGCGAAAATAGAGATCATCACGAAAGCGTTTCTCTCGCACGAGCTGGCCGATGTCCTGGTGTGTGGCTGCAATCAGACGCACGTCCACTTGTCGATCTCTGACGTCGCCCAGTCGTCTGAAACGTTTTTCTTCAAGCACTTTCAGTAACTTGGGTTGAATCTGAAGATCCACGTCGCCGACTTCGTCGAGAAAGATCGTGCCGCGATGGGCCACTTCAAACAGTCCTTGTTTCGAAGCAGTAGCGCTCGTGAACGCGCCTTTTTCGTGACCAAACAATTCTGTTTCGAGCAGCTCTCTCGTCAGACCAGCACAATTCAGATCGACGAAGGCTTCATCAGCTCTCGTACTATTCTCGTGTAGCCAGCGCGCGAGCACGCCTTTGCCCGTTCCGGTTTCACCCAGAATCAGAACCGGGCTTTCAGTCGACAGGAGCTTTCGCGCCTGATCCGCAAGCGCGCGAATGGCGGCACTCGTGCCGATAAATGGATCGATCGCCTGGCGAGACTGTCGCGACTTGCTGGCGAGTTGTTTGTGATAGTTGCGCTGCTTTTGCAGGAGTCGTTGGAGAATGACGAGGAGCGTCGGAAGTTCGAGCGGCTTGGTGAGAAACTGTTCTGCGCCCTCTTTAATCGCCCGGACTGCAAGATCAATTGAACCGTGCGCCGTCAATACCAGGAGTGGAATTCCGGCATCTATCTCCCGCAGTCGTGGCAACAGATCGAGCGCGGTGCCGTCCGGGAGCATGTAGTCGGCGATGACGATATCAGGTCGTGAAGTGCGAAACAGGTGCTGCGCATCCTGGCAACTCTCTGCTTCTTCGATTTCGTATCCGTGCTGCTCGAGGAAATCACGGATTCCGAATCTCACTCCTGACTCATCGTCAACAACCAGTACCTTGTTCCTGGACATCAAGAAACTCCCTCAGATGGAATCGGGAACCTGGCTATCATACAGGCTCCACCCTCGGGATTATTCCCGGCAATCAATTTTCCTCCGTGTTCTTGCATTATGCGTTGCGCAATTGCTAAACCGAGCCCGGTGCCGCCGCGTCGCTTGGAGAAAAACGGCTCGAAGATCTTCGGCAGATCCTCCGGCGGTATTCCGGCTCCGGAGTCGCGGATTTCACACTGCACCCACTCGTGATTCCCGTCGTTGATTCTGCGTGCTGTGATGGTAACCGAGCCCTTTTGCGGTGAATGTTGAATGGCATTCTCGATCAGATTCACAAATACTTTTGAAAGCCGGCGACGGTCGATCCTGAGTTTCGGCAGCGAATCTTCAACGTTGGATGTAAGGTTGACCTGGGCCAAATCCGCGGCCGGCATACAGACGCGGACTGAGCGCGCCACCATCTCTTCCATCGAGACAAGATACAGCTCGCCGCGGAACGGCTTGCCGTACTCTAGCAGTTCTTCCATCAGAATGGTGAGACGTCCGATCTCATCGCGCAAGACGTTTGTATAGCGCAGGTATTCGGTCCGGTCGCTGAAGCGCGTCTCAAACGCGTCGAGGATCGAAGAAATTCCAAACAGCGGATTCCTGACTTCGTGCGCCACGCCGGCCACGAGCGAGCCCAGCAACGACATCATCTCGCTTTGACGCAGCGACGCCTCGAGCTCAGCGCGCTTAGTGATGTCCTGCGCGATCAGAATGGCGCGCTCGCCAAACGAGCCGAATTCGTTGATGTGATAAAGCGTGATGGCCCACGTCTTACCGCTGGCGTCGTCCTTGATTTCTTCAGCTTTCGCAGCGGGATACTCATGCAGGCTCTCGATCATTTCCGCAGCCTTTTTCCACGGCTGGTGTTCACCGAGTTGGCCCACTGTCTGGCCGAGAATCTGTTCTGCTTCGACACCGACGATCTGCTCGGCAGCCTGATTTGAGCGTTTGATGTTTCCAGCCAGGTCGACAATTAAGACGGGAAAATCGATCGCATTGAACGTCTGGCGCCATTCCATCGCCGACTGTTGCAGCGACGCGTGCAGTCGTTGCTGTTTCTCGTCGAGAAGTTTTCGTTCGGTGACGTCGTTGACGATCACGAGCCTGCTGTTTTTGCCGTCGAAGACGACCGGATGCGAGCTGATCTCGACGTAGATGGTCTTGTCGTCCTTCGTCCGGTGACGCCAGGGGCTCGAGATCACGAGGTCGTTCGGATCGTTTTTGATCATCAGGGTTGGAATGTCTTCGCGCGCCCGGATGTCGTCGATGGTCATCGAGAGAAACTCTTCGCGGGTGTAGCCGTACGTGCGGGTCGCGGCTTCGTTGACGGCGAGGAAGTGGAGTGAGTCTTCGTTGTAGACCCATATCGGTTGTGGCGTCGATTCGAAAAGGAGACGGTAACGCTCTTCTGAGTCGCGCAGCGCTTCTTCGAACCGTTTTCGTTCGGTAATGTCGCGTGCGAGACCGCGAAAACCGACAGTTTCGTCGAGTTTGTCTTTAATTGGTGAAACTATGAGATCCAGCCAGCGATCCTCGCCGATCGCGGAGCGCGCGACGAACTGGTGCTGAAACTCGTGTGCCTGGTCCGGGCGTCCCAGGCTGGCGGCGAAACCATTACTCTCGGGGATGATGCCGAACACGGTGAAGAAAGAGTTGCCGATGATCTCTTCTGCTTTGCGACCGAGAAACTTCTGTCCCGCAAGGTTCATGCTCGTGACGCGGCCGGAGAGATCCTGCGTGAAGATCATGTCGCTGGCCTGCTCGACGAGATCGCGGTAACTCGCTTCGAGCCGGGAGCGCTCCAACAGTCTCGACACTTTGGCGATGAGACGTGGTGCGTCGAAGGGAATTTCGAGGTAGTCGTCAGCGCCGGCTTTCATTCCCGCGACGGCGCTTTCGGTGTCTTTCTGGTGTGCCGTGATAAGCAGGATCGGGATGGTTTTCAACTCCGAGTCAGCGCGGATCTCGCGACAAAACTCGAGTCCGTTCATGCGCGGCATTGTCACGTCGCTGATGACGAGGTCGGGTTGCTCGCGTCGCGCGAGGGTCAGACCTTCGACACCATCTTCAGCCGTAAGTACCGAATAACCGGCCTTCCGCAACAAACCACCCATGAGGGTGAGTTGATCCGGCTCATCGTTAACGATCAGAACGGAATTGTCCTCGTGGCCGTTGGACTCTATCCCATGCACCAGCGCTATACCTCAACTTGCTGTGTTTTCGTTGGAATACCCGTCGGGCGAACAGATTTAGAAATTACCTGGCTGTGGCAATACCTTTGAACAACAGGGTTTACGGTGTTTTGAACTGGCGGAGTATACCATACGAATGGTTTTTTAGCCGCGGATTGACGCGGACAAACGGTGATCAGTAAACGGAACGGGGCTCGTTTGAATCATAGATCCGTATTCAATGCATCCACAAAGCGGAGATTTTTTGGAATGAAAGACAAGACTATTTATAGAGGAACAATTTCCCGACAGCACATAATTCTAAGCATGGTGCTGGTGGTTTTCTCGTTTGCATCGGCGGCCGCGCAGAGCGTTCAGAATTCCTATGCAGACCTGGTGACCAGGGTTTCGCCGGCCGTTGTCACTATCCGCTCAACCGAGCGCACCCGATCGGCACAGCAGTTTCCCTTCATGGACGACCCGACATTCCGCGAGTTTTTCGGCGATCGAATGCCGCAGCAGCAGCCGCCGTCGCGTGTACAGGGCGTCGGCTCCGGCGTCATCGTCAATTCGCAAGGTTACATTCTGACCAACCATCACGTGGTCGATGGCGCCCTCGAAATCAAAGTTGAACTTACCGACAACCGCACCTTCACGGCCAAACTCGTCGGCTCCGACCCGCCGAGCGATCTCGCCGTGTTGAAGATCGAAGCGACAAACCTGCCGACACTTTCATTGGGTGACTCGGACAGGGTTCGCGTCGGCGACGCCGTGCTGGCGGTCGGTAACCCACTCGGCATCGGTCAAACCGTGACCTCCGGTATCGTGAGCGCGAAAGGTCGCGCCACCGGCCTGAGCGACGGCAGTTTCGAAGACTTTCTTCAGACTGACGCTGCGATCAACCGCGGTAATTCCGGTGGCGCTCTCGTGAACACGAGCGGTGAGCTGATCGGTATCAACTCTCAGATCCTGTCACCGTCAGGCGGCAACATCGGTATCGGCTTCGCGATTCCGTCAAACATGGCGAAAGCCGTCATGGACCAGTTGATGAAAACTGGAAAAGTGCGGCGCGGAATGCTGGGCGTGACGATTCAGTCGATCGATGCGGATCTCGCTTCGAGCCTGAATCTGCCGGCCGCGCGCGGAGCGATTGTTACTTCAGTGACGAACGGTGGTCCGGCTGAACGAGCCGGCATCAAGCGCGGCGACGTGATCACAGCGATCGATAAGCAGCCGGTTGTCGATAACAACAGCCTGCGAAATATCGTCGCGAGCAAGTCGCCGGGATCGAATGTGGAAGTGACCGCGATGCGAAACGGTGGTGATCAGAAGTTCCAGGTCGCGCTGGCGGAGCTGCCTGATCGGCAGCAGCCGGAAAGCGAGGAAGAGACCGGTAGCACCAACAGCACTGGAAACCAGAAGTATGGACTCACGCTTCAAGTGTTGACGGCTGACGCGGCTCAGCGCTTCGGTCTTGATGCTGACGATCAGGGACTACTGGTTACCAGAGTCGATCCGAACGGTAGTGCTGCAAACGCCGGTATCCGCCAGGGCGATGTGATTCAGGAAGTGAATCGTCAACCGGTGCGGAACGTTGCGGACTTTAGCGCCGCGATGCAGCGGTCAGGCGCCAAGCCGGCGCTCGTGCTGCTCAAGCGACGCAACCAGGTGATCTATCTGACGTTGAAAGCTAACTCCTAACAACTACGCCAGACAAGTACCGAGCGCGGTAGCGCCGGGTCAAATCTTCCAACCACGCCTGAAGGGAAGACTTGACCCGGCGCTACCGCGCTCGGTTCTGTTATATTCCACCATTCGTAATTCAAGGAGGAACGTTATGCGGGAGTTTGATCGCCGGCCGTGGGGAACTTACACGGTGCTCGAGGAAGATCGCGGCTTCAAGGTGAAGCGCATCGAGGTGCTGCCGGGCAAGAGACTCAGTTACCAAAAACACGCTCAACGCGCGGAGCACTGGTTCGTCGTTGAAGGCACCGCAAAAGTGACACTCGACGACGAGGAGATCACGGTTCGAGCAGGCGAGGCGATCGACATTCCGATCGGCGCGGCACATCGCGTCGAGAACCCAAGTGACGGAAATTTAGTATTTATCGAAGTACAACGAGGAAGTTATCTCGGTGAAGACGATATCGTACGTCTTCAGGATGATTTCGGTCGTTAGCCACCAATAGGCGATGGAAAACACGGCTACTGTTCCCCAGGAAGAATCGCAAAGCCTTTGGTCTGCGGTGAAGGAGTCGATCCGCGGCTCGCATCGCGACTACACGCGTGGTCCGATCGGGCGTTCGATCCTGCTGCTCGCAATTCCCATGGTCCTTGAAATGATCATGGAAAGCGTCTTTGCCGTAGTCGACATCTTCTGGGTCTCACACCTCGGCACAGACGCGGCCGCCACCGTTGGTCTCACGGAATCTTTGATGACTCTGGTTTACGCGCTCGCGATCGGTCTCAGCATTGGCGCGATGGCGATGGTCGCGCGTCGTATCGGCGAACAGAACCCCGACGGCGCCGCACGTGCGGCAGTGCAGGCGATTGCGCTCGCGCTAATCGTGTCGATCGTCATTGGCGCTATTGGTGCGCCGCTCGCACCGAAACTCCTCGCGCTGATGGGCGGTTCGTCCTGGGTCATCGAACATGGCTCCGCGTTCACGCGAGTGATGCTCGCCGGCAACGTCAGCGTCGTGATGCTCTTCATGATCAACGCGATCTTTCGTGGCTCCGGCGACGCCGCGATCGCGATGCGCACGTTGTGGCTGGCGAACTGGATCAACATCCTGCTCGGTCCGTGTTTGATCTTCGGACTCGGACCATTTCCGAAGCTCGGTATCGTCGGCGCTGCTATCGCGACGACCATCGGTCGGGGCACTGGCGCAATCTTCGCACTCACCAAGCTCTTTCGTTCAGGCGGACGTTTCAATATCGAGCGGCGTCATCTTCGTATTGAGCCGGCGATTATCGGGCGTTTGATTCGTTTGTCAGCTACGGGAACGTTCCAGGTCTTCATCGGTATGGCGAGCTGGATCGGGCTCGTGCGCATCATTTCGAGTTTTGGTAGTAATGCAGTCGCAGGTTATATCTTTGGAATTCGCGTGATCCTGTTTGCCCTCTTGCCTTCGTGGGGAATGGCCAATGCGGCGGCGACGATGGTTGGTCAGGCGCTCGGAGCTAAGAATCCCGAGCGCGCTGAGCGCGCTGTTTGGCAAGCGGGCTTTTACAACATGATCTTTCTCGGTGTTGTCGGGCTCATCTTCATCTTCTTCGCACCGCAGATCATTTGGTTTTTCACGGATATTCCCGACGTTGCGCATTACGGTGTCGATTGCCTGCGTATCGTGGCGTATGGCTTCCTTTTTTACGCGTACGGCATGGTGCTCGGACAGTCGTTCAACGGTGCCGGCGACACGTGGACACCGACGATCATCAACCTTTTCGTCTTCTGGCTCTGGGAGATCCCACTCGCGTACCTGCTCGCCGTGAAGGCGGGCATGGGACCGCGCGGCGTGTTTGTGGCCATGATGGTTGCCTTTTCGACCCTCGCCATCGTCAGTGCGGCCGTGTTTCGTCTGGGTCGATGGAAGCTAAAAGCTGTCTAATATCTTGTTAATCCTGAAAATCCTGAAATCCTGTAGAAGCTGGACCTCAAGTCCAAGTCTTTTACAGGATTTCAGGATTTTCAGGATTAACAGGATGAAGTTTGTAGTAGTGAGTTCGAACACTGCTGTCGGACTTCCCTACGTTTTTTGTGTAATTTTTTACCCTCACCCCTCTGTACGCTCGAAGACATTCACGGCCCCACTATTGCCTACTACAAATTCGCCAGATAGAGCAGGGCACGTTGGAGTGCGGTGACTTGCCCACGCTTCGGAGCCGCCGACCAAGCCAATCAGGTCACCGCACTCCATGAATCAGCCAATAGCTCACGGCCAGTTTTGCGGAGAGCAAGGAGGAGCCTCATGGAGAAGAAACTGAAGGGGAAAAAGGTGGCCATACTGGTCGCCGACGGTTTCGAACAAGTGGAGCTAACGGAACCGAAGAAAGCGTTGGAGGATGCCGGAGCGATAACCGAGATTGTTTCTCCTGCCGACAACGAAGTGCAGGGATGGAACCACGACGAAAAAGCTGATTCATTTCCAGTTGATATGCCATTGAGCCGGGCGCGTTCTGATGATTACGACGCATTGTTACTGCCCGGAGGCGTGAGAAATCCGGACCAGTTGAGGATGATGGTGAGAGCGGTCGAATTTATTGACGGCTTTTTCGTAACAGGCAAACCGGTGGCGGCGATCTGTCATGCGCCGTGGACGCTTATCGATGCGGAGATTGTTAAGGGAAGAACGATTACTTCGTGGCCGTCTTTGAAAACGGATTTAATGAATGCAGGTGCGCGTTGGGTTGATCGTGATGTAGTTGTTGATAACGGCTTAATAACTAGTCGGAAGCCTGCCGATATACCCGCGTTCAACAAGAAGATGATCGAGGAATTTGCCGAAGCCCGGCATTCGCGGCAGCAAGCCGCTTAACAGGAGGTTTAGCCACAAAAAGTACAAAAGGCACAAAATATAAACCTGGAAGGGCAGCGTTCCATTAGCGACACCTCCTTCAAAAAGATACTTTGTGCCTTTTGTGCTTTTTGTGGCTAGATTTTTTTAGCGACCTGGCCCACCTTTACGACACCGGGCTCAATCACCTTCGCATTGATCCCTCTGAGACAGAGCTCCTTCCCGACCACCGAGTTCACAAACTTCATCGCCTCCATACCAAATCGCGCGATGAACTTATGACAACCAGTGTGTGGCAGGGGACTCACTTCGAGCACTGCCGAGCCGACTCTTATTCGTGAACCCGCAGGCAGGTTTTCTTTACTCAAATCCATGTCGATGTAGAGTTGATCGCCTGCGAGTGGCCAGCGATCTTTGTCCCGGGCCACGAGTGCGGTCACGCGTGAGTTCATGATGTTGATCTGCATCTCCGGATGCGGCGAGCCGTCGGGTGTTTTGGAACTCCCACGCACGATCCAGTTGTCGCCAATCAATCCCTTGAGTGGGTCAAGCTCAGCTTCATGCAGAATTTGCCGCTCGTCCACTGCCGGACGGCACACGATCAACTGCAATACGCCTTCATCCTTCGGCGCTTCGCGGAGATGGTCCAGCGCCGCTTCCAGCTCCGGCATCGTCAAGTGTTTCACGGTAGACTCCATCGCCAAATAGAGAACGCGTAATATAACCCGAGTTTGGTCGCCAGGGCGATTAGGATTAAAGTAGCCGCGGAAAATCCGCGGATTTCACAACTCTTAACAAATTTTTACTTACCCATAACACAGCCCGGGGTAGCCGGGCGTATCCTCGGGCCTGCGATGAAGTCCAAAAGAGAAAGCAATACTCGTTTCCGCCTGGTGCTCACGCTCGGCCTCGCCGTGGTTTTGCCGGCATTGACGCTCATCTTCGTTAACTTCCAGCACGTCAAATCGATTCAGCGCGACCGGAAGGTCGAGGCGTTGATACATCGCGACTTTCAGTACCTGCTGACGATCGGTGCGAAGAAGATGGCGAGCAAGGCCTATGGAATGACGGAAGCAGTGCGCGAGGAGTTTCCTTCCTTAGACGATTCAGACGACGAGAAACGAAGAAAGCTGGATCAAATCATCCAGAAAAACCCGTGGTTCACTCACGTGTTTCTCTACGATGCGAAGAAAGGAGTCATCGTTCAGCAGCAGCGCAATCTCATGACTGAAAAAGAGGCCGATGAATCAGGCAAGATGTACAGCGCCTGGTTCAACCTCGAGGGCGCGTACCTGTGCGGACAGTTAAGTAGAAAACCCAAACCGATCATGTGGATGCCGGGCGAGTCTCAAGGGCACGATGAGCTTGTTTATACAACAACGGCGATTTTTAGTTTCCCTGAGCACGGTAGCGATCGGATCGTGTTAGGTGGCGCGGGCTTCGATCCAAAGTACTTAAAAAATACGTTCTTTCCACAGTTTATCGAGGAGCTGACCTCGCAAAGCTTCACGAACGATCCGGAACAACTCTACGAGCAGGGGTTCCACGAATTGATGCCGCGAGAGGCGATCGAGCATCCCGATCAGAAGCTCGCAATGATGGTCTATCCAGCGGATGTTTTGAAGGCCGAACCGGATCGGCCGCTTGCGATGTCTGCCGGTTGGGGCAGCGGCAAGCCCGAGGTTTCGTACAAGCTCGACGATCCGTTTCGTGGTCTTGCACTCGGCATCAAGTTTCAAGGCACTACAGCGCAGGCGATCAGCCATCGCTGGGTGTGGCAGAGTTTTCTGATACTTGGCGTGTTGTCGGTGTTGATGATCGGAGGTTTGGTCTTGACGTATCGCAGCGTAAACAAGCAAGTTGCGCTGGCGCGTTTGAAGTCTGACTTTGTTTCCAACGTTTCGCACGAGTTGCGTACGCCACTCGCGCTGATTCGACTATATGCTGAGACACTCGAGCTCGGTCGCATCAACACGCAAGAGAAGAAGCATGAGTACTACAGCATCATTCGCAAAGAGAGCGAGCGGCTCAGTGCGTTGATCAATAACATTCTCGACTTCTCGCGCATTGAAGCTGGCGCGAAAGAGTATGACTTCCGCGAGACTGACATCGCCGAGCTCGTGCGCAATACGCTCGACTCTTATCGTTACCAGATCGAGCAGCAGGGATTCGCGCTCGAGGAGCAAATCGATCCTGGCATTCCGTCGGTGAAAGTCGATCGCGAAGCGATTGCGCGAGCGCTTGTCAATCTCGTCAACAATGCACTGAAATATTCCGACAACGAAAAGTTTCTGGGTGT
>DASTTS010000536.1:0-4381 GCA_035760085.1 Pyrinomonadaceae bacterium
CGTTCCAACGCTCGCGACGTTTGAAACGTACGCCCGGATCGTCGTAGCCGCGATCGCTCGCGATAACTGTTACTTCATGTCCGCGTGCAGTGAGACCAGTGGCGAGATCGGTGAGGTGTTGTGCCGTGGAGACCACATCAGGGTAGAAGCATTGGTTGAGGAGAAGAATTTTCAAAAAAGCATGCTCACGCGGCGGCGCAACGGCGCAACGATCCTCGTTCGTTCGTTGCGCCGTTGCGCCACCGCGTGAGAAATGTTTGAGACCCTAAATGTTCACTCGTGCCTTGAAATCGTCAACGGTTCGCTTCAAACCGTCGCGCAACGGGATCGTCGGGTTCCAGCCGAGCACGGTTTGCGCGCGCGTGATGTCGGGCTGGCGCTGGCGTGGATCGTCAGCAGGCAAAGGCAAATACGTGAACCCCGATTTCGAATCGCACGCCTTAATCACTTCTTCCGCAAGTTGCATGATCGTGAACTCACCGGGATTGCCGAGATTCACCGGCTCGTGCAAGTTCTCAACGTTCATCAGCCGAATCAGCCCCTCGATCAGATCATCGACATAGCAGAACGAGCGCGTCTGCTGCCCCTCGCCGTAAAGC
This sequence comes from Pyrinomonadaceae bacterium, assembly GCA_035760085.1. Lineage (GTDB taxonomy): Bacteria > Acidobacteriota > Blastocatellia > Pyrinomonadales > Pyrinomonadaceae > PSRF01. The sequence continues at coordinate 600 of DASTTS010000536.1, forward strand.
GTCAACGGCTGGCCGCGCAACGCCTGCACGATGAAATTTGAAACAACGCGACCGTCATCTTCGAGCATTCGTGGTCCATATGTATTAAAGATCCGCGCGATGCGAATATCTACGTTGTTCTGCCGGTGATAGTCGGTCATCAACGTCTCTGCCAGTCGTTTGCCTTCGTCGTAACAGGAACGTAACCCGATCGGATTGACGTTGCCCCAGTAATCTTCGGTCTGTGGATGGACCAGCGGATCGCCGTACACTTCAGACGTAGACGCCTGGAGAATGCGTGCGCGCACACGCTTCGCAAGACCAAGCATGTTAATCGTGCCCATCACGTTCGTCTTGACTGTCTTCACCGGGTTGTACTGGTAGTGAACCGGCGACGCAGGGCACGCGAGGTTATAGATCTGATCGACTTCGAGGAGTATCGGCTCGGTGACGTCGTGACGCAGCAGTTCGAAGCGCGGATTGTCGAGCAGGTGAAGTATGTTCTCGCGCCGGCCCGTGAAGAAGTTGTCGAGGCAGAGCACTTCGTTGCCCTCGCCGACCAGCCGCTCGCAAAGATGCGAGCCAATAAACCCCGCGCCACCTGTCACCAAGATCCGCATCGCCTAATCCCCTTTATTGCTCTTCTCTGCGTAACCTCTGCGCTCTCTCCGCACCGCATGATTCCCGAGATACAGCACGTCCATCTTCGTTTTTCGGAAACACTCAATCGCCTCTTGCGGCGTGCAAACGATCGGCTCGTTCTCATTGAACGACGTGTTGAGAATCACGGGCACGCCGGTCAGCGCGTTGAAATCGGAAATCAACTGATAATACCGCTCATTAACCGTTCTCGAGACAGTTTGCAAACGTCCAGAGCCGTCGACGTGCGTTACCGCCGGAATCTCGCTACGTCGCTCTTCTTTGACCTGATAGACCATCAGCATCGTCGGTGCGGGATGTGTCTGCTCGAAATAATCGCCGACACGCTCTTCCAGAACGGACGGCGCAAAGGGTCGGAACGGCTCGCGCTTCTTGATCCGGTCGTTGAGAATCTCTTTCATCTCAGCACGACGCGGATCGACGACGATGGAGCGATTTCCAAGCGCGCGTGGCCCAAACTCCATCCGCCCCTGAAACCAGCCTACAACCAAACCCGCAGCGATGTCTTGTGCCGCGCGCTTTGTTAGCTCTGCGTCCGTGTAACTCTCAAAAGCCAGCTCGCTCTGGTCCAGCGCGCTTCTGATCTGTTCACCTGAGAATTGCGGCCCGGTGTAAGCGCCTTCCATCACTGCGCGGGACTCGTGTTTCAGCACGCCATTGTAGATCTGGTAACAGACTCCGAGCGCAGTGCCACTGTCACCCGCAGCCGGTTGCACAAACAGACGTTTGAACGGAGTGTTCAGCAGTATCTTTCCATTCATGACCGAGTTGTACGCGACCCCGCCGGCGAGGCCGAGGTCAGTTAACCCGGTCCGTTCGTGCAAATTATTCAAGAGGTGGAAACCGACTTCTTCGAGACGCAGTTGCAGGCTCGCAGCAATGTCGCGTTCACGATCCGTTAGCGGTGTGCCCGCGGCGCGTGGTGGTCCAAACACGCGCGCAAACTCGTCCGAGTGAACGCGGCCAATCACAGGCGAGCCCTGGTCCCACGTCATCTCGACCCCTTCCGCATGATGGCGGAAGTAATCGAGATTCAGACGGAACTGCCCGTTTTCTTCAGTACGAATGATCTCGCGAAACTCGTTGATGAACCGCGGCTGCCCGTACGGCGCTAGCCCCATGACTTTGCCTTCATCGCCGTAATGCGGAAAGCCGAGAAACTGCGTCGTTGCGGTGTAAACGATACCGGTTGAGTGTGGATACTCGACCTGGCCCAGCACGTCGATCGAGTTCCCTTCACCGGCGCCCCACATCGTGGAAATGAAATCGCCAAAACCATCGATCGACAACAACGCGGCACGTTCAAAAGGCGAGACGAAGAAACAACTGGCGAGATGTGCGCGATGATGTTCGATGTTGTGAAAACGCGCGCGCAAACTCTTCTTCGGCACACCAAACAGACGCGCGAGTTCATCCTTGAGATCGCGTACCTTCGCCGCGTTGCCGAGACGATCCTTGATCTGGCTGCGTGCCAGCGTGGCAACGCGCGTTGCTGCGAAGAGTATCTTCTTGTGCAGGTGCGCCGAGGGATCGCGCGAAATTCCAATATGGTCCAGATCCTCAACACCGATACCCGCCTCGTTTAGACAGTAACGAATCGCCTGCTCCGGAAAGCCCGCCGAATGCTTGAAACGATTGAAGCGTTCCTCTTCAGCCGCCGCGATCAACCGGCCATCACAGACGATCGCCGCCGCTGCATCCCCGTGATACGCGTTAATTCCTAAGATGTACATGCTGATCCGTTTTGATCGGTTTTCGGTCCGTTTAATCTGTGGCTTAACATGGCCTCAGCCATCGCGCGCTGAAATGCATAGTAAAAGCCTGCCCGACCATCCAGAATCCCACCGCGAACAAACAGGCAATAGACCAGCATCACCGGCGGCACGACGAAGCGCCAGCGTCGCAGTCGATCGGCGAAAGCGAGCTGCGCCGGATCAGCGGCGCGCAGTTTTTGTGCTTCGAGCTCAGTGTACTTCGCCTGCGATCTGAACCAACGCTTTAGTGATTTTCGATCGTCGTGGAAGATTGGCGCATGTAGATCTTTGATCGCGCCTTCGAGCACCACGCGCTGTGTGTGGCCATCCTGCACGTAAGTCGCTGCGCCGCGGCGGTAGAGCACTGTCACAGGCGGATAGATCCCGCTGCGAAGTTTTTTCCCGTTGATGCAGTAGACGAAGCTGGCGCGATAGCCTGCGGTGTTGTTTTCGGGTGTGAGGTCAGCAAGCTCCGCAACGAGCTCATCCGAGAGCACGTAGTCGGCATCGAGCGCGAGCACCCACGGCGTCGAGATTTCGGTTTCCTTCAGGCCGAAGTCCCACTGATTGCGATGACAATCAAATGCCCGTGAGAAGACACGCACCTGCGGGAATGTCTTCGCAAGCTCGACTGTGTTGTCGTCACTGAAACTATCAACGACAACGATGTCCTTCGCCCAACTCAGTGCAGCAAGCGAGCGTGCGATGTTGGGCGCCTCGTTGTACGTCAGTATCAGTGGCGTGATCTGGTCCAGCATTTAGCGCGTTGACTTGCGTGCGTGGCAAATCATGTTCTTCCAGAGCCACGGCGCACGGCCGTAGAACGTGAAGCTCAGATCGTCAAACCCGTGGGCTCGCATGAGCTTTGAAAGCGTGTTGACACTGAAGAATTTGATGTGGCCGCCGTCGTGCAAAGCCGAGAAGTGCGCGTCCATCTTTCCGGTTGCGGCGAGCACGAGATTCTTCAGGTAGCCGTGATAAGGCGTGCCTAATAAGACTTGACCGTTTGATTTCAAATGAGACGCTGCGGCTTCCAGTAAATCAGATGGACGATAAAGGTGTTCGATCACATCGCTGGAGATCACGAGATCAAACTGTCCGAGATTGAGATCACGATCGATTAATGCGTGAACAAACCTAACACCCGGGTAAGTTCGACGCGCGATCTGAATTCCGCTCGCGGACGCATCGACTCCCGTGACGTCATAACCGATTGATGCAAGCCGTCCACTGATGTGACCGTTTCCGCAGCCGAGATCGCAGATTGATCGGACGCCACCGAGCTTCTTCACGAGCTCGACAAACACGCGCGTCAGCTTCTCGCCCGATGCGCCGTTCCCTGCACCCTCAGCCTGCCATTCAAACTCTGTGTAAGTGGGCGCGGTCATA
>DASTTS010000537.1:0-8464 GCA_035760085.1 Pyrinomonadaceae bacterium
GGCGGCGTCATCATCTTCGGTCGTAACGTCGCTGGTCCAGAACAACTGCGCGGACTGCTCGACGCAGTTCGCGAAATCGTTCCGACGCCGCCACTTTTCGGTATCGATCAGGAAGGCGGCCTCGTTGATCGACTGCGACGCATCTTCACGCCGATGCCGTCGGCACGCACGATTCGCCAGCACGGCGACCTCGCTGCGGCACGTGCGCTCGGACGAATCACCGGCGAAGTGCTGCGCATGCTCGGCTTCAACATCAACTTCGCGCCCGTGATGTCGATCATGACCGAGGATCGCGACCTGCTGTCGAACGGTCTGTATTCGCGATCCTTCGGCCGCTCGCCCGGCGAAGTTCTCGGTTACACCACCGTTTACATGCGCGGACTTCAGGGTACCGGCCTCCTCGGCTGTCTCAAACATTTTCCGGGCATCGGCGCGGGCGAAGTCGACTCACACGAAGAGATGCCCGTTGTCCGTCTCTCGCACGACGATCTGATTGCACAGGATCTCGCGCCTTACATCGAGCTCTTTCAGCGTCGCGACGATCGCGTCAGTTGTGTAATGGTGAGTCACGGCGGATTTCCAAACATCGATATCAAAGAGGAAATGACGGGTGGTCTGCTCGAGCCGGCGTCGTTGAACTACAACATCGTCACGCGACTGCTGCGAAAAGAGCTCGGCTACAAACATCTCGTCGTAACCGACGATCTCGAGATGGGAGCAATCGCGCGTCACTGTGAAATCGAAGATGCGGCGGTGCGCGCGGCACTCGCCGGCGAAGACATGCTGCTGATCTGCGCGACTCCTGACAAAATCCGGCGCGGCTATCACGGCCTGCTCGAAGCCGCCAGGAATGGCAAGTTAACTCCTGAACGTATCAAACAATCACTCGATCGCATCGCGCGGACGAAAACGATCATGGAACCGCCGCTGCCGCTCAATCTCGCGCGCTTTCAGGAGCTCGCAGACGAGATCCTTAAGCTGAATTCCAAGCTCAACTACACCTATGGAGGCACCGTTAAGTGAGCAAGAGCAAGCTTATCCTGCTGCTCGTTTTGACATCGCTGTTGATTCTTCCCCCGGGCTGCCGTACCCGGAGCGACGCGTTTGTAATCGCGCTCGGTGACAACATCCGCACCATCGATGCGATTGGCTCACCTTCCGTTGACGCGGCCAGCGAGCGCGTGCGCACGCTGATCTTCAACACGCTTGTGAAGAAGGACGAGAAGTTTGATTACGTGGGCGAGCTCGCGTCTGACATCAAGCGTTCGGACGATGGTCTCACCTACACGTTTACACTTCGCGACGGTGTTAAGTTTCACAACGGGCAGGCGCTGACCTCCGCGGACGTGAAGTACACGCTCGATCTCCTCTTCTCCAGCAACTTCGCGAAGTCGGCGAGTTTTTACAAAGGCTCGGGCGCCGAGAAACGCAGTTATGTAAAGAGCGTCGAAGCACCGGATGCACGCACGATCGTGGTGACGCTGATCGAGCCGTGGGTCGGATTGCTCTCGAATCTCGTTCCTGTTCCGATCATTCCGAAAGACACTTACGAGTCACAGAAGACGCATCCGCTCGGCACTGGTCCATTCAAGTTTGTGCGCTACGACAACACCCAGCAGGTGTGCGATGTCGAGGCGTTTGCGGAGTACTGGGAAGGCGCGCCGAAGCTGCCGGCGGTGCGCGTGCGCGTGCTCTCCGACATGAACCAGCTACAGGCGGAATTGCAGGCCGGACGTGTTGATATCGCACCGATGCCGACAAGCCTCTCGCCCGATGCAGTGAAGCGACTCGAAGGCGATCCGAACCTCCAGGTGAAGGTGTTCAACGGATCGAACGTTAATTTGCTGACGATCAATACGACGTCGGCGCCACTCGACAACGTCAAGGTACGACAGGCAATCGCGCATGCAATCGATCGGGAGAATTTGATCAAGAACCTGTTGCTCGGACTCGCAAAGATCGCACATTCGATCATTCCGGAGGAGTCGTGGGCGTATTCGTCAGGGCAAACGTATTCGTACGATCCGGCGCGCGCCAAGCAGTTACTCGATGAAGCAGGATTTCGTGATCCCGATGGCGATGGACCACGTATGCGGATGGATAAGCCGATCGTTTATAAGCTTTCCGGAAGCAGCATTTCAGGGCGGCAGTATGCAGGCGTGATTCAGAATTATCTGAAGGAAGTCGGAATTCCGGTGGAGATTCAGACGCCGGAACAGAACACGCTCTTTGACGAGCTCAAGCGCGGCAACTTCCAGATCTCGTATTCGCAGTGGGTGGGTGGAAATCAGGATCCGATCTTCTACAAAGATCTCTTCGCGAGTTCGGAGATCCCGACTGAAGCGCGGCCGTCGCGTAATCGCAGCCGCTACAGCAACAAGGATCTCGATGCATTGTTGGACCAGGCGGTCAATACGTACGATCGACAGAAGGCTCGCGATCTTTACGTCAAGATCCAGGACATCGTCAGCCGCGATGTGCCGGTGTTTCCGTTGTGGTACCAGTCGAACGTCGTGATCGCGCGGAAGAACGTGCAGAACATTCAGGTGAACGCGAGTGGCGACTGGGGGTTTGTGCGGAATTTGAGCCGGTAAAAGAATATTTCACGCGGCGGCGCAGCGACGCAACGGAAGTCCGCCAGGCGCTGCGCCATTGCGCTGCTGCGTGAGAAACTCTCTTAAAATTCCGTAATCTTCAACGAAGCCGTCGCGGCCAATGGCGGCGCCACTCCTTCATTCAAATAATCCCAGGCAGCGAGTCCGATCATCGCGGCGTTATCAGTCGACCACTTCAAAGGCGGCAGACAGAGCTTTACTCCCAAACGATCGCAAAGCTCCGCGGCGCCTTCACGTAGCTGCGGGCTCGCCGCGACTCCACCGACCACAACCAAACATTTCGCCGGATACGCCTCTAGCGCGCGGCGACATTTCGTTATCAGGATCTCCATGCACGCGCTCACAAACGACGCCGCGACATCCGCATGGTCCACATCGGGATTCTTGTCGAGGAACCTTCCCACCGACGACTTCAACCCCGAAAACGAGAACTCAAAACCTTCATTCAACATCGGTCGCGGAAATGGAATCGAATCTTTCCCCGTCTTCGCAAGCTTGTCGACGGCCGGACCACCTGGATAACCAAGTCCCAGCAGTCGCGCCACCTTGTCGTAAGCCTCGCCCACCGAATCGTCTCGCGTCGAGCCGAGCAGTTGGATGTCAGTCAAACTCTCCATTCGCGCGAGAAACGTATGACCACCTGAGACAAGCAACACGATCGCCGGCAGCTCAACTCGCTTTTCCACGAGATCAGCACTGCGAAGATGGCCGCGCAAGTGATTGATTCCGAGCACAGGTACATTCCAACCAAGCCCGAGCCCGGCGGCGGTGTTCACGCCAACGATCAACGAGCCGATTAATCCCGGACCTCGCGTCACACCGATCGCTTTCAAATCCGGCCCTTCAACATTCGCTTCTTTTAGCGCTCGTTCGATCGTCGGCACAACGACGAGCGCGTGGGCGCGGCTCGCGAACTCGGGATACACGCCGCCCCAGTGCGAGTGAATATGCGTTTGGCTGGCGATGACCGACGACAGCACATTGCCGTCGCGATCGACCACCGCTGCCGCGGTGTCGTCGCACGATGATTCGATTCCCAGGATTACGTCTTGACTCATGATAAATACTTTAACACTTCAGATTCAGGCACGACGCCGAGGCGTTCGATCCGCGGTGGATCGACGCGACAGTTCACGAGCGTCGATGCGGTTGTGCGCAGCGTTCCACCGTCGATCGCGAGATCCGGTGCGCCGTCGAGTTGCGCGAGAATACTCACGACGTTGTCGGGTGTCTCGGCGCTGTGGGCGTTCGCGCTCGTGACGAGCAGCGGCCCTGTCTCGCGCAACACCGAAAGTAAACGTTCATCGTTTGGTATTCGCACGGCAGCTTCATCACGACCAGCAAGCCACGCGGGCCGGTAGTCTGAGCTGAACCCCATCGCGAGCGTCAAGCTGCCGGGGATCAGCGGCGAGCGGAGCAAGCGTCTTGCAGACTCACTGACTTCAAATCCCAGCGGCTCGAGCTCAGCATCCGATGCAACCATGATCGGGAGATTGACGTTACGCGGCCGACGTTTGAGTGCAAAAAGCCGATCAATCGATTTATCAAAATTCGGACTCACCGCAAGCCCGTAAACGGTATCTGTCGGCAACAACACCACACCACCCGATTGTAGACATTCGACGATCTTGTCAATCATGAAAATCCTGTAATCTCGTCTAAGAATGACCGTCGAAAAACACATCCGACTGATCATTGAGCGCCTCAACCTGCGTCGTTGCTCGCCCACCGTTTCTCCACGCCTCTTCTCCCAACCTCAACAAAACGCGCGCATCAGGATTCTCAATGCCAAGATCGCGCGCATCTGCCAATAACGCTGCCAGCCGATGTCGAATCCTACCGGCTACCGCGACCTCGCCAACAACTCCTTCACTAACCCGCGCCAACGCTTCATCCACACGCCCAAATCGCATAATCTCAACAGCCGCACCCCTGATCAACCCGACGTACGCATTATCATTCGCCGCCGGCACCGCACACACAACCGGCAACTCCGTCGCCTCACGCGCCTGCGCTCCGATGATCTCGAACCAGTTGAACGGATAAATGCTCACATTCAAACTGAACGCGAGCGCATTGACAAACGAGATGCCCGCGCGCACAAACGTCAGCGACCCCGGCCCCACATTAATCGCCACTCCCTTGATCTCATTCGCGTGTGCCCCAACCGTCTCGAGCCCACACTCCAGCAACGCGCTGAGTGTCCTTAGCGACGAGTCACAATTATTGACCGCCGAATCAAAGATCACCTCGCCCTCACGCCCAAGCACAACGCGATACACATTCGACGACGATTCAACTGCCAGCAACAAACTCATACCTGGTTCTTCAAACTACTCAGTACAGCCTCCCATTTCTCGGCCACCGCAGAAAACGTCAACCTGCGCGAGTTGTCTTCGTTCGCAACAAACTCGAAATCGATCGACAAAGCGTGCGGAAAATCCTGCTCGACGATGTCGCCCCACTCGACCGCCGTAATACTCTCCGTCACGAAATCCTCCAGCCCGAGATCGCGAAACTCCGCGACACTCGAAAGCCGGTAAGCATCGATGTGCAGGAAAGTCCCTGACGGAAGCGGATAAAACTGAGCAATAGTGAACGTCGGGCTCGTGACTTCAGCCTTCGATCCAAGCGCCGCCACCAGTTCCTGAACGAACGCCGTCTTCCCACTCGCCAGCGGCCCCTTCAACATCATCGCATCGCCCGCGTGCAAAAGCGGCGCCAGCGCCACGGCCACCGCGCGCGTCTCTTCCCTGCTCCGACAAGTCACACTGACTTCAGTCATATTTTTAAGCCGCGGATTCACGCGAATAAACGCTAATCTGCGTTCATTCGCGTTAATCTGCGGCTAAATTAATGTTCTGCCCAGTTTGTATCCACTCGAGTCTTCTTTAAGTTCGGAACATCCAACACATTCGAATCGAACCCGGAAATGTACGGCTTCACCAGCGAGTAAGACGACGCGAAATAAATGGGCACCGCCTTAAGATCCTTCAACGCCTGGGTCTCCGTTTCAACCCGGACCGCCGGTGGCGGCGATGGACTAGCCTCCGCAAGCGGCGACGCAGACGGTAACGGCCGCGGATCCCGCTCAAACAACATTCGTAAATTAACCAGTTCACTCGTCGACTGCATCACGATCCCACGTCGCACGATGTCGTAGTCGCCGTTCCCGATCGCAGCTTCATACTCATCCCAATTACGTACAACGATCTCCGTCTCAACATTCAGCGCTGCTCGCCACATCGCCGCAATCGAGTGCGCGACGATCCGCTGTTGCTCATTGCGGTTGATCAGGAGTTTGATGACCGGAAAGCCTTCACCATTCGGATAACCCGCTTCGGCAAGCAGATCGCGCGCTTTCTCGATGTCGTGTTCGAGTAGCCCGGCCTTGTCCACCACCGGCTTTTCCGGCGCCATCGCTTCCGGTAAAAACCTCCCGGCGGGCTCCGTCGCTCCACCGAGATCGTCGCGACTAACGCGTTCGCGATCGATCGCGAGCGCCAGCGCTTCACGCACGCGCACATCGTCAAACGGTTCGTGCGCCGTGTTGTAAGCGTAATAAGTCAACGCGCCAAACGTTGACCGGTGAAAATCTTTGTAAGGCGCGAGCAGCTTCAAAGCCAGCGGCTCGAACGGCGCATTTGTGACCGCATCGATCTCGCCCGCTTTGTACGCTGCGAGCGCGTCCTCGGCATTCGTAGTGTTCACAAACGTGACGCGATCGAGCGCGACCGAGGCATCGTCCCAGTAGGTTTTGGTGCGCTCGAGCTGCACTTGATTATTCTCAGTCGCGAGCAGATGAAAAGCGCCGTTTGAGATCAGCTCGTGCGATTCGAGACGGTTTGTGCTCTCGGCGTTTGCAACTTTGACGGGACGAAAAACCGGATGGGCCACGAGCGCCGGAAAACCGCTGTCGGCGTGTTGCAGCGTTACTTGCAGAACGTGTTCGTTGATCGCGCGCGCGCCGAAGGTTTGTGGTGTCGAAACGCTCGGGGTCGCACCTTCGATGTTGGAAAGCAGCTCGGTGTGAGGTGCGAGTGGTCCGATTCTGAGCGTGCGTTCCCACGAACGCACAAAGTCGTCAGCCGTGACCTTCTCGCCGTTGGACCAGCGCGCATTCTCGCGCAAGTAAAAAGTCCAGACGCGTCCGTCGTTCGTCGACTCCCAGCGCGTTGCTACAGCGGGCACGGGCGCGAGTGTCTTTGGATCGTAGTCGGTGAGACCTTCGAAGAGAGCTCTGACGGCGTCCGTGTCCGGTGGCGCGGCGGCGAACGCGGGATCGAATGTTTGCGGCAGTCCACCATTGCTCCAGCGAAATTCCTGCGTCTTCGGCGGCACAGCTTTGCCGTAGTACGTCGAAGGCTCGTTCGTGTTGAAGCAGCTTGTGTGGGTCAGACACAGCGCTACCAGCAGCGAGCAGATCCAGGAGAAAGGTTTTTTAGCCACGGATGACACGGATCAATTGTTGATAGATTTCCACTGATCGAGATCGCGTTAATTCAAATCCGTCCGAAGTATCAATCAGGTAATCTGCAAACTTCTGTTTCTCTTCCTGCGGCATTTGCGAATTGATGCGTCGCAAAGCTTCGTCGCGCGAAAGCTTGTCGCGCAGCATCAGACGCTCGAGCTGGACTTCAGGACGGCAATGGACCACGATCAGTTTATCAAAGCGCTTGTAACCGCCTGATTCGATCATCAACGCCGCATCAACGATGCCGATGCCATCAGGATCTTCAGCTTCCCACGCGTTCAGGATCTCATCCTGTCGCGCGATGATGAACGGGTGCAGGATGTGATTCAGTTGTTCACGCTTGCTCTGATCCGCGAAAATCAGCGCTCCGAGTCGTTTCCGATCAAGGGTTCCATCCGTGTTCAGGATTTCCTCGCCAAACGCTACCGTCAACGCCTTTAAGCCCCGTGTTCCCGGCATCACCACTTCACGCGCCGTTTGATCGGCATCGAGTACGTGACATCCAAGCTCGACAAACACCGACGCCACGAACGATTTGCCGACGCCGATCGAACCTGTGAGCCCAACACGTAACATCAGATCATTGCTGCCGCAGCTTAGCGGCCTTGAGCGTGTTCTGCATTAACATCGCCACGGTCAACAATCCCACGCCGCCAGGAACGGGCGTCAACATGCCTGCCACTTCCGCTGCCTCCGCGGGATTCACATCACCCACGAGCGTTGAGCCCCGCTTTGCGACGACTTCGAGTCGCTTCTGTGCTTCGCCGCCGAACAGCCGTCGCACCTCATCGACGTCAGAGACTCTGTTCACGCCAACGTCGATCACGGTCGCCCCTGGCTTTATGTGCTCTCGCCCGATAAAAGCCGTACGCCCGATGGCGACAACTAGGAGATCAGCCGTGCGCGTGACTGCCGCAAGATCGCGCGTGCGTGAATGACAGATCGTCACCGTCGCATCGCGCTGCAACAGCAACTGCGCCATCGGACGTCCAACGATCTGGCTGCGACCAACAACACACGCATTTGCACCACGAATCTCAACACCGCGATCATCAAGTAGCTCGATGATCCCGGCGGGCGTACACGGCACAAATACCGGTCGTCCCATGGCAAGTCTGCCGGCGTTCACCGGATGAAATCCGTCGACATCCTTCGCCGGATCCATCGCTTCGATGATCGCCGTTTCATTAACGTGAGCCGGTAGCGGAAGCTGCACCAGTATTCCATCAATGTCATCACGCGTGTTCAACGAACGGATGAGTTCAAGCAACTGTTCCGTAGTAGTCGACTCCGGCAACGCATGATGTTCCGAGCGAATGCCAACCTCTTCACACGCGCGAATCTTGTTTTTGACGTAAACAGCCGACGCCGGATC
>DASTTS010000538.1:0-9126 GCA_035760085.1 Pyrinomonadaceae bacterium
GGTCGTTCGCCCTTCGCGACTTCGCCCGAACCCCGGAAGCGCCTCACCGTTCCATCCGCAGAGCGTTCCATGATCTGTGCGCCCTTTTGGAAGATGAGCGTACCACGCTTACCGACAGCAAAAACTAAGGCCTTAACATCCGATTCATCGGCCACCTTCACATGCTTGCCGCCATCGAGAGGAATGCGAAAAAGAGCACCGCCCATCTCCTGAAACGATTCGGAGTAGATCTGCCCATCCAAACCGCGCGTGGTCCAATGTGCGTGAAAGTTCCTGACCAACGCCTCCGGCTTCCTACCCTTCTCCAGCCGCCATACAGCGTTATACATCGAGTCGCCGAAGATCACCGTGTTTACATCCAGTGCAATCAGCCCACCGCCCGGATGAGCCGCCACTGCGACAGGAATAATGAGAAGGAGCAGTGCACTGATTATCGGCCGACGTCTGAATTTTGAGGCAACGTTGATCATCTCTGCGGAGTGGAGACTGCGGCGAGGTAGTTCCTGACTGGCTGGACCACTTCGGTTTCGATTGCGTCAGCTAGTTGGCGAGAATTCTCATATTCAAACAATTCCAGCACCCAGGGATAGCGCATGAGGTTTGAGAACATCGCCCACGGCGCCTGGCCCTTCAGGATCAATGGCTTCACGGGAACTGACGGCAAGGTTGGAACAATGGAAATCAATTCCTGTGGAATGCTCCTTGGATCCGTAAGGTCGGCAATAATGAAGTGGGCCATATGGGCCAGCGTGGCAACAGTTTCCTGCACGTCGCGGTGTGTTGGCGCGTCGAAGTCGAAAATTATAGGGAGGAAGTCACGCGAGCGCAGTTGCGACTTAATCTCATAAAGAACGGCTTTGCGGTCGTCTGTGAAGCGTCCCAGGATCAGAACAACTTTGGACGTGATCGTGTCGATGACATGACGAATTTCAGGGTTGTTGATTAAGAGGTAAATAAATTGCGCGACTTTCAGGTTATCCACTGTGATCGGCGGCTCAGACTGTGGAGTGATCAATAGATCGTGCTGCACCTCCGCCGTTCCGCGTAGATCCCATGCCGAAATGCCGTACACACGCGTGCGCGTCAAACGAGCACCGTCAAGAGTTGTTCCGATCAAACTTGCGCCTTCCAAATCCGCATCAGTTAAATTCGCCTTCGACAGAATTGCTCCTTCGAGTCGCGTCCCTGAAAGGTCCACTCCCGTGAGATCTGCTCCGGTGAAGTCGGCACGTCGCAGATCCGCGTGAAGCAGCCTGCCTGCACCTCGGCCGCTGTCGGGTTGCACGGTGAGATCTGCATGTTGCAGGCTCGCGTTTTCAAGGTTCGCCCCTTTCAGCCAGGCGCCGCGCAGTGAGCAGTGGTCCAACATCGCTCCTCTTAAATCGACATAGCCCAGCGTGATGCCGTCGAGATTCGCACCGCGAAGATCGATCACATGCGCAACCAATGAACGCATGTGCGCCCCTTTCTTGCCGCCATAAGGAACCGCGCTGTACTGGCGGTTGAGTTTGTACTGCTCCCATTCATGCAACGCGTCAGAGCGCGCCTGGGTTCGCACCGGAGAGTTTGCCAGGTTCAGGAAGGCGCGCAGGTCGTCCTGGTTGCCGTGGAAATTGGGATGTGTGCGCTGGTCGTTCATGAGGGAAAAAGCGTCCGCAGTTTACGCCCCCTTACGCGGCTCAGGCAAGAAACCTTCTCGTCCGGTACTCGTTTTCAAGAACTCCCGCGTTCTTTTCGCTAAAGTGCCTGGCCGTGGATACCACAGTCTGTTCGTGTCAACTATCTTCTCGCCGTCGATCTGTACACTCAGTTCGAGCAGCCCTCCCTTGACCAGTTCCACTTCAACGTTGTTTTCTCTTCTCAACTGTTCAGCCGCACGGGCTGAAATATATTTTTTGACTGGTCACACAGGGCAATAGTGAATTTCAACCTTTCGCATGACTTGCTTCCTCTCGTGAACTCTAATCGCTAACGGAACTACCGCAGTTGCTGATAGCGATCAGCTACCATAGACCTCTACAGAGATGACGTGTGTACCCACCGCGAGAATCTGGAAGAGCGCTCGCGCCGCCACCACGCCTCCATAGATCGGCTCCGCGCCACCGGGAAACTTCTTGATGATCCTGTTGGCACCTTCCTGTGTGAACATGAACCAGGGCATACGCGCGAAGATCATAAAGAGATCACGCAATCCGAAGAAGAGCGCCTGCTTGATTAGCTTGTCATCCGCCCGAAAAATTTCCAGGTTGCCCATCTGATGCTGGAGAAAGTGGAGACGCGTGCCAATTAAGCCGATGCAACCGAAGGCTGCGCCAACAGCAACGTTGCATTCCGTTTTGTCCAACCCGTCGGGAGGGAAAAATCCGTTGACCTTCGCAACCGGCGCTGGCGGACACAGCATGTGCTTGATCCCTCCCGCAAAGGTGATTGAGTCACCGGCTGTAAGCACGGCGAAGACCGCTTCCGCTGCCCCTTCAGGAGGCTTGATCTTAGCGTAGTCCTTCGGATGGAGGCCGCTTTTGACTCGCTCTTCGAAAGCCGGCATAGACTTGAATGTCTGTACGTACGACGCGGCGATCCCCGTCGCGCCTTTGATGGTTTTGGCCAGCCCACGCCATCGGGCCATCCCCGGCGTTGAGCCGCTGAAGCCGCCCGCGCCGATCGCGCGCGCAAACAGCGTGTCGGAAGCCAAGCCTGCGGCAATGTTGATGCCGCGCAATACGAGTAAAAATACTTCCGAATCCGTGTTCATGGGCTTCGGACGGGGCTGCGGTGGTCCTTCCATGTCGTCCACGGGTTCATCGCCAAGAAGCGTCGACCGCAGCGGTTTGCCGGATGCGGCTGCGCGTAGCTGATCAGCGAGGTGCTCGTTGTCCTGCGCAAACGTTCGTGTATTGCCGCGCAACGTTGTGATGGCGACATGCGCGACGTGCACGGGCACTGCCATGGCGAGACACACGACATCGAGCAAGGTAAGCGGTGAGCCCGTGATGAATTCGTACAGCTCGCTGATGAATGGAATGTTGATGCGCGCGCGCAGCAGCTTCATACCCCAATCGATTAAGTCGATTGCGACACTACTGATCTCGACCAGGCCGTCGATGAAGAGACGTATGCTCTTGTCGAAGCCGTCTTTCGCCAGCGCAAGCAGCTTGTTCATAAGTTCGACAGGCGACAGCTCGGCGAGTTGCGGCACGATCAGCGGGATGCTTTTGATCAACTCTTCGAACACATCTCTACCGGCGCCGCTCTCTCTCGGTGCTTCGCTCGACGCTACTACCGACGAGATGCCGTCGCGCGACTTCTGCATCATCATTTGACCCTGCACACCGTTCGCTTCGTCAAGCGCAGCCGACCGGGCTTCGTTTGCCCCTTTGCCCTGCGCAGATAAGCTCGGGCCGGCTTTGGGCTTCATATCCGGCACACCGGTGAGTGACCCCAGCGCTAGCCGGAGATTTTCTTTCGACATCGCACGCTTCGCATTCTCGACGCTGTCTATAAATATTTCCTGGATGATGTCTTTCGTGGCCAGAATCGCTTTCCAGTTGAAAAGCGTGCGCAGAAACTCGATGGCCTTCATGATCGCGACGCCGATCTGCTCAAAGAAATTGGCGACGGCGTTCGCTGCATCAATGATTGAGTCGACGACGACGTGCACGATCTTCGATATGCCTTCAACCATCTTGGTGATCGCGATCTGCACAGTTTCAGCGATCGACACCACCACTTTCACCGCACCGTCATAGATGTTCGTGGCCGTGTCTACAACTGCATCCCAAAGATCGTCGAAAAAGCCCCGCAGCACTATCGGTTCGGGCGTAGGCTCGCCGCGTTCGGCGTCAACCTGGGCCTGTGTCTTGAGCATCTCGAAGCGGAGCGTCTTGTTGGTGGTTTCAAAAACGAAGCCCGCATTACCGTCGAGCGCGGTGCGCAGTCCTTCAGGATTGAGCGGGGTCACGCGCGGCGCGTGCGCTTGCGAGCGAAGCATGACGACGCTATCGACAGCAGTCGAGAACACGGGTTGGCGCATCGTGTCGATGATCGGGTCGTTACGCAGCAGGCCCGACTTTGCGCGCGCTTTGCTCCGCAACAGTTGAACGTTGCCGCGCGGCGCCGGTGTTGGATTCGCGTCGGCCGGTTTGGCTGATGCCATCACTTTGTTGATAGCTTCAGCAACCTTGTCTGCGTGCGGCGCGAGGTCGCCTTTGAGCAACGGCTCGCCGTCGTTTTCATCCATATCGCGCGTCCACACCACGGGTCGTTTCTTAGTGAAGTCAGAGCCCTTCACAGTGGTGAGCTGCCGGTGCAGATCCTGGTCCGGGGCGATTGTGACGCGGTCGTTGCGATGCATGAAGCCGGCGCGCGCCATCAGCGCCGTCGCATTCAACTCATCCGCATCGAAAACGATAATGACTTCGCCCGCGCTGTCGGTCACTAACTCGACAGAGTTCTCCTTGTTGAGCGAATATCGTTGGCCACTTACTTCGACATCGAGTTGTTCCGTGGCCCAAACTGAGACGGGCTCGTTGCCGCGCGGCGAGCCGTCCGATTCCACTGCCTTGATGACGGTGCGCCACGTAGAGCGGTCGCGCTTCTCGTCGATCTTGTTCCCTCTTGTGTAAGCGTAATCCTGGATCAACCGGCTCTGCGCCACGAGCGAAGGCGGCACCGGTACGAAATGGACCTGCTGGTTAAGCAGCACGTTGACGTGGAAGCGCTCGTTACCCGGCATAAAGCCGGCGCGCACGTCGATCGCCGGGACGTGATTCGGATTGGTTGGCGTGACGACGACGGTGACGCTGCCGTCGCTGCCGGTCGTCGCAGAGTATGGTGTCTTCGTTACTCCGCCTTTCACACCTTCGACGCTGGTGCCGTCGATGAGTATGTTGGTGGGTTCGTCATCGCGGCGCTGCAGATACCAAACCTCGAGTGGGTGGTCCGGCAACCCGCTGCCGTTCGCGCTGTGTACGGCAAAAGTAACTTCGTACATCGGCGGCCTGCCGGCCGGCTGCGGCAGCACGTTACCCCGCGTGGTGATGAAAGGATACGACGGCTTCTCGAAAGCGAGATCGGTGAGCCACCAGAGCGGATGGCTACCGGCATCCACCAGCTTGCCATTGTGCTGATCAGGTCCGGCGTCCTCGATGTTCTTCCGGTCGAAGTTCCAATACGCGAGCAGATCGGGTTCGCTCCCGCGCAACTTCACGTGCATGCGTGCCGCGATCTCCTGCGGCTCCATGTACGTGTCCCACAAGCGTAGTTCCGCGATCATCCCGCACAGCGGCCGCACTGCTGCGAGATCATCACCAGCGGTTGCGCCGATGAAGGCCTTGATGCCGGTCACGGTTTTGGGCGCGGCGATCTGCGTCTGCTCCACCGTGACGTCCGAAAGTAGCTGCCCGTCGATGTAGATAGCGACGTGATCGGCGCGATCGCGAGAGAGCGCAAGGTGGTGCCACTGTCCATCGGTCAGTTGCGTTGCAGCTTCAGCGCGCAACATCCGCCATTGATTCTGCGCGCGAGAGCGCGAGCTGTAATGCAGCGTGCCGTCCTCATCAACCGACAGGTTGATGTCGAAGCCTCCATCCTGTGTGGGGCAGATACCGAACACGCCGCCGCCGGGACGTCGCGCAGTGTTCGCACGCGACGGTGGAATGTTGATCCATGTTTCGACGCAACTGCGCGTCGGATCCATGAGGTGCAGCGTGTGTTTCGCAACATCGACGTTCTGAATATCGACAAGCGCATAGGGCTGCGCGCTTGAAGAAGGTGCGCCGCGTTCATCCAGGCCAAGCCGCAGCACCATCGTTTCACCCATTACGACACTGTGGAGTGCTCCATCGCGGTATGCTTCGGGACTTACCGGTTCGGCACAGCCGAAGTACGCGGTTGCAGAAGCGACCAGCGGCGGTGTGATGATCGACTGCGGAGTCTTGTACAACCCGAGGCGCGTACCACTCGCGCCGTCCAACACGACAATGGTTCCCGCCGCCGTCGTGCAATACACCCGTCCAGCGGCATCGAAGACGGGCTCGTTTACGCGCTCGTCCGTGAGCTTCACGTCCCAACGTTTCGCGAGATTGCTCATCGCAAAGCCGTGAACCAAACCATCGCCAGTCGTGACGACGAGCAGATCGCTGTCGGGACGCGCGGCCATGCCTGTAATCTTGTCGCTGATTGCGTTTTGCGTTTTCACCTCAACGTTGTTCGCATCGACACGCACGACAAACCCGTAACGCACGCAGAACAGCCAGTCGTCCTCGACTGTGAAAGCAGTAGCTGTCACTGGCACGACCGTCTTGCTATTGGTAATCGGATCGACGGTCGCGATGTTGAGCGCGCGATCGCTGCCACAGCAAACAAACAGCCTCGTTGCGCCGAGCGCCAACTGGCGAACCGGCGCGGGCAGCGTGACGTCGTATATTTTGATGGGATCGGTGGTGCGGTCCGCGATTTTGACTACTCCGCTCTGGCCTGCCACCGCGATGTAACGTCTACTCACGGCGGGCTCGGGGAGCGCGGTGTCGCTGCTTTTTACGAGCCCGGCAAAAGCATCAAGCCGCGTGTACTCGCCGGTCAGTGTGTTGATTGCGATGAGGCCTTCATCACCGGTGAGCGCGAGAAAACGCGAGCCATCCGCAACCGGCGCCGATGTGCGGCGCGCGACATCGATCTGCCAGAGCCTGCGGCCGTCGGAACGTCGCACGCCATAGATGGCGTTATTCGTTGCAAAGGCGAGCGCGTTGTCAGCGAGCGCAGCGGCGGTGCTTACCGCGCGTTCGCCGCGCGCCGCCCAGGTGCCGGCATACGGCCAATGCGCGTCGCTCTCATGCAATAGATACGGAAAGCCGGAACGATCCAGAGCCAGGTCTGTCGGCAACGACGCGGCGTTCAGGAAGCTGGCGTGCACATTGTGGCGCGCCCGCGGAACCGCATTGACCGGGTCGAGTTTGGGACCCTTGTCATCATGAACTTCTGTCAGCGACCAAAGCGCTTTTAGCCGCGGCTCAGTTCCGTTGAGCTGCACGTGCCGGTTGTTCTGCACGGTCGCAACATCGAGGGCACGATCCCAGATCCGCACCTCGCGAATTAATCCTTCGAAATGATCCGTTGCATCCGCCCCCTTGGAGGGTATGCACGCGCCGATGGTCAGTGCGCAATGGCCGCCGATACGCAATCCCGACACGGAGTCGTCGCGGAAGTACAGATCGAGCGAGTTGCCATCGAGCAGTGCCAGCAATGCGCCGCTACGCCGGATCAATGCGAGGTGGTGCCACTCGCCGTCGTTGGCGGGAGTCTCGCGGGACCGCCCTGCGTGCACGCTCTTCGAGAGCGGGTTGACGACACCGACACGCAGCTCGCCGTTTGGTCCAATATTGAGCCGGAAGCCGTGCGCGTCGGCGTCGCTCAACGTCGGATAACTCGAGATGATCTCGCCGCCTTCACTCGAGCGCACCCACGCCTCCACGGTGAAGTCATCCTCGCCGAAATCAAAAACGTCCTGATCAGCCTTGATGTCGATGCGTGACTTGCGGCCGTCGAAGTAGGCGGCGTGCTGCCGCCCGAACGCGCGAGCTTCGATCGAGCCTGACGCATCCGGGATGAACACGGTTTCGTTATTGACGATCGGTGGAATACGAGCCGCGCTTTGCGGCAGCTTGAACCGTCGATCAGGTTTGCCGCTCGCGAGGTCGAGTGTGACAAGCATTGTGCCGCCTTCGGTAGTGACGACCACCTGCTTGCGTAACAACGATGGTTTCCCGGGTGCATCGAGCGCAGTGCGCCACATGACCTTGCCATCGACGCTGCGAATCGCGACGACTTCCACCGTGTTGCTCGCGATAATGAGATTTCCTTTGTCCGCCGTGATAGGGGAAAACCAACTTGCATTCGTAGAGTTTGGCGCAATGGGTTGCAAGATTTCAGCACCCGTCTTCACGTCGAAGAAATGCAGATTCTTGCCGGCGGCAACGACAACTTTGCCTGCCACACATGGCGTCACGGAAGACAAAAGCGCCTCGCTCGCGCCGCCGCCTTCCGTGCGTTCGAATCGGTTGTCGCCAAAGTCGACATTGACCGCGTGCAGCAGAGCATCGGCAACAAAGAAAACTGCGCCGTCGCCATAGGCAAGGCCGCCGGGCGTCAGATCATAGACCTCGACGGGTCCAAATAGCTTCTTACCGTTCACGGCGTTGAATACCGTTACAGCGGCATTCCCGTTCTCACCGAGATGGAGCGCGATGAGCTTGCCGTCTACGGCGAGCAGAGAATTCACCTTCTCCAGCTCAGGCGGATTCCATCGTACGAGCTGGTCCTTGTCGTTCCGTGTCTGAATCGGCAGTCCATCGCTCAGCCGCAACGCCATCAACTCGTTTCCATCCATGAAGTAGACGTTGCCGCCTGCCGCAGTCACACACGGATCGACGGCGTGCCTCAAACCATACGGAAATCCGGGTTTCGTTCCCTTCACGTCAGGCACTGGCTGCCGGCCGTGAAAGATGTCAATCGAGAAGATGGTGCTTCCGGCGACACCGAGAATTCGGTCGCCGGCGGCAATGAGAGGTTGTGCATCGGATAACCTTCCGTAGGTCGCGGCGAAGCGCCAGAGTTCATTTAGCTGTTCGGGCTGGGGCAGCGTTTCTTTTGTCATTATTCACCAATCATTTTGTAAACGTGGAGCTCAAACTGGTTCTCGACCGCACGCTTGACGAGCATGCGCACGGGCTGGGCTGGGTGAGGCGCGCGAGGCGTGGACTGCGCGAACGGCTCCATGATCAGATACTTGCCATCGGCATCGCGGGAGACTACCGCGCGGCCTTCGCCGTCCGTGGTAACTTCAAATCTGCGACCGTCGTCATAGCGCAACGTGACTGTGCGTGCGGGAACCGATTGTGTGATTTGCTCCTTTTGAAAATGGTGATCAAACATCACGTGAGTGGTCTGGACGATCTTCAGGCGCACCGGCTTTGCCAGGTCACGCACGTCCTCGAGAACCTCGTATGCGCGTCGAGCCAGGGCCTCGGTGACTGCGTTGCCGATGGAGTAGTAGTACAGCGTATCGCGCCCGGACAAAACCGGAAGCTCAATGTCGCCAAGTGCGGCACTCGCCCTTGCGCGCGTGCCGTA
>DASTTS010000539.1:0-3524 GCA_035760085.1 Pyrinomonadaceae bacterium
TCTTCGTTGCGACAGAAAAACGCCTCAGCTAAAGTTCCGCCGTAATAAACTCCGGCGCCGACCAATCGATCGATCCCCGGCACATCAAGACGTCGCCATTGAACCCCCGTAGCGAGCAAAACAACATGGCTCCTCAACTGCGTACCATCACTCAACGTGACGATCGGAGTCGATCCTTCAACTCGCAGACTTGTAACGATCTGCGGACTAATTATTTCGACCTCGAACTTCTTCGCCTGGGCAACGGCACGACGAGCCAAATCAGCGCCGCTCAGTCCCGCGGGAAAGCCGAGGTAGTTTTCGATCATCGAACTCAATCCCGCCTGGCCGCCGGGTGCGTCACGTTCGACCATCACGGTACGCAGGCCCTCACTCGCTCCATAAACCGATGCGGCCAGGCCGGATGGACCACCACCGACGATCACGAGGTCGTAAAAGTCGCCTTCCGGACGCACCTTCAGTCCAATCCTTTTTGCGATCTCGGCGTTTGTAGGCTGCGTAAGTTTGGTGCCGTCGGGAAAGATGACCACTGGCAAGCCTGAAGGCTTCGCTTCAGAATCGCCCAACAGGCGCCGGGCTTCCTCAACACGATCAACGTCAAGCCACTCGAATGGAATACAATTCCGAGCCAGAAAATCGCGAACCTGGTGCGCTTCCGGTAAGAAGCGTGACCCGATTACTCGCAGGTTCTGGATGTCAAGACGTGATTCCCAATCCGCAATCAGGTCGTCAAATACAGGATAGAGCTTATGATCCGGAGGGCGACATGGCTTGACCAGATAGTCATCGATCCGAAATTCCTTCAGTGTCTGAATGATTTTTTCACTCTCATCGAATGCTGTGAGCAAGACGCATTTTGCATCTTCAAATATGGCGCGTGCCTTTTTCAGGAGCTCGACTCCGTCCATGTCGCGCAATTTATGGTCGGCGAGTACAACCGCAACTCGCTGCCTGTCTTTCCTCAACTGATGCAGCGTCGCAAGCGCCTCCTCACCTGACGACGCAGTGATAACTCGATAACGCCGTCCGTATCTTCGCTCGAGGTCTCGCTGAATCTGCTTCAAGAGATCCGGGTTATTGTCGACGATAAGTAGAACCGGCTTTCCCATAAGTCACGCGTTAGCTGCCACAGCTTCTGGTTGTTGCTCGGCTCCTTTCGTCTCAAACGTGAACTGATCGTCCTTCCAATCAATAATCACTTTATCGCCGTCCTTAATCTGGCCAGCCAGTAATCGCTTTCCAAGCGGCGTCTCCAATTCCTTCTGAATCGCTCGTTTTAATGGGCGCGCTCCGTAGACAGGGTCATAGCCTTCGCGTGCGAGGTGAGTTTCCGCCCTCGGTGTCAATTCGATACTGATGTGCCTTTCAGCCAGACGCGAGCGCAGACGTTCAAGCTGGATCTGGAGAATCTTCTTGAGGTCCTCTTCCGTGAGCGAATGGAAAACCACGATCTCATCAACACGATTCAGAAATTCAGGACGGAAGTGATGACGCATTTCGCTCAACACAGCTTCCTTCATGCGATCGTAAGCGACTGAATCAGTCTTGCCGCTAAACTCCAGAATCCTGTCCGAACCGATGTTCGAAGTCATGATGATGACTGTGTTCTTAAAGTCGACGCTGCGCCCCTGACCGTCAGTTAAGCGGCCGTCATCAAGGATCTGCAGCAGAACATTGAAGGCGTCGTGGTGGGCCTTTTCGATTTCATCAAACAGAATCACCGCGTAAGGTCGCCGTCGTACTGCTTCTGTTAGTTGTCCGCCTTCTTCGTAACCGACATATCCGGGCGGGGCGCCGATCAGCCGCGAGACCGCATGCCTCTCCATGTACTCAGACATATCGATGCGGATCATTGCCCGCTCGTCGTCGAACATGAACTCGGCAAGCGTGCGAGCGAGTTCCGTTTTGCCGACACCGGTTGGTCCGAGGAAGATGAAAGAACCGATTGGCCGGTTCGGATCTTTCAAACCCGATCGAGCACGTATAACGGCATCGGCAACCGCCTCTACTGCCTCGTTCTGTCCGATCACGCGCTTGTGCAGATGCTCGCCGAGTTGCAGGAGCTTTTCGATTTCGCCTTGCATCAGTCTTGAAACTGGTACGCCGGTCCAGCGGCTCACTACCTCTGCGATATCTTCTTCATCAACTTCTTCCTTGAGCAGACGTGAGGAGCCTTGCTTCTTCTGCAGCAGTTCTTCCTCGGACTGCAGCCGTCGCTCCAGATCGGCGAGTTTGCCGTAACGCAGTTGCGCTGCTTTGTTCAGATCGTACGCGCGCTCAGCCTGCTCGATCTCAATCCGAGTTTGATCTATCTCCTGGCGCAATTTGCGTAGACGTTCAACCGCCTGGCGCTCGACTTGCCACTGTGAGCGGAGAGCGTCGGCTCGAGCTTTGAGATCAGCCAGTTCCTTCTCCAGCTTGTCTAAACGGTCTTTCGAAGCTTTGTCCTTCTCCTTCTTTAGAGCCTCGCGCTCGATCTCTAACTGCATTACCCGTCGCTGTACTTCATCCAACTCAACAGGAACACTCTCGATTTCAGTGCGCAGCCGAGCCGCGGCTTCGTCGACGAGATCGATGGCTTTGTCGGGGAGGAAACGATCGGCGATGTAGCGATGAGAGAGGACTGCGGCGGCAACCAGCGCGGAATCTTTGATGCGCACGCCGTGATGGACCTCATATCGTTCGCGCAGACCTCGCAGGATCGAGATCGTGTCTTCTACTGAAGGTTCATCGACAAAAACAGGTTGAAAGCGACGCTCCAAGGCGGCATCTTTCTCGATGTACTTGCGGTATTCATCGAGTGTAGTGGCTCCGATGCAATGCAACTCGCCGCGGGCGAGCATCGGTTTCAAAAGATTGCCGGCATCCATTGACCCCTCGGTCTTTCCGGCGCCCACCACCGTGTGGAGTTCATCGATGAAAAGAATGATCTGGCCCTGAGCCTCCTGTACTTCCTTGAGAACAGCCTTCAGTCGTTCCTCAAACTCACCCCGGTATTTCGCTCCCGCGATCAACGCGCCCATGTCGAGCGCAACGACACGCCGATCCTTCAAACTCTCAGGAACATCTCCACGCACAATGCGCTGCGCCAGTCCCTCGACGATCGCAGTCTTCCCAACACCCGGCTCGCCAATCAGAACGGGATTGTTCTTCGTTCGTCGAGACAGCACCTGAATTACGCGCCGGATCTCTTCATCACGACCAATAACTGGATCGACTTTGCCCTGCGCTGCAAGCTTGGTCAGATCGCGCCCGTATCGTTCGAGCGCTTCATAAGTTGCTTCCGGATTTGGTGATGTAACCCGCTGCGAACCGCGCACTTGTCGCAGCGCCTGCATCAGCTTGTCGCGCGTGAGTCCAAGTTCGGCCAGAATGCGGCCGGCCGCTCCAGACTTGTCCTCTACCATCGCCAACAACAGATGCTCAACCGAAACATATTCATCCTTAAGCTGCTTTGCTTCGTCTTCAGCCTGGACCAGGAGACGGTTGAGGCGAGCGGTGACATAGACCTCACCGGGGCCACC
>DASTTS010000540.1:0-3878 GCA_035760085.1 Pyrinomonadaceae bacterium
ACTGTCTCTGGCGTCAGCATCCTCGCGATTATACACGAGCCGTGTAATCCTCGGTTATCTGTGGCAAGATACGCATGTGAGCCGAAACAACCGGGCCCCCGAAATCATCGACGTTGGACCACGCAAACGCCACCGGCTGAAAATCTGGATCGGCGTCGCCGCGATTCTGCTGTTGTTCTCAGTGTCGCGGATCCTTTCGATTTACATCTCGGCGCTGTGGTTTGGCTCGCTTGGCTACTCGTCAGTCTACTGGTACGTCTTCAAACTCAAGCTCGCACTGTTCTTCGGTTCGGCCATACTGACCGCACTGTTGCTGGCAGCAACGTTTCTGCTTTTCCAGCGACTCTTCGGAGCTTACGCTTTCGAACAGCGCACCATCATTCTCAACAACCAGCCGTTTCAGTTCTCGCCCGCGAAATTCATCAGACCGCTCGGCTGGTTCATCGCAGGACTCGTCGGGCTCATCTACGGCTTCAAACAAAAAGAACACTGGCGGCAGTTCGCGCTCTACTGGAATCAGCCGCCAACAAATCTCTACGATCCGATCTTCGGCAAGTCGCTCAGCTTCTATCTCTTCTCGCTACCACTCTACGATCTGCTGAGCTCGTGGCTGATGGGCGTGACGTTCATCATTCTCGTCGCAGCGCTTGCTTACTCACTACTGGGTTTGCCGCAGACGGTGCTGAAGCCAAGTGTGCGCTGGTCGTCGGGCGCCGCGTTTCGCGGTGTGTGTTGCGCGCTCG
This sequence comes from Pyrinomonadaceae bacterium, assembly GCA_035760085.1. Lineage (GTDB taxonomy): Bacteria > Acidobacteriota > Blastocatellia > Pyrinomonadales > Pyrinomonadaceae > PSRF01. The sequence goes on from DASTTS010000540.1 coordinate 744, forward strand.
CACTCTTTCTTTTAGTCGTGAGCTGGCGCACGTATCTCTCGCGCTTTCCTTTTCTCTGGGAAGATCACGCGACCTTTTCCGGAGTGACTTACACGGAAGCTCACTACACGCTTCCTGCGCTTCTATTCGTTTGTATTGCACTCGTAATCGCCGCGATCATTTTGCTTGTTAACGCGTTTGCGGTGCGACGTTTTAGTTTGTTGCTGATTGCTCTCGCACTTCCACTCGCGGTTTATATCGTCGGCGTGGTTTTGGTGCCGTCCTACATTCAGAGTTTTATCGTCAAGCCCAACGAGATCGACCGCGAGTCACCTTACATCGGCTACAACATCGAATGGACGCGCCGCGGCTTCAGCCTCGATCAGATCGAGCACCGCGACTTCGAGGCTGAAGGTTCAACAGCCGCACTCGACCTGGCAAACAATCGCGAAAGCATCGAAAACATCCGCCTGTGGGACTGGCGCGCACTGCAAGACACGCTGCGCCAGATCCAGGCCATCCGCACGTATTACGACTTCCCCGATGTTGACGTGGATCGCTACGTCACCGGTGGAACAACGCGCCAGATGATGATCGCTCCGCGCGAGATAAACGACGCCAAGTTGCCTTCATCATCTCGTAACTGGATCAATGAGCGATTGATCTACACGCACGGTTACGGCGTGACGATGAACAGCGCCATCGGTTTCACACCCGAAGGCCTGCCGCAGTTCGTGTTGTCGAACATGCCGGTGGAATCAACTGCTTCGGAAATCAAAGTCACTCGCCCCGAGATCTATTACGGCGAGCTTACAGATCGTTACGTGTACGTAAAGACGAAGCAGAACGAGTTTGACTACCCGCAAGGTGATACAAACACTTACACGACCTATCAGGGCACCGGCGGAATTCGCGTCGGCAACCGTTTGCAGCGAATGGCACTCGCGTGGGGAATCGGTGATCTTTCGAAGTTGCCGTTCTCAAACGACGTAACCAGCGACAGTCACGTGCTGATCAATCGAAACATTCGCGACATCGTGAATGGTGTCGCGCCGTTTCTGACTTACGACAAAGACGCGTATATCGTCGTCTCGAATGAAGGTCGACTGTTCTGGATCCTCGACGCCTTTACGGAGTCAGATTACTTTCCGTATTCCACGCATCACGACGTCGCCGGAAACTCGCTCAACTACATTCGCAACAGCGTCAAAGTCGTGATCGACGCGTACAACGGCACTGCTAACTTTTACGTGTTTGATACTCAGGATCCGATTATCAACGCTTATCGCCGCGTTTTTCCAAACGTGTTCCAGGATGCGAGCCAGATGCCTGCCGACCTGCGGGCGCACGTTCGTTACCCGGAAACGCTGGTGCGCGCTCAAGGTGAGGTCTACAGCCTGTATCACACGCAAAATCCCAAGGTGTTTTTCCAGCGCGAGGATGTTTGGAGTATCGCGCAACAGATCACAGTGACGGCCGACAACAAGAAACAGAGCGAGCCGATCGATCCTTACTACGTGATGATGCAGTTGCCGGGCGAGCAACAGAAGAATGAGTTTGTGCTGATCCTGCCGTTTACGCCGGCTAGCCGGAACAACATGATCGGCTGGATGGCGGGTCGCAGCGACGGCGAGAACTACGGCAAACTGGTGGCCTACAATTTCCCGAAGTCACGCGTCATCGATGGACCAGTGCAAATCGAGGCACGCATCGATCAAAACGCGCAGCTATCGGCGCAGTTCAGTCTCTGGAACCAGCAAGGCTCACGCGTGATTCGCGGGCATTTGCTCGTGATACCAATGGGACGGTCGCTATTGTTTGTGGAGCCTGTGTACTTGCAGGCTGAGCGCAGTCCGATGCCGGAACTGCGACTCGTCGTTTTGGCTACACAAGAGAAGCTGGCCTACGGGCAGACGTTTACTGAGGCGATGAATAATTTGTTCGGTGAGGAGGCTGTGAAACCTCCTGCTCAGCAACCCGGTCAAAACGCGCCGCAGCAGCCTACGCCGTCGGCAACACCACCGCAGGATTTACAGCAGTTGATCAATAAGGCAATCCAGGAGTTTGAGGATTACCAGCGACTGACCTCCCAGGGAAAACTCGGCGAGGCCGGACAGAAACTCGAGCAGCACAAGCGAACTCTCGAGGAGATTCGCCAAAAGAGTAAACCGTGACCACGGATTACACGGATTTGAAATCCGGATTTAAACCCGTGGCTTTGATCCGTGTTATCCGCGGTTAATTTTTTCCAAGAGTTTTTTGGCGTCTTCGACGGCTTGTTTGTGTTCAGCCATGTACTTCGGATCTGGAGTCGCGGCCATCAGGGTTTCGATCTGCTTCTTCGCGTCCGACTTCCGGTCCACAGTCTCATACGCTTCGGCCAGCTCGTAGCGCATGAGCGTGTTGTTTGGATTCAGCTTCACACCTTTCTCGAGATATTCAACCGCCTTCGTTGGATCGCCGCCGAGCACTTTCGGCGCCTGAAGGTATAGTCGTCCCAGCCCGAGATAAGCACTGTATCCCTGATAACTCTCGTCCAACTTCAGCACCGCTTCCATTTCGCCCTTGATGTCCTGAAAGCTCGACAGGTTTGCGAGCGTGCTGTGTGCAGCACTGCCGCCGTAATTTGCCCCGAGCCAGAAATGCCCGTCAGGTTTATTCGGCTGTAGTTGGACTGCTGCCTTGCCGGCGTCAGTTCCCTCCTTAAACATCGCTTCACGTTCGGTGTCGTTATCAGTCCGGTCGCCGACGTAAAAAGCCGCACGCGCGAGTTTCCATGCCGCCTCGTAGTTACCGTAATCGGCCGCGTGAGCCTGCCGGAGTGCCGTCACGGCCGTTCGGGCCTTGGTCATGTCGTCACGGCCTTCATAAAGCGGTTCCGCCTCCGCAAGTTTGTCCATCGCCATCTTGGCGTCGGAGCCGCCCGTACTCGCGGGGCTGTCCGAGGCGCTGTTATGACAAGCAACTCCCCCTAAAACCACCGAAAATAGTGCTGAAGCGACCAACGCTGATCGCAAGATTTCACGGTTTTTGCTCAGATTTATCATCGAATAGCCTCGGATTGTCTGGTGTCGCTATACAGTTTGTAATACTTTTGCTTCCGGTTATCAAAATCGGGTCTGAATGCGCTATAGTGGCGAATCATTCAGGGCCATT
>DASTTS010000541.1:0-2760 GCA_035760085.1 Pyrinomonadaceae bacterium
ATGTGGGAAGCCTGGGGCGGCCACGGAGGGCCGCCCCTACAGTCATAACCGCGATGCCCAATCCAAAAAGATCCCTTGTTATCGCAATTCTTGTACTTCTCCTCGGCTCATCAGTCGCGAGCGCGCAGGAGCGCGAGAAGGCGATCGAGTTACTCCAATCACTTGCAACTCAACTCGGCACTCTTCAATCACCCGAAAACCGCGCGCGCATCGGCGCAAACATCGCCGACTCACTCTGGCCGCACGACGAAAAACGCGCTCGCGCCCTGTTCATCAGCATTGAAGAAGACATTAACTGGGGACTGCGGGTTCGTGAAAACAAAAGCGCGCGCCATGATAACTCGCCCATCGTGTTTATGAAGCTGCGCCTGGACACAGTAGAGCGAATTGCAAAACGTGACGCGGAGCTCGCGCTCGATTTCCTCCGCGCAACCGTACCAACCTACGAGAAGCGATACGAAATCGCGCGCGAACGTGACTTCGAAGTAAAACTTGCCTCACAGATCGCCGCGAGTAATCCGGATCTGGCCCTCAAGATTGGTCGTGAATCCCTGAAGAGCGGCATCTCCGACGAGCTTTTGCACTTACTGAAACGTTTACATAAAAATCATCGAGAACACGGCGTCACGCTCTACAAAGAAACCATTCAAAAGTTGCGCGATTCCAATTTCTCGATTTATCGCACGCAAGTGGACTTCACGCGCTCTTTGGCGGACTTCTTACAACCGCCCGCGGCAGATGAGGCGGCATTTCGAGATCTCCTGAATATGCTGGTTACGGCTGCGACTGCTAACGGGTGTGGCAAACCAAACATGATTGATGAGGCCGAGTATTTCTGCGATCAGGTTCGAGATCTGCTGCCGGGCATGCAGAAGATTGCTCCCTTGCAGGCCGCCCAGTTAAAGCACCTTGCCGTCGAAGGCAAAACTCAGTCATGGAGGACTACTAATTCACGCTATGACGAGATGCGACGCGTTCTCGAAATGGGTGATATCGACGAAATGCTTGAGTTTGCACGACAATTTCCCGAGTTCACATCCACGATTTACTGGCGGGCCACAATACAAGCGCGGGACAGCGGCGATCTCGAGCGTGCCCGTAAAATCGCGAACGACGCAAGCAATCCTGAACTGAAGAAACAGCTCCTTAGTCTGCTCAAAGACTCCGAGGAACCAGACGCAGTCACAGACGAGCAGTTGGCCAAAATCCAAATCGAGCTCAACAAAATCACGGACGTAGACGATCGAATCCGTCATTTGGCGCAGGCGGCAAACCGGATCGGAGCAAAGAGCCGGGCGGCTGCTTTGAAGCTGCTCGATCAAGCGTCTGGAATGCTGGAGTCAGAGAAGCCCGGCAAGGATCAGGTTCTGGCTCAACTCGCCCTTTCGCTGTTGTACTGCGTCGAAAAGAGTGATCGCGGACTCGCACTGATGGAAGCGTCGCTCCCAAAACTGAACGAACTGATCGATGCGGCGGCGAAGCTCGACGGCTTCGACACTCATTACATGCGCGATGGTGAGTGGAATATGTCGAAAGATGGCACGCTGGGTGAGATTCTGACGTTTCTGTCGCTAAACGCTGCCCCTTATGCGTGGTGTGACTTTGATCGCGCCGTGAGTCTGGCCGGGCAGTTCGAACGAAACGAGATCCGGATAATGGCGCAGGTGAAACTGGCGCAGTCGATCCTCGCCGGTCCACCGCGACGTTTCCGGTTATAAATCCCGTGTGGATTTTTTCAGATCCTGTCTACTGAAAATCGGATACGTTTTCTTTTTTAGCAAAACCTTTGACTTTTCCTGCGGGTCGCGTTAGATCATCGCCGTCCTTTTGATTCCAAAACCCAATGAGGCTTTACGATGACCACCTCTCGTCGTGACTTTCTGAAGACGGCCGGGGTTGCCGCCGGTGCTCTTTCGCTCGCTTCCCTGCCTTCCTGGATCGACAGTGTCACTGCGGCCGAAGACGCTGCTGCGAACGGCGTTGACAAGAATGCGCTTGCCGACGTCGCACTGAACACCGCGCGCAAACTCGGGGTCACATACGCTGACATTCGCATCAATCGCTATCGCAACGAGTCGATCGCAACGCGTGAGCAGCAGGTGCAGAACGTCTCGCGCGGCCAGAACTTCGGCTTCGGCGTGCGCGTGCTTTACAAAGGCACGTGGGGCTTTGCGTCGAGCCGTAGCGTCACGCCGGACGACGTGCGACGCATCACGCAGCAGGCGGTCGAGATCGCGCGCGCCAACTCGGTCTACCAACGCAAACGTATCTCTCTCGTTCCGGTCGAGAAGGTCGTGACATCGTGGAAGAGCGCGTTTGAGAAAGACCCGTTCGAGGTGTCGATTGACGACAAGATCCAGTTTCTTTTGTCGCTGAATGAGTCGGCGATGAAGACGAAAGGTGTGAGCTTCGTCAACTCGTTCATGGGATTTGTGAACGAACAGAAGTTTTACGCTTCGACTGACGGCTCACGGATCGAGCAATACATCGTTCGCGCCAATCCCAGTTTCACTGTGACTGCCGTGAACCGCGCCAACGGCGATTTCCAGTCGCGCAGTGCGCTCGGTGGACCACAAGGCATGGGCTACGAGTACATCGAGAAGCACGACTGGAAACGCGAGGCACAGCAGGCGGGCGAAGAGGCCGTGATGAAGCTCAGCGCGAAAGCTGTAGAACCGGGCAAGTACGACCTCGTGCTACATCCTTCTCATCTTTGGTTGACGATTCACGAGTCAGTGGGCCATCCGACCGAGCTCGATC
>DASTTS010000542.1:0-17647 GCA_035760085.1 Pyrinomonadaceae bacterium
ACGCCTGCTTACATCGCGATTCCCAGCATGTTGGTAGTGACAATCATCGTCCTGATTCTCGCCGCCTACCGCATTCGCCACATGGAAATCCGCTACGGCAGCGACTAATCCGCGCTTATCCGCGTCCTACTAAAGTTTTAGTTGACATGCGTCGTCCCGGTGCGGTATCGTCTCCACCTAAAGTCTTAGGAGGCAAGATGCCGCGCCGGAAGAGCGAACAAATGACACCGCTTGAGCTGGAGATCATGCAGGTGCTCTGGGAAACCGGGCCTGCTACCGTCCAGCAGGTGCAAAAGGGACTCAAACGCGAGCTCGCTTACACTACTGTCCAGACGATGCTTACCGTGCTGCATCGCAAAAACAAAGTTAAGCGGACGCTCAAAGACAAGGCTTACATATACAAACCGGCAGTCAGCCGCACGAAGTTTACCGGCCACGCCGTGCGCGAGTTTATCGATCGACTATTCGGCGGCTCGGCTGAAGGTCTCGTGATGAACTTGCTGCAAGAGAAACACCTGACGCCCGAGAAGCTGGCAGAGCTCCATGCGCTGATCGAGAAGGAAGAACGCGATGCTAAGGACTAGCGAGTTCATCCTGAACTTTGTTTTGAATTCATGCTGGCAGATTGCAGCGATTGCCAGCGTAGCCACGTTCGCGTCATGGCTACTCAGGAATGGACCCGCCCGTTACCGCCACGCGCTTTGGGTCTTTGCGTTAGCAGCATCGCTGGTCGTGCCTTTACTGACCGCATCCCGCTATGTTCCTTCATGGATTTCAAGCGCTCAGCCGCGCACAGAACCGGGCGCGGTAGCGCCGGGTCGATCCAGCAACAGTGGCCCGCAACTGGATTTGACTGTCGATCACATCGGCTCACGGCGCACAACCACAATCAACGCCGCGCCACGCATCGCGCTCCTTCTGGCTTTAGCATACGGGCTTTTCATTCTCGCGCGCGCCATCAGGCTCACGCGCTTCTGGCAGCGAAAAGAACGACTCCGCCAGACTACGACTCGCAGCGGTCTGTCTCCTGGAGTCGTAGCCGCCGCGGAACGCTGTCGTAACCTTTTCGGGATCCGAAACGTGACGGTAATGCGATCGAATCAAGCCCGTGTGCCTTACACACTTGGCGCGCGGCGCCCACTGATCGTCTTACCGGGTGCTTACTGCTCGACAATCGACCAAATAAACCTTCTGTCAGTTGTCGGTCATGAGATGGCGCACGTCGCTCGCCGCGATTTCCTGACGAACCTGTTCTGCGAGCTAATCGCTCTGCCAATTTCTTTTCACCCGGTCACCTACTTACTGAAGCGCGAGATCGAGCGCACGCGTGAGCTTGCCTGCGACGAGCTTGTAACGCGCCGCGTGCTTGCGCCGAAAGTCTACGCTCGCTCGCTGCTGTGGGCGGCTGACGTCTCCCGGCAGTACTCATCACAAGCATTCATATTGAGCATTTTCGACGGCAGGATTTTGGAAGAAAGGATCGTGAGACTCATGAGAAACAACAGGCGTGTTGGCGCCGGATTCGCGAGGGCATTGATGATCGCAGCTATGTCGGGGCTTTTTTTATCGGCGATGTCACTGTCGTTGTTTTCAGTCGAACTGCAAACTCAAGTGCATGCTGCAGTCACGCAATCGATCCTTGCTGAAACGATTGCTGCCGTGCAGGATCGTGTTGGACCACCGGCCGCGCCACGAGAGTCGCGCAACGAACCGCAGACAAGCAGGACGCCTCAGGACGACCGCGCGATGTCGGCCTGTAACGCCGCGCGACGTGGTGACGTCGAAGCAACCCCAACACTTATCGCCATGCTCGGCGACGACAGCAAAACCCAACTTATTCGCTGTTGGGATACGAGTCGCTGGGGTCCCGCCATAGAAACTTTCAAACATCCTTCCCCGGGCGAACAGGCTGCGCTCGCGCTCGCATCTTTCGGCCGCACCGCATTCGCGCCTTTATCCAATCAGCTCGACAGCCCAAGCGCTACGGTGCGTCGCAACGCCGCGTGGGCCATCGGCGAGTTGACAAACATGCCGCCAGGATCAAGAGCGACTGCCGTTCCCCGACTGATCACACTGCTCAGCGATTCCGACGAATGGGTGCGCATGGCCGCCGCACGCGCCCTTGGCGAGCTGCGCGATGAACGCGCGCTCACCCAACTCGTCGCAACACTTTCAGACAACGATTGGCGCGTTCGCGAGCTTGCGACCTGGGCGCTGAGTGAAATGAAAGACGCGCGTGCGGTCACTGCTCTCTGCAATGTGCTCCTGTCAGACACTCGTGTTGAAGTCCGGCGCGGCGCCGCGGAAGCCCTCGGCGAGATCAGTAGCGCCGATGCTCTCCCAACTTTAAAACAGGCCTTAAACGACCGAGAACCCAGCGTCAGCGCCAAAGCCGCCTGGGCCATTTCCGAAATCGAAGGCTAAATCCGCGTTCTTTTCTGCGTTAATCCGCGGCTAAAAACTCTTTCACAAGGAGGCATCGTCGATGTCCAGTTACAAGTGTGTCTTGTTAATACTTTTCTTAACGATCCCGGTTTCCGCACAAATACAACCCGGCACTCTGAAGCTGAAGCCATACACGTTCGAGACGAATGACAAGAAAGAAAAAGTCGCCGCAGAATTCGGCACGCTCTTCGTACCGGAAAAACGCTCTGATCCGGAAAGTAATTTGATCGAACTCGCGTTTGTTCGTTTCAAGAGTACGGCAAAGAACCCTGGACCACCGATCGTCTATCTTGCCGGTGGCCCGGGCGGCAGCGGCATTGGCACCGCGCGAGGATCTCGTTTTCCGCTCTTCATGGCCTTGCGCGAGATTGCAGATGTGATCGCATTCGATCAACGCGGGACTGGCTTCTCCAAACCCAATATCACGTGTCTCAACCGGCTTGCCCTGCCACTCGACGTTCCACCAACGCGTGAAGCTGCGATAAAGGAGATGCGCGAGAACGCCGGTGATTGCGCTTTCTATTGGCATAACGTTCAACGCGTAGACCTAACTGGCTACAACACAAACGAAAGCGCTGACGATCTCGAGGACTTGCGCAAAGCACTCGGTGCGAACCAGATCAGTCTCTGGTCCATCAGTTATGGAACTCACCTCGCCTTCGCCGCGATGCGCCGGCACCCGAAGAGCATTCATCGCGCGATTCTCGCCGGCACTGAAGGACCGGACCACACGTACAAGCTTCCGGGTAACATTCAGAAGCACCTTGAAGATCTCGCGGCTGTGATCAAAGCAGATCCGGAAGTCGGAAAGGAGATTCCCGATTTTTTGGGATTGATGAAGTCAGTCTTCGATCGTCTGGACGCAAAGCCGGAGACGGTCGAGATCACTGATCAGCGGACGAAGGTTAAGGTGAAGGTGATTGTGAACAAGTTTGTGATGCAGTACATCGTCGCTAACAACATCGGCACGACAGTCACTGCAAGATTCCCAGCGCTTTTTTATCGTGCGTCAAAAGGCGACTTCACGAACCCGGCGCAGGTTTGGCTCAATCAAACGCGGAGCGAGATCGGGTCTGCGATGTCTTACATGATGGACTGTGCTTCAGGTCAGACTGCGGCGCGTCGCGATCTGATTGCACGTGAAGCGAAGGGAACGCTGCTCGAAGATATCTTCAACTTTCCGTTTCCGGACATCTGCACTGCATGGAATGCTCCTGATCTTGGTGATGAATTTCGCGCGCCGTTGAAATCCGATGTGCCGGTGTTGTTTATCAGCGGAACGCTCGACGCGCGTACTCCCATCAGTAATGCAGAGGAGTATCGGAAGGGATTCTCAAACAGCACACACATGATCATCGAAGGTGCAGTGCATTCCGATCCGTTGTTTCTGTCGTCGCCGAAGATCAAAGAAGGGATGATCGAGTTCCTGCGCGGTCAACCGATCACGACCATTCGAATTCAGGCGCCGCCAATGAAGTTTGTTCTTTAACCGCGGATTTGACGGATCCTGCTGACAAAACGATTATCACGGATCCAGAAGCGCCACGGTTTGTCGATCCACTCTTCGGCGTAGTCGATACCGATTCGTGGGCCACGTGCGATGCGGCGTGGTGCCAGGGTTTCGAAGTCTTCGAGCCACACGCGATCGCCGAGAAGATCGGCGCCATTGAGTTGGCGATCGATTCCCATTGCGATGCAGAGCTTTCCTGGACCATTGGTGAGATTGTGATCGGGATGGGAATGCCGCCGCGTTCTCATGATCTCGATTCCTTCCACCGGTTCGAGAGCGCGCACCAGAATCGCATGTGGCACATCTGCAACGCCGCTGACGACGTTGAACTGGTAATACATGCCGTAAACAAAATAGACGTAAGCGATACCTCCGGCGCCATACATCGTCTCGGTTCGGTTCGTGCGGCGCCCGCCATAAGCATGTGAAGCTCTGTCTTCAGGACCACGATAGGCTTCGACTTCCACGATCTTTCCCGACACGCGTTCGCCGTTCGGACCAGGAACAACGAGCAACTTACCGAGTAGATCACGAGAAACCGTGAGCACGTCTGGTCGAAGATAGAACTCGCGAGGCAGCTTGTGTGGCGTCATTAAGGATGTTGGCGCACTTTCCAGACCATCATGAAAAATATTATCCACCCGATCAGCACGATCCCGCGTCGTACCCACTTCTGCCCAACACGCATCGCCATTTTCGCACCGAAATAACCACCTGCGAGCGCCCCGCACGCCATCAAGAGAGCGTCCTCCCAAACGACATAGCCCGCTACCGCAAAAATCAACACGGCGACCGCGTTGATGCAGATGCCGAGAAAGTTCTTGATGCCGTTGGCGCGGTGTAGCTCGTTGAGACCGAGCACGCCCATCGCCGCGAGCATGAGTATGCCGTTGCCGGCGCCGAAATAGCCGCCATACATCGCGGAGAAAAATTGAAACGCAATCGCGCCTGTCCACCAGAGGCCCATCGGTTTCTCGTCAATCGATCCGAGATGGAGCCTTCTGTTGACGATGCCGTTCGACATGAAGAGCAGGGTCGCGAACAGGATGAGAAACGGGACGAGCTCGGCAAATACTTTCGACGGCGTTCGCACCAGCAGCAGTGCACCGAACGCGCCACCGATGAGACTCGTCACGCCGAGTCGAAAGAGAATAGTGGAACTGTGTTCGAGCTCTTTGCGGTAACCGAACAGGCCGCCGAACAGGCCGGGCCAGAGCGCGACTGTGCTGGTCCCATTGGCGACTTTCGGATCGAGCCCGAGCCAGATCAGCACGGGAAAGGTCAGCAGCGTTCCTCCTCCGGCAATGGAATTGATCGCGCCCGCGGCGAACGCGGCGCATAACATAGCAAGCACGGGGAAGAGACGCATCGTTTGAGTCTGTGCATGTTAATATAAAAATCCTGTAAATTATGCAAATCCCGGTAATCCTGTCTAAAAGAGCTTCGAACTAATGAGATCTGTAACAACCGCGCTACTTCTCATCCTTGTGTTTCACGTTGCCGTTTCCGCGCAGAATGGAGCTCGAATTGACTGGCCGCGTTATCAGGACATGGCTGTCGATCTGATGCAGCAGTACCTGCGTATCAACACTTCAAATCCGCCCGGCAACGAGATCGAGGCGGCGCGATTCTTGAAGAAGATCTTCGATCAGCACGGAATTGAGAATGAGATCTTCGAGTACAAACCCGGTCGCGCAAACATCATCGCGCGGCTCAAAGGCAACGGGTCGAAGCGGCCAATAATCCTGCTGAGTCACACTGACGTTGTCACTGCCGAACCTGCTTCGTGGGAAGTCGATCCTTTCGCGGCCATCATTAAAAACAATGCGATTTACGGTCGTGGCGCGCTCGACATGAAAGGCGAGGGGCTGCTCCATCTGATGACGATGATCCTGCTCAAGCGCGAAGGACCACCGCTCTCACGCGACGTAATCTTTATCGGCACGGCCGACGAAGAGGTTGATGACGAAGGCTCGCTGTGGATGATTGCTAACAAAGCAGACCTCTTCAAAAACGCCGAATATCTGCTCACTGAAGGCGGCGACAATTTACTTGAAGGCGACTCGGTCAAGCTGGTCGGCATCGACGTGGCCGAGAAAGCGCCGTTCTGGTTACGACTCACTGCTACCGGACTGCCGGGACACGGCTCGCGACCTGTCAATGATTCAGCGACCAATCGTCTGATCCGCGCGATGAATCGCATTCTCGATTGGGAGACGCCGGTGAAGTTGTTGCCGGCAGTGGAGCAGTTTTTCAAAGACATTGCGCCGTTGCAGCAGGAGCCGTTGCGCACGCAGTTTCTAAACATTCGTGAGTCGTTGAAGAATCCGGATTTCGCGAAGGCGCTGACGAGTCAACGTGAGTTCAACTTTCTCGTGCGCAACACGATCTCTATCACGATGCTGAGCGGCAGCAAGCAGACAAACGTTATCCCCAACGCGGCCACGTGCAATCTCGACGTGCGTCTGTTGCCCGGTGAATCGCCTGAAGAATTTCTCAACGCACTGAAGGCTGCGATCGCGGATCCATCGATCAAGATCGAGAACGTCAATCGTTTCAAACAACCAAACAGCTCCCCGATCGATACCGAATTGTTTTCCCTCATCGCGCGTAAAACGAAGGAGAAGCATCCCCGCGCCGTTGTCACAACGAAGATGCTCAGCGGTTATACTGAAAGCCAGCTCTACCGGCAGCTCGGCATAGTCGCTTACGGCTGGGCGCCAATTTACACGACCCCCGAAGAAGACGAAGGCGTGCACGGCAACAACGAGCGCATCTCGGTGAAGAACGTTCGTGAAGGCACGCGAGAGTTGTACGAAATCGTTAGAGATATCTCCCGTTAGCGCCCCCGATTTGGTCTCGGCGTTCTCTGCGTACCTCAGCGTGCTCTGCGTTGAGGTGCCATTTTATCGCAGAGAACGCTGAGATACGCAGAGTTACGCCGAGAAATCAGTCGTATATGCCTAAAGATGCACATGAAATGAACGAGAGCGAGATCCGCTCACGCATTGTCACACTCGGATTCGGCGGTGATGAACGTCTCTTCATCGCGTTTTACCGCAAACTACAACAAGGACTTCCCGAAGGAACTGGCATCATTCTGCGCGGCAGTGTTGTCACCAACCAACGTCACGAAGACGGCCAGCCTTTCGATTCGCAAGGTAAAGGGACGAGCGACCTGGATGTGACGCTCGTCGGCAGCAAAGTCATGGAAGCATGGGCCTCAGACGCGTATTACATTCCGGGACTGCACACTAAACCACTCTGCGACAAAGATCCGGACATCGCCCCGAGTCTTAAAGAAGTGCGTGAGTCGCTGCAAAAACTGGTCGGGCGTCCGGTGAATTTTCAAGCCACGTCGAGTCTTGTTCTTTATGGTCGCGACGTCTTGTTTGGCGAGCCATATTACGTAGTGGTTTCGCCCGGTGAGAACGCGTGACGCTGAAGTTGCTGAGTTACAACATCCGCTTCGGTGGCCGCGGCAGGGAACAGGCGCTCGCCGAAATGATCGTGGCGGCGGCGCCTGACCTCGTGGTTTTTCAGGAAGCCATCGACCCGTCTGTGATTGAGGGACTCTCGCAGGCGACGAAGTATCCGTTCTGGGCCGCGAGAAGAAATCACTCGATCGGTTTTTTGAGTCGCACGGAAGTTGACTATCACGAGTGGCATTACCCTGCGGGCGCGCGTCATTCGTTTCTGGAGATCGTTCCGGCTGGAGGCAAGACGCGTGTTTTTGGTCTACATCTGAGTGCGCGTTTTTCGAAGTGGGATGAGCGCAGGCGCACGCGCGAGATCCGGTCGTTGCTGGAAGGGATCAAGCGACATCAGAACGGGTTTCATGTTTTAGTCGGAGACTTCAACACGATAGCGCCGGGCGAAGTGCTGGAAATGGATCGGCTGCCGGCGTGGATTCGTGCCCTGATCTGGATCAGTGGCCGGAAGCTGCAGCGGGAGTCGATCCAGCTAGTGCTCGATGCTGGTTACAGTGACGGGTTTCGGATGCTGCATCCTGACGATAAGGGTTACACATTTCCGACGTGGGATCCGCATGTGCGACTCGATTACGTGTTCGTGCCGAAAGTGTTTGCGGAGCGATTGAAGCGGTGCGAAGTGATGACTGAGCCAAACGAACGGATCCGCGCCGCTTCAGATCACTGCCCGCTCGTTGCTGAGCTGGTTATGGAATAATCCGTGTAATCTGTGGTTGAAGTCCGTCGAAACCAGCAGGCAACTCGATAGGATTTGTGCTGTGGATGCAAAACTCGGTGGTTGGACCAAGCGTCATTTGACGGCCCCAGAGCGCGACGCCTGGTTCTGATGTGAGCGGCTGCAACGCAGTGTAGAAATCTTTATACGACACGCCCTCCGGTTTACTTAACCACATCACAAATCGCGCTTCCGATAATTCTCCCTGACCGGCGCGCAGCCGGTATAAACCACCGGTACCGTCGGCTGCTTCACGTGCAACTCTGTTGTGTGGTTCTTCACAGACGCCTGAGACGGCGGCGTCGTTGAGAGGGTCCATCGCGGCGGAGTCGTCGAGGAGATACCATTCTTCGTAGGCTTCGTCGGTTGTGTTAAGCCAGCTCGCGCCGCGTATGCGGAAGACGACTGAGTGATGAAAGCCGGGCGGTTTGTTGGCGGCGAGTGTTTGATGAAAATCGATTAGATGGTTAACGTAGGTTTCTGGAGTGATAGTGGGTTGGGGCCAGTGCCAGAAGACATATGCGAGCATAACTTTAGAGTCAGTCGTTAACAGGATTTACAAGATTTAGACAGGATTTACATGTTCATCCTGAAAAATCTTGTAAATCCTGTCCAAAGACTTACTGCATTGCCTTAATATCATCGAGCAGTACGCGTTCGTGACCCTCGGGGTTCACCTTCAAATACGTCTTCCGTAAATTCCCCTCCGGATCGACCACGAAGCTGGTGCGGTTCCAGTACATCGTCCCCTTGTAATCACTCTGTCCCACACCCGCTGCCTGTAAAAACTCATGATTCGGATCAGCCAGCAGATCGATCGTGAACCCAAACTTGTTGCAAAAGCTCTTGTGCGAGTCGACATCGTCTTCACTCACACCCACGACCGCGATGTTCGCGTCATCAAACTCCTGCTTAGTTGCCGTAAACGACTTTCCCTGAATCGTGCAGCCCGGCGTGTCGTCCTTCGGATAGACGTAAACCACGAGCCACTTGCCTTTGAAATCATCAAGCCTGACGGTCTCGCCGTCCTGGTTCTTGAGATTGAAATCTATGAAGCGTTGACCTTCCTGAAGTCCCATGTTTTCTTCCCCTGTTTTGATTTAACTAAAGCGTTGTGTCAGCCAGATTCGATTTGTACTTCGTGTTTGTCTTGCGATCGTTCATCTCGATGTAAATGTAGCTAGGCGGAATCGCGTCACTCGCAAGCCCGAACCAAATGCCATTCAGGTCTGCTGATTTGCCGAGCGCACAGAATCCATTCAATCGCTTGCCCGTTTGATCGTAAAGGTCGACCCACGTGCGCGCTGCCTTCGTGTTCGCACCGCAGGGCGGCAGGGCAGGCGACTGGGCAAACATCTCATCGGGATACTGATCCTTGTTCAGTACATCGAACCGGTAACGCGTGATCTGTTTGCCGTTGATTTCAACATACTCCGCGCCAAGGAAATACAGAACCGGATTCGGCAGTACGGGAGCAGCGGCCGAACCTTGCGTTGCGAAAACAAGAATCAGAGTAGATATCGCGAGGACTGAGCTCCTTACTGTAAAGATCTTCATCGGGGGACTCCTTCGTTGAGGGTTAACTACGGTTATTACCAGGCGACAGCATAACGACTGCGTCTTGGATCGGCGCCTGCTGCCGCTACGCCGGTTTTTGGATCGTAGATGATTACCGTGGGCGCTGAGAGCGTGCCCCACTCGCCTTGTACCTTTACCTTGTGTCCCTTTTGCGAAAGCTCCTGGATCGTTTTCAGACTTACACGCGACTCGACGTTGAGTGAGCCGGGTAAAAACTCGTGATCGTCAAACGAGCTGACGTAATGTTGCGTGTCAAACCGCGGCGCCTCGACGGCTTCCTGCGGGTTCATGTCAAACTCGATAATATTCAGCAGCACTTGCAGCAGTGCCTGGTCCTGATTGTCGCCGCCGGGCGTGCTGAGCACCATGAATGGCTCGCCATTCTTAAGCACGAGCGTCGGCGTCAGCGTGATGCGCGGGCGCTTGCCGGGCGCGACTACGTTCGGACTGTTCGGATCGGTAAGTGACGACTGCAAACGTTGGCCCATCAACACGCCCGTGTCTCCGGCAACTACAGCGGGCAGCCACGCACCGCTCGGCGTAGCGCTAAACATATTACCGTCTTTATCGACAACGTTGACGCACGTGGTGTCGTTAGCACGCTCGATCTCCGGCAACGCCGAAGCACGCCCGATGGTCTGTACTGCGCTCGCGAGCACGGCCTTCATGTTCGTCGGATCGCCCGGTTGCTGGGCCAACGAGGCGTGGCGCTCGTCGATCAATGGACGTCGCAGCGAGGCGTACTCTTTCGACAGCAGCTCAGTCATCGGAATCTTCACGAAATTCGGATCGCCGTAATAACGATCACGATCGGCAAGGGCCAGCTTGAGCGCTTCAGCGAGCGTGTGGATGTAGGACGGGGAGTTATGCCCCATCTTCTTCAAGTCGAAACCCTCGAGCATGTTGAGTGTTTCGACCATTGCCGGACCTTGCGTCCAGAAACCGGCTTTGTAGATCTGGTATCCGCGATAGTCAGTCTCGACTGGTTGGCCCACTTTCGCCGCGAACTTTGCAAAGTCGTCGGCAGCGATCAGCCCGCCGTTAGCCTGCATATAACTACCGATGCGACGTGCGATCGGACCACGATAGAAGTAATCGCGAGCGGCCATGAGTCCGGCGTGACGGTTGTTGCGTGTGCCCTTCGACGCGAGACGTTCGGCGCGAACGATCTCGCGCAGCGTTCGCGCCAAATCCGCCTGGACGAAAAGATCGCCGACTTTTGGCACTTCACCGTTCGGCAGAAAAACACGTTTGGCATCCGCCCATTGCGAAAAGATCGGTGAGCGCGTCTTGATGTACTGGACTCTCAACTCGTCGATAGGGAAGCCGTCAGCAAGTTGAATCGCAGGTTCCATGACTTCCGCCAGAGTTTTCGTACCGAATTGGTCCAGAGCAGTGACACATGCGTCGAGAACTGCGGGTACGGTGGCTGAAAGTGGTCCAGTCGGGGGAATTAAGCCGGCTTTTTTGGGCGCGTCAGCCTGCGTCCGATTGACGAAGAACTCGCGCGTGGCTTTCATCGGCGCCTGGCCCATACCTTCGATCACCACGACTTTTTGACCCTTGAGCTTGATCAGGATGGGCACCTCGCCGCCAAAAGAGAAGTGGGAAAACTCAATCACCGAAGCCGCAAGAATCGTCGCCACACCTGCATCGACGGCGTTGCCGCCACGCTGAAGTATGCGTAACCCCGCCTCCACCGACAGCGGCTGGCCACCCGCTACAACGCCACGTTTCCCGCGAACGACAGGCCTGAACGTGTCAGCGTGCGAAGTTGATAAAGGAAAACCGGCGAGGATAAATGACGTTATCAGACAAAAAACGATCAAGTTCGATTTGCGGATGAACATCGGTGGGCCACCTCTCTCGAGATTTGACGCTCGGGATTGTGCCACAAAGACATAGCCGCAAAAAGCCACAAACCCACAAAACAATCGTCAAGAGAAAATTTTTGTGCCTTTTGTTACTCGTGGTGGCTGAACTTTGGTTTGAATTGGTAAGATGGCGAGCAGACAAAAAGAGAGGGTGCTGACCTCCCCCAAGACCAGCACCCTTGCCTTTATCTCAGTTCTCCCATGGAGAATTAACGACGGGCAGATACTAACTGCCGGAGGCCGGAGGTAGGTTGCAGCAAGCTTGTAAAGCCCTTGCGAGGTTGTGACAAAGTTTTGCGCTCGTCACACAAAAGCGACAACTACCGGCGCTCGGAGATTAATGAATCGAGGATCGAACTTGCTAAATTCACCAAAGATTGCACCGTATGGCTCCTGGAAATCCCCGATCACCTCAGATCTGATCGTTGAAGGATCAGTGGGTCTCAGTCAGCCTTTGTTTGAAGGAGACGATATTTACTGGTTGGAAATGCGCCCGAAGGAAGCGGGCCGTAATGTCATAATCAGACGTAACGCGGATGGAATTTGTACCGATGTGAATCCGCCACCCTTCAACGCCCGCACGCGAGTGCATGAATACGGTGGCGGCGATTACCTGATCAGCCAGGGAACTGCCTACTTTTCGAACTTCTCCGACCAGCGACTTTACCGCCAGGAAGGTCTCAACACGCCCGAACCACTAACGGCGCCGGGCGAGATGCGCTATGCGGATGCGTGTATGGACCACACTCGTGCACGGCTCATCTGTGTCCGCGAAGATCACACGCGCGCAGGCGCCGAAGCGGTGAACACGATAGTCGCCGTCAGCACAGAGCCCGGTGATGATCACGGCATGGTCCTCGTCGAAGGAAACGATTTTTACTCCTCGCCACGGTTGAGTCCCGATGGGACACAATTGGCGTGGCTGACGTGGAACCATCCAAACATGCCGTGGGACGGCTGTGAATTGTGGGTTGGCGAGTTTGGTGAAGACGGCAAACTGGCTTCGACTCGTTGGGTCGCAGGCGGGGCTGCGGAGTCGATTTTTCAGCCTGAATGGTCACCTGACGGCGTTTTGTACTTCGCGTCCGATCGCAGTGGCTGGTGGAACCTCGAAAGAATCACCGCCGACGGTGGCATCGAAAATGTCACTCAATCAAAGGCCGAGCTGGGCATGCCGCAGTGGATTTTTGCGATGTCGTCCTACGCTTTTGCTTCGCCGGACACGATTGTTTGTAGTCATATCGATCATGGTGTTTCCACGCTCGCTACGATCGATGTACAGACAGGTAAGTCGACCTCAATCGATTGTCCGTACACAGATATTCAGTTCATCCGTGCGGCAAATGGACAGGCGGTGTTTCGCGGCGGCTCGCCGACGGATGTCGTTGCCATCGTGAAATTTGATGTAAGCACGCGCGCATTTGAAATATTGCGCCGGTCAAATGATCTCGAGGTTTATCCACGATACTTTTCGGTGCCGCGCGCGATCGAGTTTCCGACTGAAGGCGGACTTACGGCGCACGGTTTCTTTTACCCGCCGCAAAATCCCGATTACCGCGCCCCGGAGAATGAAAAGCCCCCGCTGATCGTGAAAAGTCACGGTGGACCAACGGCGGCGGCTTCGACGGCGTTGAGCCTGTCGGTCCAGTACTGGACCAGCCGTGGGTTTGCCGTGCTCGATGTGAACTATGGCGGCAGTACGGGCTATGGCCGGCAATACCGTGAAAGACTTAACAAGAAATGGGGCATCGTCGATGTCGATGATTGTGTGAATGGCGCGCGTTATCTTGCCGACCGGGGTGAGGTCGATGGCAATCGATTGATTATCACTGGTGGCAGCGCCGGCGGGTACACAACATTATGCGCGTTGACGTTCAAGAACGCGTTCAAAGCGGGTGCGAGTCATTTCGGAATCAGCAATACGGAGTCGATGGCGCGCGACACGCACAAGTATGAGTCGCAGTATTTAACGGGATTATTGGGGCCGTATCCGGAGCGCAAGGATATTTATTACGACCGCTCACCGATCAATTTCGCGGAGCGGCTGTCGTGTCCGGTGATCTTTTTTCAGGGACTTGAAGACAAGGTCGTGCCGGCGGATCAGGCTGAGACGATGGTTGAAGCGATCAGGGCGAAGGGAATTCCGGTGTCATACGTCGCGTTCGCAGGCGAGCAGCACGGTTTCCGGCAAGCAAAGAACATCAAACGCGCGCTCGATGGCGAGTTGTATTTCTATTCGAAGGTCTTCCATTTCGACCTCGCCGAGCCGGTCGAACCTGTAGAAATCGAGAATTTATAACCGCGGATTACGCAGATCCGCGGTTAATGGATCGGTGGATCGGAGGCGGTGGCGGCGGCGCCGTTCCGATCCCCACCACGCAGAACGAAGGTGTGGTCGATGAAGAGTGATAAATTACCACCCTTTCCGTATTCCAGCGGCACTCCTGACAACTCGAACTTGTCTCCAGTTAGAGTCAACTCGAATCTGTAGCTCGAGTTTTCAAGCAGCTCCTTCGAAAGCATGCCTTCCGCGATCAGTTGCTCCAACGTTCCGTAACTACCCTTCTTCACTTTGTAAGTCTGTTCCGCGTGCGCAATCGAGTACATCACGTTGATCGCGCCTCGCTCGTTTTGAAGATTCTGCGGCGGATTCGACTCACCGGAAATACCGGCAACGGCCATCAGCACAAGACTTTTCGGAATGTGTAACTCGTGCAGTGGTCCAAGACCCTCGTTCGAGAGGGAGTAGGTGATTGGTTGAGCCACTGCGCTCGCGCGCATAAGAAACGCCCTCGTTTGTTCACTGACGCGCGTGGTCGGCTTTTCGGCCCAGGCCTTGTAACCCTCCATCAAAACGGGCGAGATGTAGATCTGTGCCTGAAGTGGTTTCGGCTGCCAGCGAGTGGAATTTCTGTACTGGGGCTCGGCAGCGAGTGTTTCGTTTTTCAAGTAAGCGTCAACGACGTGTCGGGTCGTTGCCGCATCACCGGAGATCACAAGGAAATTTCCGACGAAAGCATAAGCGAACGTATTTGCGAACGAGACGATCTCCGTGTCTTCGCGTCGCTCGGTTTTCGCGAGCGCGTTGGCGCCTTTGAAACCGGCGGCCTCGATTAATTTAGGCATGAGCGCCCGCATGGCTTCTCTGTCTTTGATGGCGATTGCGAGCACTGGTCCATTCGTTGACGGCTCCTCTTTTACTTCCGTCGTTGACGCCGGCGCCGCCAGTCCTGGAAGGCCGATGAAGTTTGTGTTGTTCAGCGGCAGTCGCACAGCGATCTCCGGACCAAGCAGTGGTAGCAGATCGTTCTTTATATTGATTTTCAGTTGCTTCTCGAGCTCCGCAAGCGGAGATTCAGGTTCGGTTTCTTTGATATCGACGTTTGTGCCCTTACTGGTAACGAATTGCTCCTTAGGACGCGGTTTCGACAACGCTGTATAGATCTGCGGGAGATCGAGCGAAATCGTCCCCAGCAACTCGGTATCGGCAGGCAGGATGTTCGGTGCTTCTGGTGTGAAGGCTGGACCCGTGAGCAGCATCGGCATGAACGGGATGCCGTCCGCTCTTTCGCCCGCCTCGTTGACGAGTAACGCGCGTAGATCGAATGAATCACCTTCGAACGATAATGCTAACCCGACACCCTCGGGCCACTTTGAATCACCTTGATCAAATAAGGAGAGAAGTGAGTACAGAGAGAGCGAAATCGCCGGCGGCCCAGGTTCCTCCTTTTGCTCTGGAGATGGAGCCGCTTGCAGCGTCGCAATCTCTTCAGCTTCGGCAGCTTTCTCCTCTTCCGTCATTTCCGGCTCCGGCGGTTCTTCCTCCTTCTTCGACTCTGCTTCCGCTTCGGCCTGCTTTTGCGCCTCTATCCTTTCTTGCTCCCATCGTTTCCGGTTCTCTTCTTCCTCTCGCCCAATCGATTGGGTATCGAAATAGACGAACACTGGTTCGGAGCTGAAGCGATTGTGTGCGGTGCGGAAGTTTGCATCTTCAGCCAGCAGCTTGGTTCCTGCCGGCTTGAGTTGCTTGATGGTCCATGGCTTGGGACTGAGTACGACGAGCGAGCCGAAGCGTTTGATGTGATAGTTCGGCGCCGGTGGTCCTTTGGGTTTTTCCGGCGCTTCAGGACGAGGCGAGTTTTCCTCAACAGGTTCAGGTGCCACTGGCGGCAAAACCTTTGGCAGAAACTCGTTCAGCGAAGCACTGAACTTTGTCGCTTCTTCAGCCGAGGCAAACTCGATTGCGATCAGTACCTCGGGAAGGCCCTGAGCTTTTTTGTTGGGCCATGTGGCTAAGAGAAGACGCGAGGACATTACTTCTTCAGCATGCGCATTCAGCCATCTCACGATCGTCCGAAATTCTTTTGGTGGACCAGAGAGTTTCAAAACCGGCTCGAGGAGATCGTTCAGGGCACTGGAGCGAATGAGTTGTCCGGCGCCTCGCACTTCGCCGTAGATAATGTAGGAGTCGGCGGGCACGAGCGTGTCGAATGTCGGCGCGGGAGCTTGCGGAGCCGCAGCTCTCGGTTGCGGCTTTGAAGGCGTTTGTCGTTTTTGCTGTGCGGTGGCGGTGGCGGTGAGAGTGATCAGGAGCAGCAAAATGACCACTGCCGGGTTTGCATTTTTCATGGGAGTCGAACCTTTGGTTTTCAGAAACGCCGTCAAGCGACTAGTCTTGGGAAAGCGACGGCCATAACACTATAGCCGCGATCCGCTACTCTTTTCCAAACTTTTTGTTCGCCTTCGCTGCGGATCAGTTGTTTCACGAGGTTGTAAGCCGCCGCGTACGCGTTGCGCATCTCGGTTGCTGATTTAGCAGATGCAAGCGCCTGCTCGACAGTTGGCGGTGACATTGAATTCACCGGCCCGCCACTTTCAATCAGTCGTCCTTCACCGGCGACGTAAACGGCCATCCCTTCAGTCAGCCATCGAGGCGTTTGCCCGCCGCCAATCGCGTCAATCAATACATGTACGAGTTCGTGACGCACGGTTGTTTCCAGAATCCGTCGTTGTTTCAGCAGCTTCAGCGGCTGCAACTCGATCGTGTTGCGTCTCGTTGCCGCGGCGGCCCAGGCGGGCATGGCGGTGCGGCCCACGAAGTCGCCGGTGGTTTCGTTGATGATGATCTCGAGATTCGGAAAGCGTGGTTGAATACCAGCCGCTGAGACGCGTCGCAGTAGATCACTGCGCGTTGATTCAAGCAGGCTGAGCATGTATTCCACATCTCGTGTGTCAAGCGTTTGCGGGTGAACGAGGCGGAAGTGCGCAGTTGCTCTTGAGCTTGACGAGAGCGGCCCAACTGCCGTGCTCGTGCCCGGGAAGTAGTGCGCGAGAATCTGCTGAAACGATTGTCCGCGTTGAGCCATCACGTGCGAGCCTTCCTGGCAAAGGCCGAGACCGTGGCCAAAGCCGCCACCGCGAAATACAAATTGCGATCCAGATCGCCTGACGTTGAAGTGCGAGCTTTTCAAAACGTTCCAGCCGAGCGCTCGACCGACGATCAGCTTGAATTCCCAGCCGCTTATTGACTTGCGTCGATCTCCCGCGATCCTGATGAGCCGGGCGCGTCCGGTTTGATCGTAGTATGCGACGGACAAGTTGCGGATGTTTTGACCGACATCTGTCCGTGGATCGCTGCGCAGTGCGGTGGCAAGTTGTGCTGCGTCGATCACGTCCGTCCAGCGGTAATGCGGACCGGCGTTGCAGTAGTCGTCGCGCACGCCGCGCAGGTAAGCGGGCGCGTCTTTGTCCCAAAGTGATTTCAGGTTCGCAGTGGTGCCGCCGCACGAGGCGCTGAAGTAGGCGTCGATCACCTGGTTCTTATCGTCGCGCAGCACGATTCCGGCCGTGTCTCTAACTGCCGCTGCAAGAGTTGGTCGAGTGACGACTGATTCGAAGCGTTGGCAGTGGGTGGTGCTACAGAAGTCGTAACCCTGATCTTTGTGGCGTCCGAGATTTTTTAGCGCGTAGGTGCGGGCTGTAATTGCGAGTGCTTTGAGTGCTTCGGGCTGGTCTTCAATGCTGGCTTCACTGG
>DASTTS010000543.1:0-3441 GCA_035760085.1 Pyrinomonadaceae bacterium
CTCACCCATTCTCGGTGCGGGGCTGTATGTCGATGGCTCGGTCGGCGCAGCCGGATCGACAGGACGCGGTGAAGCGAATCTCTTCAACCTCTGCTCGTTCGTGATCGTCGAGGAGATGCGACGCGGCGCGCACCCGAAAGACGCGGGCATGGAAGTGCTGAACCGGATCAAGAGTAATACAATCGAGAAGAGACTATTGAACAGTCGTGGCCTGCCGAACTTCGGAATCAACTTCTACATACTGAATGCGAAGGGTGAGTTTGCGGGAGTGACGATGTACGAGGGCGCGTCGTTCGCGATGTGTAACGAGAACGGGCCCCAGACACTCAAATCCGAGGCCCTCTTGCAAGGCAAACCGAGCGATTGATCAGCGCTGATCAGCAACCAATTCGTGTTTACCCGCGGCCCCGTATTTCTGCGTCGCGAAACCGACGATCAGGCCGACGAGCGTGCCCGGCAGGATGATCTCGAAGTAATAACCGCCTTGCATAAACGCGACGAGCCATGCGAGGAAGGCGCCCACCACTACGCCAAACAAGATCCCGATCGGCAACGAGTGAAACTTCTTCGCGAAGAATCCGATCGCGATGCCGGCGAGTATTCCCTTAATCGTGGAACCAATCACGATTCCACCAAGCTGATCTCTCACAGCCGGCGTGAACCACGCAGTCAGACCGTCAATGACGCCAAGGACGGCGCCGAGTATTACTCCAATCAGGGGCTTGGACATCGTTTTTCTCCTTCTATTCAGATCGTTCTGTTCTTCTATTAAACGTCTGCCGGAAAATCTTTAAGACCGGGCGGTGAAAATTAAAAAAATTCTCATCAGCAGGTAAGCCAGCACCAGCAATACGAGAAAGCGGTTTTTGCCGACCCAGCGGCTGACCTTTTCGAACGCATTCTCGCGGTAGGCGGAAACGGGTTCGGCGTCGAGCAGGCGACCGATATCTGCTGAGAAGTCAGAGGCACTTGAATAGCGATTTTCTTTTGCATTCGCCATTGCTTTCGAACAGATCGCGTGCGCTGCTTTGCTGACTTTCGGTTGACCGTGCAGCAGGAAGTAGAGCACTGCACCGAGCGCGTAGATGTCGGCGCGCTCGTCAAGTTGATCGATCTCACCTCGTATTTGTTCGGGAGACATGTAACGACGAGTGCCGATCACTGTGCCTTCCATGGTTTCAAAAGACGCGGATGAACGCGGATCATCGCGGATTTTGGCCACCCCCCAATCGAGTACCAGCACTTCGCCGAACGATCCGATCATGATGTTTTGTGGCTTGAGATCGCGATGGATGACGCCGTGTGCGTGTGCAAATGCGACTGCGTCACAAACAGACTGGAATTTACGCAAGCGATCGCGTAGGGGAGCACCTTGCGCGGCGTATTCGTCGAGACGGCTGCCGCGCACATACTTCATTGCATAATAAATACGACCGTCAGGTAGTGTGCCGACATCGTGCACGGGAACGATTCCCGGATGCTCGAGGCGCGCGATGATCTGCGCTTCGCGAATCATCCGGTTGCGCAGGTCTTCAGTGACATCGGGTGTGTTGAGGACTTTGATCGCGATGAGCCGGTCGAGCTCGCGATCTTCAGCGAGATAAACGGTGCCCATCCCGCCGCGCCCGAGCTCTTGCACAAATGTGTACTTCGTCGCACTGAAATCAGGCTCGCTGACGACACTGCGGAGGTGATTTAACTTGTCGTCAGAAAGCCACTTCATTTCGCTTCAACTCCCAGCAATGAGCGTGCTTCAGTGCGAAACTCTTCATCCGTGGCGGTGATCTCACGCAGCTTCTCTAACACGATGCGACGGAAGTCACGACGCGCGGCAGCGAGATAGTTCGTGACTGTCGCCGTATCGAGTCCGAAATCTTTTGCGAGTGATGCGTAGGAGACGTCGTCATCACTGAGGTCGTAACGCTCGAACAGTTGAAAGTGAACTGTGCGATCGAGATCTTCGCAACGTTGGCGAAATGCTTCGACCGAGAGCGTGAACATCCAGCGCACCCATTCGCGATGAAAGTAATCTTCGGGCGTGAGAGTTGACGCGGCAGCGTGAGCGGCGAGCTCATCTTCGGCGGCGGCGAAATCGAGTTGATAGTGATCGATGTTGCCGCCACGCTTGAGACGTTGTCCGGCTTTGCGCTCGTTGGCGACAAAGCCGTCCAGGCACGTGCGCAGGTAAGTCTGAAAACTGGCTTTGCGGGAGTCGTAGGTGGCGAAGTAATTTTTTTCAAACGCCTGCGCGAAGAAACTTTGCGTTAGATCCTTAGCGTCTTCGTTGTCCGCGTGCCACTTCAAGCGGATGTATTTGTAAGCGGGTTTCCAGTAGCTCGCGAGGATCGTGTCGAAGGCGCGACGGCGGACGGTTTTGTCGTCGCTGCGAGCGTTGATGATGGCGGAGTGATTGGTGACCGGGAATTTGTGAAGTGGGCCACCGATGTCAGTATCAGGATCAATCATTGAACAGGATGTACAAGATTTTACAGGATGTACATGTTTATCCTGAAAAATCTTGTAAATCCTGTCTACGTCTGTCTCTTGACTATCACGAGCGTGATGTCGTCAGCGGCGCTCGTCCCCTGCGCAAACTTCGTCAACGACGACTCAATCCGATCGCGTATACCCGCAGCCGAAGCCTCGATGTTGCGCGAGACGACTTCATACAAACGCGTCGCCCCAAACTCTTCACCAGTCGGACTCACCGCCTCCGTCACGCCATCCGAATAGATCACGAGAACATCGCCCGACTGCAACTGCGTCCGTCCCTCGCGATATTCCGCATCGCGCTTGATCCCGAGCGGCAAACCACCCGACGCAAGCTGCTCGACAGTGCCCGCGGAATGAACAATCAACGGCGGGTTGTGTCCTGCATTCAAAAACGAAAGCGCCCCCGACTCAGGATCGAGCTCCGCATAAAACAACGTCACAAACCGGTTCGCGGGAATGTTGTCCGCGAGATAACGATTGACCGCGGAAATCGTGGCCACGAGCGAATCGTGCGACGCTGACTGCGCGTGAATCGCAGCGTGCAGCGACGACATCAACAACGCCGCGGCAGTTCCCTTGCCCGACACATCACCAAGCGCGATCACTAGCCGTCCATCTTCACGCTCGATAAAGTCGTAGTAATCGCCACCGATTTCGTAACACGGAAAACTGATGCCCTGAAGCTCGTAGCCATTCACGTGCGGCGGAGCAGTCGGTTGAAACCGCTGCTGGATCTCACTCGCAAGCGCGAGCTCACGCTCGAATCGCTCGCGCTCGAGTCGTGCTTCAACGAGCCGGGCATTCTCAACACGAATCGCCGCGACCGACGCTAACGTCGTCAAAACCTTCAGGTGATCTTCAGTAAAGCGTCCCTCAGCGATCGGTGAATCGGCGTAGATGATGCCGAACACTTTGTCAGACACACCGAGCGGCACGGCCAGAACCGAT
>DASTTS010000544.1:0-3329 GCA_035760085.1 Pyrinomonadaceae bacterium
GGCTACATCCCCGGCACGCATCGCGTCGGTTTCGATTCTGAAGCAGATCAGATCTTGTTAACGCACACAGCGCGCTCGCGCCAGGGTTTCGCAAACGGTGCGTTGCTTGCGGCACATTGGATCATCGGACAAAGAGGTGTGTTTGAATTCTCGGAAGTGATCGAGTCGATTATCACCAGTTTTAGACAGGATTGAGAGGATTTTCAGGATTAGCAAGATGAGGAGGTCGGTATGACATTAAAGCTTGACTGGCTGCGCGGCTGCGCGACGGCTCTCGTTACCCCCTTCACCTCAAGCGGCGCAGTTGACGAACCACGCTTGCGCGACTTGATCGAATACCAAATCGCAGGCGGCGTCCGCATCCTCGTACCATGCGGCACAACCGGCGAGAGCGTGACGATGACGGACGAAGAAAATCGCCTCGTCATCCGCACTGCTGTCGAGATCGCGCACGGCCGCGCGAAAGTCATTGCCGGCACCGGCAGCAACTCAACCGTCACCACGATTCAACGCTCACAACTCGCACGCGAGATCGGCGTCGACGCCGTGCTTACAGTCGCACCTTATTACAACAAGCCCACGCAGGAAGGTCTTTACGCACACTTCCGCTCGATCGGCGAAGCAGTCAGCGATCTGCCGGTCGTGATCTACAACGTCCCGGGACGTACCTCGTCCAACATCTCGGCCGACACCACACTGCGACTCGCGCGCGACGTCGAAAACATCGTTGCTGTTAAAGAAGCCTCCGGCAATCTTTCGCAGATCATGGAAATCCTGCGCGGCCGGCCCGAAGGTTTTCGCGTCATCTCGGGCGACGACTCACTCACGCTCGCGTTGATCGCTCTTGGCGGAGACGGCCTGATCTCGGTGGCTTCGAATCAAGCTCCGGGCATGATGTCACGTCTGAACGATCTCGCACTCGCGGGCCAGTGGGACGAAGCACGCGCGCTGCACTATCGTCTGTTGCCGTTGATGGAAGGCAACTTCATCGAGTCGAGTCCTGGTCCAGTGAAAGCCGGACTGGCGCTGATGGGCCTGATCGAAGAGAACCTGCGTTTGCCGCTCGTTCCCGTGCAGGAAAAGACGCGCAATCGCATGCGCGAGATTTTGACCGAAGTCGGGTTACTGAAGGAAAGTTCACATGCAGTTGCGTGAACAGATCGAGGCGCTGGCGGCGCGCGAGGACAATGAATTTTCTCGGAAAGCCAGGGCTGTATTTGACGAGCTAAAGCGTGCCCTGAATTACGGCGAGGTGCGTGCGGCGGAGCGCGGAGCAGACGGCAAGTGGAGCGTGAACTCATGGGTGAAGCAGGGACTGCTGCTCGGCTTTCGCATCGGCGTGATCACCGATATGTCCGCCGGTGAGAGCTTTAAGTTTTTCGACAAAGACACTTACCCCGGTCGCCCGACAACGATCGACGACAACGTACGCATCGTTCCCGGTGGCTCGACCATCAGAGACGGTGCATACATCGCGCCCGGCGTTGTTTGTATGCCGCCGATGTTTGTGAATGCAGGCGCTTATGTTGACGAGGGCACGATGATTGACAGCCATGCGCTTGTCGGTTCATGTGCGCAGATTGGCAAGCGCGTTCACATTTCGGCGGCGGCACAGATTGGCGGCGTGCTGGAGCCGGTCGGCGCTGTACCCGTGATCATCGAAGACGACGTGCTCGTCGGCGGCAATTGCGGAGTTTACGAAGGCACGATCGTGCGTGAACGCGCAGTGCTGGCATCGGGCACGATCCTGACGGGCTCGACTCCCGTTTACGATCTTGTTCGCGGCGAGATCTACCAGCGCACCGGCGATGGACCACTGGAGATTCCAGCGGGCGCGGTGGTTGTTCCCGGTGCCCGTGCAGTGACGACTGAGCGTGGGCGCGAGTGGGGACTCTCGCTTTACGCGGCAGTGATCGTGAAGTATCGCGATGAGAAGACTGACACGGCGGTGCGACTAGAGGATTACCTGCGTTGAATAAATTTGCACCACCGAAACGCTTGCAGGGGATCGAGAAGAGCGTTATCCGCCAGGTCTTCGATCGCGCGTTGCCCGGCAGCCTCAATCTCGGGTTGGGTGAACCCGATCTGCCGACGCCGGACGTGATTCGTCGAGCGGCAGTCAGGGCGATCGTCGAAGAGCAAAACGGTTACACGTCACATGCTGGTCTGCCGGCGCTGCGTGAGAAGGTTGCGGGTGAGTATTCGTATCTCGAGGGCCGTCCCGAGCGCGTAGTGATCACGGCCGGTTCACAGGAAGCGTTGTACCTTGCGTTGCTGACGCTCGTCGATGAAGGCGATGAGGTGTTGCTGCCGAATCCCGGCTTCGTGGCATACCCGACGATCGTGCGGATGGCTGGAGGAACTTCGCGCTTTTATCGAATGCCGCGCGAGCATGGGTTTGCGTTTGACGCGGACGAGTTTCGACGTGCGCTGACCCCACGGACGAAGGTTGTTGTTTGTATCAGTCCGTCAAACCCGACTGGCCGGATCTTAACAAACGAAGATCTGCATGCGATTAGCGATACGCTGCGCGATCATGGTGCTTACCTGATCAGCGATGAGATTTACCGGGACCTTTATTACACGCCCGAGCGCCCCGGATCGTTATCGTCGTTTCACGATCGCACGATCGTGATTAGTGGACTATCGAAGTCGATGAGCATGACGGGCTGGCGCCTCGGTTGGGTATGTGGTGCGGAGGAATTGATCAAGGCGATGCTGGTGCTGCATG
Source organism: Pyrinomonadaceae bacterium (assembly GCA_035760085.1). Classification (GTDB taxonomy): domain Bacteria; phylum Acidobacteriota; class Blastocatellia; order Pyrinomonadales; family Pyrinomonadaceae; genus PSRF01. The sequence continues at coordinate 2,732 of DASTTS010000544.1, forward strand.
GATACGTGACCACGTGTGCATCGACTGTCTCGCAAAAGGCGTCGCTGGCCTCATGGAGTGATGAAGCGGAGAAGGCGCGTGCTGGTTTTCGCGAGACGTTTCGAGCGCGCAGGGATCATCTGCTCGGAGCAGTTGATAGTGAGTTAGGATTGCGGGCGGTGACTCCTGATGGCGCGTTTTATACGATGGTCGATGTGAGCGAGTATGGATCGTCGATGAAGGTAGCGGAGGCGTTGCTCGAGGAGAAGGTGATCACCGTCCCCGGTGCGGCGTTCGGGAGTGAAGCTGAAGGTTTCCTGCGTGTTTCGTTTTGTGCGGAGCGCGAGATGCTGGACGAAGGGGTTAGGCGGATAGGGAAGGGCTTAGACAGGATTGACAAGATTTTACAAGATGAACAGGATTCATCTTGTAAGTCCTGAAAAATCTTGTAAATCCTGTCTATGACGGTCTTATGAACAAATATCGTGTTGGAATTTTGGGTGCGACGGGCATGGTGGGCCAGAGGTTTATTCAACTATTGGAGAATCACCCGCAATTTGAAATCACCGCTGTTGCCGCTTCCGATCGTTCACAAGGAAAAACGTACGGCGAAGCCTGC
>DASTTS010000545.1:0-5309 GCA_035760085.1 Pyrinomonadaceae bacterium
GAGGAAACGTCGCCGAGAGTGACAGTGAAAGTATTAGCAGTGCCGGCGAGAAACGCAGCCATGTTAGCGAAGGCGAAGTTTCCGGTGTCCTTGGCTGTGTTGTTGTTGTAAAAGCGCCGCCATTCACCGCCGAACCTGAACGAATGATTACCGCGCAGGTAGCTCAGCGTGTCGGAAACAACGTAAGTCGTGTCAGAGCGACCTTGCGGGAATCCGGCCGGACCACCGAAATTCAGACCCGTTCCGCCAACCGCCATCTGCGGCAAACCGATCGCTTCGTTAACGCCGTTTTGGATGCCAAAGTCGAGTGGATTCAGTTGAGCGTTAGGTACGAAGGCGATGTGGATGCGATTGAAACCAAAGCGCGCTTCATTGACCAGGGCAGGACCGAACGTGTGCGTCTCATTGAGCGTGAAGATCTGCCGGCGAGATGTTCGCGTGTCACCAAAACCCGGAACCGAGTTTCCCTGGAGTGTCGGCTCGCCGCGCTCGTCGCGTTGAATCGCGTAGTAGCCATGCAGGCGATCGTTAATGCCGATGTTATGGCTCATATCCATGGTCCACTGATCGATATTCACGGGCGCCGTCGCTGCACCGGCAAATCCGTTCGTACCGACGTTCGGCAGGGGAATGAATGGCAGGAGCTGTTTTATGACGTTGTCCGTCACTGCCGCGCGTTGCGCGAGCGTGGGAACAGTCACACCGGAAATCGTCAGGCCCTGTCGTTGTCGCAAACCTTCATAGCTGAAGAAGAAAAAAGTTTTGTTCTGGCCTTTGTAGCCAAACAATGACGGGCCGCCCTCGCCGAAATGCAGGATGTTCAAAGGTCCGCCGAGATTGAATCCAAACTGGTTTCGTTTGAATGGAGCTGGTTGTGAGGTGCGCTCGAAGAAGTTGCGCGCGTCGAAATAGTCGTTGCGCAGGAACTCGAAAAACTCACCGTGATAGTCGTTCGTGCCTGAGCGCGTGGCGATGTTCACGATCGCGCCGGAGTTGCGGCCGTACTCAGCGCTGAACGTTGAGTTGTCAGCCTTGAACTCCTGAACCGTGTTGATTGACGGCTGGAATGTGATCTGATTCTGGACAATGTCGTTGAGATTGATGCCGTTGATCATGAAGTTCACGGTATCTTCGCGATTGCCGGCGGTGTTAATGGCAAACGAGCCCTGCCCGCGCAACGGTGCAGTCAGGAAGCCGTTTTGCGGTGGCGTCACGGAACCGGGGATTAACAGACCGAGGTCAACGAAGTGACGTCCATTTAGTGGAATCTCTTGCACGGTTCGCTGGTTGATTACTGTTCCGACTGACGTGGTCGCGGTTTCGATCACGGGTAAGTCGGACGAGACCAGGACTTGTTCGGAGATCGCGCCGACGTCCATTTGAAAGTTCTGGACAAGTGTTTTGGCGACTTCAAGAGTCACCTGATCGGCTACCTGCGTTTTGAATCCCTGAATCCTTACTTCAACCGTGTAAACGCCGACGGGTAAAGCAGCCACCTGATAGTTGCCGTCGCTGTCTGTTTGCGTGGTCCGTTCAGTGGAAGTGCTTCTATTTCTGACGACGACAGTTGCGTTTGGCAGCACCGCGCCTTTGGAATCGGTGACGGTGCCCTGGAGCGTCGCGGTTGATTGGGCCAATGCTGAGGAAGTCGCAAGGAGAGCGGCTACGAGCGTTAAGAAAATAGCAATTCTTTTGCTTAGCATGTTACCTCCAGAAATGCGGGCGGTTGATAGGAAGGAGAAACCTCCTTAAGCAATGAGAGTGCCGTAGGCGCGCCTCATTTTCCTTAGGAAATCGCGTTTTTGGATCGCCTTGAAAATCCAAAAACAACAAGGCGATCCGAAAACATCATTAACAGAATTGAATCTTTGAAAATCCTGTCTACCTTTACCTCACCAACGCACCAAAAATTCCCTGAGCGTCTCATACATGTCGTCAAACGAATCCGCACAAAACAAAACCGACTGGTAGTGCGTCGGATCATAGATATTGTTCGCAGCGGCATCGATATCGAGTGGTCGCAGCTCAGCCTTGTGCATCTCCGCCAGTTCGCCGGCTGACGACAACAGTCCGGTTCCGTACGCTTTGATCTGACCATTCTCCCGCAACACACCAAATTCGATCGTGAACCAGTAGACACGCGCCAACCGGTCGAGCTCGCGGGCATCTTCAGTGCGCGCCACAGCCTCGCCAAAGAGCCGGTTGAGCTCGGCGAAGCGCGTGCTCGCGAGTGTCACGGCATGTCCGATGATCTCGTGGGCCACGTCTGGCTCGGGTGTGTACAACGGCGTGGAGTGATGACGAATGTATTGCGTAGATAGAAAAACTCCGCGGGCAAGCGACTCGAGAAAGATCCGCGGCTCGACCAAACCCGCGACCGGCTCCAGCCGGAAGCCGCTGATCGCTTCGACTTTCTGGCTTACTTCATCCAGTTGGGGGATGCGGTCCATGTCAAAGGCGAGGCGATCGACGCAGTCGAGATACTCGGCGCAGGCGTGTTCGCGATGCGCGGGCCCAAGCGCCTGCCAGATCGTCTTCCAAACGCCGTGTTCGAGCTCCGTGTAAGGCGCAGTGGGAATGGGTGAGCCCGGTTTATAAGTCATGGCAATTTCGGCGATGGCGTTGCGGCGGGCGCGGTATTCCTGGTCGCGAAAGCCTGGATGATCGGGGTCGAGCTGCACGATGGCGATGTCGACGTGGTCGCGGAAAAGGGTTTGTGGTTCAGTTGCTGTAATCACTTTCGTTCACCTCGAAAAAATAAAAAAACGGCCACCAATCCTCTGGGATTGATGGCCGGTTTTAGGAAACCTGTCTTTAGTGCTACATGGTCAATGCACGCCGACAGCCCATCGCCTGACCGTCCCTCCCATAGGAGAGCGGGCCGTAATAGTAATAATAGCGATACAGGCTCTGGTTCATGACCGTGTGGGATTATAAGCGACAGATCTGCCCTGATCAAGAAAAGATCCGTCTAATCCGCGGTTAAAAGCGCAACGATTGCCGAGATTCGAAGAATTCCGCCCACGCGTCACCCTTTTTCTTCAACAGCTCGGGCACGTTTACGATCGTGAAATCGTCAATCTTCACGCCCTTCGCGACCTGCTGCCACGTCAACGGCATCGAGACGGGCGCCTTCGGCTTCGCACGCGCGGTGAACACCGACGCTAAACTCTTCCCGCGCGCGTTCTGCATCCAGTCGACGTAAACCTGCGTGCTCTTTCGCTTCGCAATCGTTCTCTCCACCGTCGCGATCTTCGGCGCACGTCGCGCGACTTCGCTCGCAAACAATCGCGCAAACTCAGCCACCTTGTCGTACTCGTTTGTTGGCTTGAGTGGAACGTAAATATGAATGCCGGACGATCCGGAAGTCTTCGGAAACGCCTTGAGTCCGATCTCGTCCGCGACTTCTTTCACGACAAGTGCCACCTGCAACACGTTTTCCCAGGGCGCCTTTTTCGGATCGAGATCGATCGCGATCCAATCGGGCTTGTCGAGTCGTTTCGCGATCGAGTGCCAGGGATGCTGTTCGATCGTGCCGAGTGTGACGAAGTGAAGCACCGATCCGATCGTTGAATAAACTCCGTAGTCGAGCTCACGGCCTTCCTGATTGATGAGTCGCGCCGTCTTGATGAACTCGGGCGCGCTCTCGAGGTCCTGCTGGAAGAACATCGGCGCCTTGATGCCGCGCGGGTAGCGCTGGAGGATCGCGGGCCGGTCCTGCAGGTAGGGCATGATGTAGTCAGCGACTTTTAAGTAGTAACTGAGCAGGTCGAATTTCGTCAGCTTCTCGTCGGGCCAGTAAATGCGGTCGAGGCTCGTAACTGCCACCTGCTCGCGGCCCGCCTTGATGATGAGATCGCCCCGCGGGCGGTCAAGGCTGAGAAACTCCTCAACCGTAACCACGGTGCCGGTCTTTTGTTTCGTTCGTTTTACTTCTTCTTTAGGCATGTACAATAAAATCGGTAGAACTTCACAACTCACTCGCGACAGAACGGCGCTAAATTTGGACCATGAGAATACTAATCATTGGCCTGATTTTAGCCGCGCTGTTCAGTCAGGTTTCGTTAGGGGCGCCGCCTGCAACGGTAACCTATAACCTCGACGCCAGCCAAAGCAAATTCATGGCCCACGCGAACCGCAGCGGGCTGCTCTGGTTCAAAGGTCATAGCCATCATTTGGCTGCGAGTGACTTCAGCGGGCAGGTCGAGCTTACGCCTGACTCGATCACACCCGCGTCGCTTCGACTCGTCGTCAAGGCTGCATCGCTGCACGAAACCGGCGCTGATTTCACCGAACCGCAGAAGCAGATCATCAACAAAGAACTGAAAGACATCGTGCTGCATCCGGACCAGTTTCCGGATATAACTTTTCAAAGCACGAACGTGACGGCGAAAGGGTTGGGGGGAGGTCGTTACGACGTAAAGATCAACGGCAACCTGACGCTGCATGGAGTCACGCGACCGGTCACCATCCCGACAATTGTCACGCTCAATGGAAGCACATTGCGTGCGGTCGGAAAATTCAGCATCGATCGCGACGATTACAAGGTGAAGGCGACGTCAGCATTTCACGGAATGGTTCGCGTCGACGACGATATTAAGTTTGAGTTTGATATCGTTGGAAGAAGTTAAGCCGCGGATGAACACAGATTAACGCTGATCTGCGTTCATCTGCGTAAATCCGCGGCTAAAATATCCATCGGGGTGCGACTGCATCCACTTCCACGCTGACTCGATAATCACGCCCAGATCCTGAAACTGTGGCTGCCAGCCAAGCTCACTCTTGATCTTGTCTGAGCTCGCGATCAGCACTGCCGGATCGCCCGCACGCCTCGCTCCCATGCGTACCGGAATGTCTTTTCCGGTGACGCGTCGCGCCGTCTCGATCACATCACGCACGCTATATCCATCACCGCCACAACCGAGGTTGTAGATCGCGCTGCGCTCGCTCAACACGTCGAGCGCGAGTATGTGCGCGCGCGCCAGGTCGATCACGTGAATGTAATCGCGAATGCACGTACCGTCAGCCGTCGGATAATCATCGCCAAAGATCTCGACGTGAGCGCGCTTTCCTGTCGCCGCCTGCAAAGTGATCGGGATGATGTGCGTCTCCGGATCGTGATCCTCACCACACTTCTCACTTGCTCCCGCCGCATTGAAATAACGCAACGACGCATACCGAAGCCCGTGCGCATTCTCATACCAGTGCATCGCGCGTTCGAATGCGAGTTTTGTTTCGCCGTAAGTATTGGTGGGATTGGTCGGCGCTGATTCGAAGATGGGCTGCGCCTCAGGCTCGCCATACGTCGC
>DASTTS010000546.1:0-2955 GCA_035760085.1 Pyrinomonadaceae bacterium
AGTTTGCGTCAGGTCGCGGAGCTTTCGAGCATGAGCCACTGTGGTAATATTCCTGCGAACGAAGACCTATCAATAACAGGAGACCTAACTAGATGCCCTATCCGGAAATTATGATTCGACCGATGCGTGAGGATTTGACGCGTTTAGGTGTAGAGGAATGGCGGACGGCTGAGGCCGTCGATAGTGCCGTCAAGAATAGCCAGGGGACGCTGATGGTTGTCGTGAACTCGATTTGCGGCTGTGCGGCCGGAAAGGCGCGGCCTGGCGTAGCGCTCGCACTGCAACACGAGGTCAAGCCCGACAAGGTCGCGACGGTGTTTGCCGGCGCCGACATCGAGGCGACGGAAAGAGCGCGCAGCTATTTCACCGGCTACGGACCATCGTCGCCATCAATCGCCATCCTCAAAGACGGCCAACTCGTTTACATGCTGGAGCGATCGCAGATCGAAGGCCGCGACGCCACGCAGATCGCCGGCGAGCTGACCCAAGCCTTCGACAAACATTGCGCTGCTTAACAAAGGAGAAGAATCCGTGTTCTCTGCCTCCCGACGCCCCCTGTTGCTTCTCACACTGTTGCTGATCTCATCATTCCTCGCTCAAGCACAGGACCCGATTGACGCGTGGAAGAATTTCGACTTCAGCCAGAACGCGCTCAAACAGGCTGACGTTCAGAAGCTCGAAATCTGGGACCTGAAGTTGCTGCGCGGCTTGGTGTTTGGCCGTCACGGCCGCGTCTTTAAAGACGCCGATATCAAAGCGTATCTCGAAGCGCAGCCGTGGTATCAACCCAACGCCGAGTTCAAGAACTCGATGCTCAACGACACGGAGCGTCGCAATCTCGATCTGATTCGCATCGCCGAAGCGTCCAAGCACGACACGATTCAGCCCGGCGACATGCGTTACTGGCGCGATCGCCCGATCACCGCCCGGAAGTTAGGCAAGCACAGCGGCGCGGAGTGGAAAGTGCTGCAAGCGGAGATCGAAGCGATTCACGGGAAGCGTTTCGACGACGAGCCGTGGTTGCAACAGTACTTCGAAGAGCGTTACTGGTACCGGCCCAACGAAAAGTACGACTCGAAAAAGCTCACCGCGATCGAACGGAAGAACCTCGAGTTGTTGAGCACTGCGCAGAAGAGGCAACGCAAGGTCGCGCTGCTTCCCGGCGACATGGAGCTCTTCGAAAACAAAGCGATCACAGACCCGATGCTGCACGGGTTGAGTTTGCACGAGCTGCGGCTGCTGCGAAACGAAGTCTACGCGCGGCACGGGCGCATGTTTCGCGCCGAGTGGCTGCAACAGTATTTCTACCAACAGCCGTGGTACACGCCTGACGAGAATTTCAAAGACGAGAGTTTGTCGGGCAATGACAAGCTGAACGTCGAGACGATCGTCAAATTCGAGAACCGCATTCACCAGGAGCTCAGCACGAAGCCGATCACACGCGCGTTACTCGAAGGGTTATTTGTCGAAGACGTGAGTCAGATGCGGCACGAGATCTACGCGCGGCACGGCAAGATGTTCAAGGAACCGTGGCTGCAAAAGTACTTTTCGAGTTTCGATTGGTACAAAGCCGATCCGAACTTTACTGACGCCGCGTTGACTGAGGTAGAAAAGCAAAACGTCGCCACGATTGCGGCATACGAAAAACGTGCCGTCACGGCGATGAGCACGATTGAGGGTTGATAAGGCCCAACTCAGGCCCCGCGTGACGGGGCCACGCAAACAGAATTCAAAACGGTCCGTGGTTTCTACTGGCGAAGCGCAAACGTGAATCACGCATAAAAATGAAATTGTTTTTGGAAAACTTTCTTTTTAGTTTGACCTTCCGCAAGCGGGAAACACATTTTCAGGGAAACCTAATCGTCAAAGTCGATAGCGCGCGCCGGCGCGCTTGGCGGCTTCTTCTTCGAGATCGAGGTTTTGAAGACGCAGAGTGACGTCGGCGTTCATGTCCAGACCGCCGCGTTCGCCGGCCAGTAACTTCACGGTTCCCGCCGCGGCGATCATCGCCGCGTTGTCAGTCGAGAGATGCGGCGACGGAAAGTAAACCGGCAGATCGAGCGACGCAGCCATCTCTCGCGCAACCTCGCGCAACTTTCCATTACACGCAACACCACCGGCAATGATCAGAGTCTTCGGATAGTAGTCGTCCGCGATCCGCTCCATCGTCCTCACTAGCGACTGCACCACAACGTGCTGAAAGCTCGCAGCCAGGTCCTTGATTCCCTGCGACACCTCGCCGCCATTCTCAACCGGCGACAACCCACTCTCACGCACGTGCTTCGTCACGGCCGTCTTCAAACCGCTGAAACTAAAGTCCGGCAATCCATCACCCATGCGCGGAATCGAAAACGGCACCGCGTGCGGATCTCCCTCGCGCGCGAGTCGCTCGATCACCGGCCCACCCGGGTATCCGAGCCCGAGCATCTTCGCCACCTTGTCAAACGCCTCTCCCGCCGCATCATCACGCGTGCGCGAAACAACCTTGTACTTGCCCGGCGCAGGAATGAAAAAGATGTTCGTGTGCCCGCCCGAAACGATCAGCGCCTCGGCGGGATACTCGATCGCCGGGTTCTCAAACGCGACCGAATAGATGTGCCCTTCGATGTGATTGACGCCGACAACTGGTTTGTTGAGCGCATACGCCATCGCCTTCGCGTACGAAACGCCGACCAGCAGCGACCCCACGAGCCCCGGGCCGATTGTCACGGCGATGCCGTCGACGTCCGACGCGGTCACGTTCGCGCGTTCAAAAGCCTCACTGACGACGGGGACGATCTTGTCCAGGTGTTCGCGTGAAGCCAACTCGGGCACGACGCCGCCATAGACCTTGTGAATCGGAACCTGCGACGAGATGACAGACGACACGATCTCGCGGCCGTAGCGCACGACGGCGGCAGCCGTTTCGTCACATGATGTTTCAATACCAAGAACCAACATACGATTATTCTAACC
>DASTTS010000547.1:0-19375 GCA_035760085.1 Pyrinomonadaceae bacterium
GAACATGACGCCGGGGCTTGAAGAGGCGCGCTCGATCGGGTGGCAACTCGCGGCGACGAAGGATTCAACGGGCGGCGCTGATCTGCCGCCGGATAGCTTCGGTCACAACGGATTTACAGGAACATGTGTCTGGATCGACCCTGGCAAGAGGCGCGTCTTCATCCTGCTCACCAACCGCACCCATGCGCACGCACTGCCGTTCGCCAATATCAATGCAGTGAGGCGGGAATTCAATCGTTTGGCACTAAAAGCCGCGGATTTACGCGGATGAACGCAGATCTGCGTTTATCCGCGTAAATCTGCGGCTTATAACTTGAATCGTAATGTAGTCCCGATCACATGCAGGTCGCCCGGCACGCTCACGCCGTCATTCTGTCGCAGGTAATAAATATCCTGGGTGAAGTGTTTGTTGAAGACTTTGCTCCCGCCGACGCTAAACCGGTTGCGGACCCAGCGGTCGATGCTCCAGTCGTAGAAGACTTCATCCGCGACAAATAACGACAACCCCAACTTCGATGGTCCAACCGGATGCTCAACCTGTAACCGGTTTCGATAACGCGTCGAATTAATCCCCGGGCGTCTAATCCGGCGCTCAAACAAATTTCGATCACTGACCCGAAACTTCTCGACATTGAACCGCAAGGTCACCGGCAGCGACAGTCGACTCTCCCACACTCGCCGGTTACGAATCGGCTGCGTCGCGATGTAAAGGTAGTTCGGCGCGATCGATATGTGCTGCCCGAACCTGAACGTGAATCCCATGCCGAGGCGTTCATCAACCGGGCGACTGACATCACGCCCGAGACGCAACGTACCCAGAATGTTGAAGTCGATGTCCTTCGTCATCGGCACCGCGACCTGAACATCACTCCAGATCTGATTGTCAGTTCGATCGATAATCTGTGCTGACGTGAGGCCACACAGCACAAGCAACAGAAATAACACGCCCGCGCTGCGGGTCAATTGGCACCCTTTGAGCCTTGCGGCGGCAAGACGGTGAACGAGGTTAAAGCGACAACCACACGCTCGCCAACATGGAGTCGCGTCGCACTCGCTTCGGGTTTCGGACGCGTGGCGATGATGGATTTGGTCGGCTTCCGGTCGGGTGTTTCGGTCGTAAGGTAATAAGGAGTCTCGTCTGTTTTGCATTCTTCCGGGCCGGTTTCTATTTGCAGGCGTACTCGTTCATAAGCACCAACAAAAGCAACCTCCTCGATGCGCGCGCTTGCGAGTCGCGCGTTTCCTGGCCGCAGAAAGTCGCCACGGCTCAACGACACATCTTCCGGACGAAAAACAATCTTCACGCAATCGCCCGCCTTGAACTTTGTTCTGTCCAACGTCGCGGGAATCTGCGTCTTACCAACCTCAAGAAAACTGTCGCGTACAACTGCGTCGAGAACGTTGGCCGCGCCGAGAAATGTGGCGACGTATTCCGTCGCCGGGTGATTGTAGATTTCAAACGGCGTGCCGATCTGTTCGATATGGCCCACGTTGATTACGGCGACACGATCTCCGAGCTCGAGCGCTTCCTCCTGATCGTGCGTGATGAAGATCGACGGCACGTTTACCTTTTTCAGAAGCGCGCGAATCTCACGACGAAGGTGAACGCGCGTTTGCGTGTCGAGCGCGCCGAACGGCTCGTCAAACAACAGCACTTCGGGTTTGTAAGCAAGCGTGCGTGCAATCGCCACGCGCTGCTGCTGCCCGCCTGAAAGTTGCGACGGATACTTCTTGCGATGTTCTTCGAGTTGGACGAGGGACAACAGCTCGTTCACCGTTTCGCGAATCTCTTTGCGTTTGCGCTTGCGGATGCGGAGACCGTAGCCGATGTTCTTCTCGACCGTCATCTTCGGAAAAAGCGCGTACGACTGGAAGATCACGCCGACGCCTCTTTCACGCGCGGGCAGCTCCGTTACGTCTTTGCCGTGCAGGATGACTTTACCGGTGTACGGCATTTCGAGACCGGCGATGATGCGCAGGATCGTAGTCTTGCCGCTGCCTGAGGCCCCGAGCAACACGAGCACTTCACCCTCGCCAACGTCGAAGCTGATGTTCTCGAGCACGCTCGCCTTGCCGAAGCGCTTGCTGATCCCGACCACACTGGCCGCAGCCGCCGATGGCGGCGCGCTCGACGCCGGTTCTTCAGGTCTCGGGATCAATGTTTCTTTCGCCTTCGCCATTTAGATCTTAATCCACGTCCAGCCAGTCACGCGCGAAGAAAAGGACACTGAAGATCAGGAACGAAAACAACGCAAGCACGATCGCGATCGCGTTGGCGGCTTCGATCTGGCCTTCGTTGAACTTCGCGAAGATGTACAACGGCGCCGTTTGTGTTCGTCCCGCGAGATTTCCTGACACGAGAATCGTCGAGCCAAACTCACCGACAGCACGCGCGAACGTCAACAACGCGCCTGAAACAATGGCGCCGCGCAAAGACGGCAGCGTTACGTGCCAGAACGTTTGCCAGCGGGTCGCGCCGATCGTCGCCGAAGCTTCTTCAAGCGAGCGACTCATCGTGTCGAACACCGGTTTGATTACGCCAAATGCGAGCGGGAACGTCACGAATATATTCGCAAGAATGATCGCGACCGCGGTGAACATGATTTGAACACCATGCGGCGCGAGCAAACGGCCGAGCGTGCCGTACGGTCCCCAAAGCAAAAGCAGTGCGAAACCTGCGACAGCGGTCGGAATCGCCGTGGGAAGCGAGATTGTGACGATGAGCGCGTTGCGTCCCCAGAAGTTGTAACGCGATAGCACGTAGGCGGCGAATAAGCCGAAGATGACATTGAACACAGTCGCCCAGAAGCTCGTCGCCATCGAAAGCTTGAGTGCAAAAATCGCCTCGGGCGCAGTCAGCGCCGCCCAGAATTTATCGAGACCATTGCTCGTGCCGAAAATAAAGATCGAAGCCAGCGGCAGAAACACGAGGGGCAACATCATGAACATGAGCACGCCGATACTGAGCGGCCGCGCCACATCAAACCCGCGCACATGTCGCATCGCTGGAGCTATGCTACTCATCGCCAAATCACCGCTTGCCAATCACCGTTTGTTAGACAGGATTTACAAAATTTTTCAGGATAGACATGTTAATCCTGAAGAATCATGTAAATCCTGTCTAACGTTTTTATTTCCTCTGCACCTGATCCCGAAAAATTCCTTCAATCACGTCGGGGTACGCCTTGTCCCAACCACTAAAATAGTCAATCGTGAACGGCATCTCGATGTGCCCAAAATCCTTATTAGCCTGGTTGAACGCATCGTTCGTGCTCGAGTAAAAATGAAACTTGACGAAAGCCTCCTGCGCTTCATCACTCCACAGATACTGCATGAACGCATCGATCACCGGACGCTTTGCCGGCGTGATGTTCTTATCGATCACCACCGCCGGATGCTCGCTGAAGATCGTCGACTGCGGCACGACAACTTCGATCGGAGCTTTCGCTTCTTTCATCAGCAACGCTTCGAGCTCGTAAGTTATGAGCGCGTCGCCATTGCCGAGCTCGAAAGTCGTCCGCGCCTCGCGTGCTGACCCGGGCGTCGAGATCACGTTCTTCCAAATCGCTCGCAATGTTTGCAGCGCCTTTGTTTTATCAGCTTCTTCACCCGCATTTTGTGACTTCTTCAACTCCGATCCGTAAATCGCGAGTATCGACCACTGCGCTCCGCCCGAGCTGACGGGATCGGGATGAATCAGACGGACTCCAGGTTTTGCCAGATCAGAAAAGTCGCGAATTCCCTTCGGATTGCCCTGCCGCACAATGATCACGAAAGGCGTTTTATTGACGATCCCTTTTCCCGGCAACGCATGCCAGTCGCCAGTTACGAAACCGTCTTTTTGCAGTCGCTGCACATCGCGTTCGATCGAGAGAATCGCGATCTCTGCCGGAGCACCGCGCAAAATCTGATTGGTCACCGTTTCTGAACCCGCAAACGACGACTGAAACTGGACTGTCTGACCGTGTTGCTGTTTCCACTTCGCCGTGAACCCGGGGAAAATCGCCTTCTCCAGCGATTCTTTCATGATCGAGAAACCGTAAAGCGTGATCGTGATGTCGCCGCTCTCCGCAGGCGGCTTTGGCAGACAACTAGCAGCCAGCAACGCCGTGATGAGCGCAGCGGTCGCGATAAACGGAACGTTTTGGGAAGTAGTCTTCCTCATGAAGCCGTTAGGCCTCCTGATTCGCCTCGACAGGCCAAAAACCCGCTGCCGCTCAATACGTAGTTACCGGGGGTTCCACCGTCTATACCACAGAGTCAAGGCTCGTGGGAATAGGGGAATTTCGCCAGTGGTGTCTTAAATTGAGCGATTTCTCTGCGTCCTCGGCGTATCTCAGTGTTCTCTGCGTTAACGGCAACTCAAACGCAGAGAACGCAGAGATTACGCAGAGTTGAATTAAGGCACCACCAATTCGCCGAATGCGTGTAATCGATGGTGCTTTTTGTAGTAGTATGCGGGGCGATGTGTCGTTCCCTCGTGCGGAAAGCCATTGCTTTGCTGTTGGCTCAGGCTTTTTTGCTCCCCATCGCATTCGGTCAACAACAAATTCCTTCAGAGACGCGGCCACGCCGGGCACAACCGGTTTGGACGCCGCCCGCTGCTACCACTCCGATCATTTCCACTCCACCGGTGACGACCACGACTGGTCCCGAACCGACAATTCGCGTAGCACTGACTACCGATGCACGTTCCGCTGTCATTTCCACCACGGGCCATTTGATGAATGCGAGTGGCGGTGGCACTACTCTGCTCGCGCTCGATACATCGCGTGTTCGTGTCGATCCGCGATTGCTGTCGCCAATGCCGGTCGCGACTGAGGATGGTGGTTTTCGAGTCGTCGTCGGTGGCGCCGCAACTCGCGAAGAAGCAGAAGAGAACGAAAAAGATATTCAGAAGATCACCGGCGAGGACGCGCACGCGGTTTTTGACACTGAAACTAAAACGTGGGGAATGTTCGTCGGCGGCAAGCTTTCGCGTGAAGACGCCGAAGAGTTGCGCGCGCGACTCGAGACAGCCGGCATCGATGCGACTGTGGAGGGAAAAGAGCCGCAGACCATCGCGCAAAAGCAAACGCCTGCAAACAACAACAGTCCTGTGCGTCTGACGGCACGTCCTGCGTTGCCGTCGCGCGAAGTCGTCGCTTCGTCTGCGGCGGGACGAGTGTTTAGCTCGAGTGCGCCAGTCGCGTTTGCGTCGGACGACGAGCAGAAGGCGCCAGTTCGTTACAACGAACGACCGTATCGCGGCCGGATTGAGGTGTTCACAAACCTGCGCGGCAATCTCACAGTTGTAAACGAGCTCGGACTGGAAGATTACGTGCGCGGCGTTGTTGCTAATGAGCTTTCACCGGGCGGTTATCCTGCGATTGAAGCTTTGAAAGCACAAGCGATCGCCGCCCGCACTTACGCTCTGAAAAATCGCGGGCAATTCATGTCGCAGGGTTTCGACATCCTGCCGACGACACGCTCGCAAGTGTATCGTGGTCTAACTTCCGAAAACCCGCTTTCGACACGCGCTGTTGACGAGACGCGTGGCATGGTTGCGACTTACAACGGCGAGCCAATCAACGCACTCTACACGTCCACGTGCGGCGGCCGCACGGAAGACTCGGAGAAGATCTTCAACGACGCGATTCCTTATCTGCGCGCGCGTGAGTGTGCGGGTGAAACGCTCGATCGTTTTGTGATCAAGACATCGCGCGAGCCCGCCGAACTTCAGGATGATGCGAACGTCGTGCTTGCGCGCGACGTCAGTCTTTTGTTGACGCAGAACTTCGGGACGCTGCGCGAGCGTGTTTCTGATGCGTGGTTGTCGGCTGATGCGAGCGCGTCAGAAGTGCGAAACTGGCTCGCGAATGTGGCTCGTGTTGCTCGTCAGGCCGCGCCGCCCGCCGGCGAAGACGTGAACCGGCCGCCGGCTTTTTCCACGGCACTCGCGCTCGCGGTGTTTGGCGAGAGTCGCGCGGGAACGCTTTTGAATGATGCTGATGCCGATTATTTGTTGGCAGTCAAAGACGCGCGGGACGTGCCCGCAGCGAATCGCGCGGATCTCGCGATGCTGCTGCGCGACGGGCATCTTTCGGTTTATCCCGACGCGACGTTGAGACCACGCACGCCGTTGTCGCGTGCGCGTGTACTGCATGCGATCTCGAGCATTCTCGAGGCGCGCAATCTTCTGCAACTTCAGAAAGCCAATGCGCGACCGGCGAGCGAGGGACAACTGATTCTTCGTTCCGGTAAAGGTAAGGACCAGCCGATCAGAGTCAATCCCGATGCGTTTTTGTTTCGATATCTGGGTGAGCGGCCTTATCAGGTGTCGTCCGTGGAGCTCGTTGGTGGCGAGCCTGTGGCTTACCACCTCGCAGCGAATGGACAGATTGATTTTCTTGAGGTGAAGCCGGCGATGAGCGGGGCGGCGGCGGATCGCTTCTCACCGTTTGCTAATTGGACCAAAGGGTTGAGTGTCGCGCAGGTGCAGGCACGTTTGGCGCGTGCGGCGCGAGGTATTGGATCGATTGTCGACTTGCGAGTGGTGTCGCGTGGAGCGTCACATCGCGTGACGGATCTGGAGATTGTTGGGACCACTGGAACTGCGCATGTGCGTGGTGGACGGATTCGATCGGCGCTGGGATTGCGGGAGCAACTGTTCGTGATCGATCGCGAATATGATGATAACGGACGTGTTAGTGAGTTCGTGTTTATTGGGCGTGGATGGGGCCACGGTGTTGGGATGTGTCAGGTCGGTGCCTACGGGCTGGCGAAGCAGGGCTGGTCCGCTGAGCAGATAATCAAAGCGTACTATACAGGCGTGGAACTCACGCGAATTTATTAGACAGGATTACAGGATTTTCAGGATTTACAGGATGCGTCTCACCCGCAACCAGCTACTCGCCGCTATATTGCTGCTTCTCCTTCTCTGGCTCGTTATACTCATCCGCATGTTTGCAATCGTAGGCCCAACAGCCTCCGGCAAAAGCACGCTTGGAATCAACATCGCCCTGGAAATCAACGGCGAGATAATCAACTGTGATTCGGTCCAGGTCTACAAAGAGATCGAGATAGCCACTGCGAAAGTCCCACACGAGGAACGCCAGGGCGTACCTCATCACTTAATCGACTTCGTCTCTCCCAACATCAACTACACCGCCGTTGAATGGGCGCGCGAGGCTACGAAGAAGATCGAAGAAATCGAGAGTCGTGGTCACGTCCCACTCCTCGTCGGTGGCACTGGTTTCTACCTTCGCGCATTGCGTCAACCATTCTTCGTCAGTCCCCAAACTGACGAATCCCTCCGTCGCCGTCTCAACCAAATTCGCGAAAGACACGGCGCCGAACACCTGCACAAACTCCTCCGCCGCATCGATCCACTCGCCGCCGAACAGCTTTACCCGCGCGACTGGCCGCGCGTACAACGTGCCATCGAGGTCTACGTCCAAACGGGCCGCTCGATCGTGGACCAGCAGCCCGAACGGCCCGAGCCACACGAAAGCTCGCATCGTTTGCGTATTTTGGCCCTCAATCCGCCCCGCGCCGAGCTTTACCAACGCATCAACGAACGCACTGAAGCACACTTCCGCGCGGGTCTCGTCGACGAAGTGCGACAGTTGCTGGACCGCGGTTTCTCACCGGATTCCAACGCTCTCGGCGCACACGGATACCGGCGTGTGGTCGAGTATCTAAAGGGTTCACGCGACCTGGAAAGCGCTATCGAACAGACCAAACTGGACGTGCGCCACTACGCGAAACGTCAATTGACATGGTTTCGCCATGAAGCGGATGTCGAGTGGTTTGACGGTTTTGGTGAGGAAAACCGCATTTTGCGTTCGGTTATGAAATCGATTTTCGCCGGGCTGCGGTCCAAATAATCAACTTTCTCTCACATCCTCCAGCCGTCTCTTGTCAGGTAAAGATCGGTGTGTTGTAATCTCCTTGTCACCGCGCGATCTACAAATTTCACCCCCCGGGTTTCATCATGTCGGACGGCAAACAGGCACCACAGAATATTCAGGACGCCTTTCTCAACACGGTGCGCCGTGAAAAGGCTTCTGTGATCATTTACCTGACGAATGGGGCCAAGCTGACGGGCCGGATCCGTAGTTTCGATAAGTTTTCGGTCCTCCTCGAATCAGGGTCACAGGAACAACTGATCTTCAAACACGCCATTTCGACGATCTCACAATCGCGGCGCCCGACGAGCGAACTGCATTCGCAGGCGACCACCGAAACCAACCCGCGCGAAGCTCGTCACGATGCCAACTCGCCTGAGGCGTGACATTCGATTAAACTCTCGCGAGCATTTCACTGATAAAGAGGACGTGTGCCTGGAACTTTCATTACCTTTGAAGGGATCGACGGCAGTGGGAAGTCGACTCAGTTGCGTTTGCTGGGCAATTTCCTGCGGGCCAATGGTTGTGATGCGATTCTGACGCGCGAGCCTGGCGGCACCCAACTTGGACTTCGTTTGCGAGCGGCGTTGCTGGACGCGATGGAGGAAGTCGATCCGTTGACTGAGCTGCTGGTGTTTGCGGCGGACCGCGCGCAACACGTGCGACGGCTGGTGCGTCCGGCGCTCGAAGCCGGAAAGCTTGTGATCTCTGATCGCTACGCGGATGCGACAGTCGCCTACCAGGGCGCGGGACGAGGTTTTTCTCCGGAGTTGATCTCACAGATCGTCCAGCTCGCGACGGAAGGACTCAAACCGGATCTGACGCTTCTGTTTGATCTTCCGATCGAGGAGTCAACGAGTCGCACGGCGCGCCGGTCGACCGGCAAGACTGCAACACGGATCACGCGCGATCGACTTGATATCGAGAAGGCTGACTTTCACGCGCGTGTGCGTGATGCGTACTTGCAGATCGCACTCGCCGAGCCGGAGCGCGTGAAGTTGATCGACACAACTGGACCAGTCGAGCACACGCAGGAGCGTGTGAAAGAGATCCTCATTCCTTTCCTGCAAAGCCGCGGCCATTTTGCGATGAATTATGTTTGACGAGCTCACCGGAAATTCACGAGTCAAAGCTGTGTTGAAACGGATGCTGGTTACAGACCGGTTGCCGGGCGCAATGCTGTTCACTGGTGAAGAAGGCATTGGCAAGAAACTCTTCGCGCTCGAAATTGCTCGTGCTTTGAATTGCCGCACGCCTAAGGACCATGAAGCGTGTGGCGTGTGCTCGTCGTGTGTACGGATCAGGAAGTTGAACTATCCGACACGTGACGATGCGGACGAGTGGACACAGATCATCTGGACGGACCATCCGGACGTGGGGCTTGTCGTGGCGCCGAGGCGTGTGTTGCGTGTCGAGCAGATGCGGCAGATTGAGAAGGAAGCGAACTTTCGGCCGTTCGAAGGCAAGGCGCGCGTGTTTCTCATCGATGAAGCTGACAAGCTCAACGACGCTTCTGCGAATGCGCTTTTGAAAGTGCTCGAAGAGCCGCCACGGACGTCGCATTTGATACTGATCACGGCGCGTCCGGCGATGTTATTGCCGACAATACTTTCGCGTTGTCAGATGATTCGCTTCTCGCCGCTGACTCCCGCAGAGATCGAAAAATACCTCATTAAGAGCGATATCGATGTTAAGACCGCGCGTTTGCGTGCGCGGGCAGCGGGTGGAAGCATGGGCCGCGCGCTTTCCGGTGATCTCGTAACGTTCACATCGCAGCGAAAAGCGATGTTGAAAGTGCTCAGTACCCTCGTGCTCAGTAACGATCGCGCGCAACTGCTGCGATCGGCGGAACAGCTCAACGAAGCGGCATACAAGGATGAGTTTGAACAGCGACTGGACGTGCTCGAGACGTTGATTCGAGATGCGTGGATGCTGTCGCTCGGTGTCGAGACGTCGCGGATCGTGAATGAAGATTTGTCAGCAGAATTGAAAGAGATTGCTCAGAAGATCGATCCGGGGCGTGCGGGTGATTGGATCTTGCAGATTGAAGATTTGCGAGAGCAACTGATCGTCAACGTGAACCGGAAGGTGACCGTTGACTCGCTGTTTTTGGTTATGGCTGGAGATGTGGCTGCGGGCAAACGGCCGAAGGTTCGTTAGACAGGATTTACAAGATTTTTCATGATTAACTCTTGTTCATTCTGAAAAATCTTGTAAATCCTGTCTACTTATGCCTTACCAGCGCGGGTTTCGGCCAGTAATTTCTCGGTTTCCATCACGAACGCTTCCACGATATTCTCGCCAGCCACCTTTCGCATCGGCACGCCGTCTTTGAAGATCATCCCCACACCGCGTCCAAACGTGATCCCGAGCTGCGAGTCGTGCGCTTCGCCTGGACCATTCACTGCACAACCCATGATCGAAAGATGTAGCGGCTCCTCGATGTGAGCCAGCCGGCGCTCGATCTCCTCAACAATCCCAACGAAGTTATCGACGTCAAGCCGCCCACACGTCGGACAAGCAACCACTGTCACGCCACGCGTTCTCAATCCAAGCGACTTAACAATCTCCCACGCCACCCGCACTTCTTCCTGCGGTTCCGCCGCAAGTGAAACGCGGATCGTGTCGCCAATGCCTTCATACAACAGAATACCGAGGCCGATGGAGGACTTCACCGTGCCACTGAACGAAGTCCCAGCCTCCGTCACGCCGAGATGGAATGGATAGTCGACCTTCTCCGCCAGCAGGCGATAAGCTGCGACCGTGCGCTGAACATCGGAAGCTTTCAAAGAGATGATGATGTCAGTGAAGTCGAGATCTTCGAGGATCTGAATGTGTCGCATCGCTGACTCAACCATCGCCTCTGGCGTCGCGGTGCCGTATTTCTTCAGCAGATCTTTCTCGAGCGATCCGCCATTCACACCAATCCGGATCGGCACTTTTTGCGCCTGCGCCGCGCGCACCACTTCACGAACACGCTCGTGTGCGCCGATGTTGCCGGGATTGAGCCGCAGCTTGTCGATGCCCGCTTCGAGCGCCATCAGCGCCAGTTTGTAGTGGAAATGAATATCCGCGACGATGGGAACGTCAGGCACGCGCTTGCGGATCTCTTTCAACGCCACCGCAGCGTCGTTGTCAGGAACGGCAAGCCGGACGATCTCGCAGCCCGCCCGGACCATGTCGTTGATCTGCGCGACAGTAGCGCCCACGTCCGACGTGTCAGTCTTGGTCATCGACTGAATCGCAACGGGAGCGCCACCACCGATTTGAATATGCTTAACTTGAACTGGTCGCGTTTTGCGCATGAACTATTTTGCCGGCGTAGTAGCAGCGGCCGGCGGTGGCTTCTCCTCTTGATGATTACCACCAAACGTTTTCAGCAGGTCGTTGCTGATCACAAAAACCATCAGCAGCAGCACCATCACAAATCCTACTTGCTGAATACGATCGCGCACCGCGGAAGAGATCGATAAACCGATGAGAGCAAGCAGCCCCTCGATCAGCATCAGGAAGATTGCGCCGCCGTCGAGTACCGGAATCGGCAGCAGGTTGAAGATACCGAGGTTCAGACTGAGAAAACCGAGCATGCCGAAAACGCCGTCCCAGCCCATTTTCTCGATTGATTTTTGCGTAGCCTGGTAGATGCCGATCGGGCCTGAGAGCGTGTTGCGCACCGAGCGTTGACCGGTAAAGACCTGTCCGAGCGCCTTGCCTGTCAAACGCAGGATTTGAATGTTTTGATCGTACGCGTACTTCGTCGCTGAACCGATTGTCGCAGCGTGTAACGGATAGCGCTCAGTGACGACGAATCCGAGTCTGCCGTTGTCGCGTCGCTCATCCGTGGTGAATTGAACTGTCTGGCCATCACGCTGAACAGTGATCGGGATCCGCTCGGTCGTGTGATTACGAACGTACTCCGTAACCTGCGCCGAGCTTCGTACGTCTTCACCGCCGATGGTCATAAAACGATCGTTTTCTTTCAGTCCCGCAGCTTCGGCAGGTGAGCCTGGATTCACCTGTGCGACGATCACCGGCAGACCACCGTAATCAGGAATGAAGTCCAAAGTACCTGCGGCTTCGCCGTTCTCCGTGCGTGTGGTCGGTGTGACTGTCAGGGCGACTTCCTGGCCGTTTCTATTAACGACCACCGGCAAAGCACGACCCGGCGAAAGCAGTGCGTCGCCGTTAACAACATCCCAGGTCGGATTCTCTGTGCCGTTGAAGGAAATGATGCGATCTCCAGGCTGGAGACCAGCTATATCTGCGGCGCCACCCTTTTGCACGTAATAAACAACCGGTGACGGGGTGGCCGGAACACCGTACATAAATGCCCCCGCAAACGGGATCGCCATTGCGGTCAGGATGTTCATGATCGGGCCTGCGAGGGCGACCATCACTCGCTGCCATCGAGGGCGCAGGTTGTACATCTCATTGGGTGGAATGTCCGGCGCGCTCGCACCTTCGAGAGGCGCGTTTGACTCATCACCGCCAAGCTTCACATAACCGCCGAGAGGAATCGCTGAAACGCGGTAGTCCGTATGTCCCCACCTTTTGCCAAACAACCGCGGGCCAAATCCGACAGAGAACGTCTCGACACGGATTTTAAAAAGTTTGGCAACGATAAAATGGCCGAATTCGTGAAGGACAACAGCGGAACCGAGGATGAAGATAAATCCCAGCGCGTAAATTAGATAAGTCATTCAGGGCCTTCTCGTTAGAGTCTTCCGTCCAGTAACCACAGTTAGACTCGACCATTTCGAGTCGGGTTGCACAAAACCGAGTTTACCACGATATCAATCCGTGGCTTAACTCCTCGATTGTAGCGAGGGCGGCATTGCGGGCGTTGTGATCGGCATCGAGGATGGTTTCGATGTCTTTTGCAGGCTGATTCAAGTGATCGTTCATCACCGTTTCGATGACTTGCGGGATTTCAGTCAAACGGATTCGTTCATTCAAAAACGCGCTGACGGCCTCCTCGTTAGCGGCATTCATCGCCGCCGGCAGCGTCCCGCCTTCGGTTAAAGCTCGATAGGCGAGCCGGATGCACGGAAATCGATCGAGATCCGGCGCTTCGAAATGAAGTCCTGAGACTGTGGTGAGATCGAGTGGCGGCAGTTGACATGAATGTCGCTCGGGATATGTGAGCGCATACTGGATCGCGTGACGCATGTCTGTGACACCCATTTGCGCGATCACCGAACCGTCGATCATCTCGATCATCGAGTGCACTACTGATTCGGGATGGACGAGTATGTCGATCTCGCCTGGTCCGAATCCGAAGAGCCAGCGTGCTTCGATCACTTCGAGACCTTTGTTCATCAAGGTGGCGGAGTCGATGGTGATCTTCGCGCCCATGTTCCAGGTCGGGTGCTGCATCGCTTCCGCCACGGTCGCGTGTTCCATCTCAGCTTTGTTCTTTGTCCTAAATGGACCACCGGAGGCGGTGAGAATGATCCGTCGCACTTCTTCGCGTCGCTCGCCTCGCAAACACTGGTGCAGCGCGTTGTGCTCGGAGTCGACTGGCAACAGCTCCGCTCCTGATTTGCGCGCTGCTTCGGTCATTAGCTCGCCCGCCATCACGAGGGTTTCTTTGTTAGCGAGCGCAACGCGCTTGCCGAACTCGAGTGCTTTGAGTGTGGGCACAAAACCGATCGCTCCGACTGTCGCAGAGATAACGCAGTCAGCCTGTGGGTGTGTGGCGACTTCGATTAGCCCGGCTTCACCGCTGACAATCCGTGGCAAATCCACATCGCGCGCAAAGAGCATCGCGCGCAGATCGTGTGCGGCAGTTTCATTATCGACTGAAACTACTTCCGGCAGGTGCGTCGCAATTTGATCCGCGAGACGCTCGACATTCGTTCCCGCTGCGAGTGCGACAACGCGCATGCGTGTCGTTGTCAGCGACTCGATAACGCGCAGACTATTGCACCCGATGGATCCGGTTGAGCCAAGGATCGCCACTCCGGTGGTATTCGTTACTGATTCAATCATGCAGCCAAGCGGGGGATGAGTATGTTTGCGTCGTAGGGGTTAAGAAGACTGACCATCTGGCCTGCCGAGTTAATGTAATTCGCCTCGATTACGTTCCACGTCCTGTTAGTAAACGCGAGATCAACGGTCGCGTTAACAGTCTTTCGTTCACCGATCACTTTCAAATGCAGTGTTGCCGCACCGGTACTGTTCTGAAAACTGATATTGCCGGTGACGATACTGCCAAAATCTTTAACCGGGCCGATGTCTGCCTGTAGCTGCTCATTGCTGCGGAGAAAGTCACGCGCGCGCGCCGCCGCTTCGCTGTGATTCACCTGGTACAGAGCAAACCCGACGATCGCTCCTACGAAGCAGACCACCACAAAACCAAGCGCGACGACCACTCCACCGATTATCAAAAGGATTTTCTTCGTGGTCATCAGCTTCTGCAGCGTCAGCTTTGGAAGTAGAAGCGTGCAAAATAGTAGATGAGTGGCGCATTGAAGAGCAAGCTATCGAGACGATCGAGTATGCCGCCATGGCCGGGAAGGATGTTGGCGGCGTCTTTCGCGCCGGCGCCGCGTTTGAGTGCGCTTTCGGCGAGGTCGCCGAATATTCCGAGTATGGCCATAGTCCCGGCGAGGGGCATTGCGTATTTGAGTGGGAGTTGAGGAAAGAACCAGAAGTGCGCGAGATCTGCCATCAGGAGTGCGGCCACCACACCGCCAACGGCGCCTTCCCACGTTTTACCGGGACTGATTGAGGGCGCGAGCTTGCGTTTGCCGAGCGCGCGACCGGTGTAATAAGCGCCGGCATCAGAACCCATTAAAACGAGAAAGAAGAACGACAGTAGATCCGCTGATAGTGGGTGGGGAAAACCTGTGCGCAGCGCGACGAGGTGACTGCCGAGCAGTGGCACATACAAAACTCCAAGTAGTGTTGTACCCACTGAAGCAATCATCTTGTCGAGTGGCCCACCTCTGAGCGTAAAGGCGATCATCGTTCCGATCGTGACGGCGATGATTACGAAGAGGATGAGAAGCACATTCGCCGGATCGTTCTGTAGCGGAATGGTAATCAGCGCGGCTCCGGCGAGGTAACCCGCCGCGACTTCGGGCTGTAACTTCAGTTTCTTCGCGAGCAGGTAAAACTCCCAAAGCCCGAGCACCATCGCGGCCGCCGCAAGCACGACAAAGAGCCACCACAAAGAGGAAATGAGAATTGAAGCGATCAGGAAAGGTAAGACAACGACCGCGGTTAGGATTCGTTTCATTCAGTTAATATAGGTCCTATCGGTCCAATAGGACTTATTTTTTGCTTACTACTAATTTCAAGCCGCCAAACCTCCGATCGCGGCGCTGGTAATCGACAATCGCTTCGAGCAGGTGGAGACGGCGGAAGTCGGGCCAGAGAGTTTCGGTGACGTAGATCTCGCTGTAGGCGCTTTGCCACAGTAAAAAGTTTGAGATTCTTAACTCACCACTCGTGCGCACGAGTAGATCGAGCTCGGGGAGATTACGCGTGTAAAGCTCGTTCGCGATGCGCTCTTCTGTTATTTCGTCAGGACGACTGCCTTCGTCTACCAAACGTCTGACTGCCGCCCGCGCGGCGTCGACGATCTCGGCGCGGCCACCGTAATTCAACGCCACGGATAAGATCATGCCCTTGTTTCGCGCGGTCTGTTCGGTGGCGCGTTGGATTTCTTTCCGGACGTTTTCAGCGAGCGCTCCGGTTCGTCCGATCGTTTGAAACTTGATGTTCTGGCGATCAATCTCGTCGAGCTCGATGCGAATGTAGCGACGCAACATGCGCATCAACGCGTCTACTTCGTAACGCGGTCGCTTCCAGTTTTCTGTCGAGAACGCGTACAGAGTAAGCGCGCCCAGACCGAGCCGCGCGCCTGTGTCGACAGCGGCGCGAACCGCTTCGACGCCCGCCCGGTGCCCGGCGATGCGCGGTTGACCGCGCTGCGCGGCCCAACGGCCGTTGCCGTCCATGATGATTGCGACGTGACGCGGCAAACGATCCCAAGCCACCGAAGCGAGCAGCGTCTCTTCTCGAGTTCCTTTTTGAATTATTCCCGCGAAGTCAGAAAGCATGAAATTAAAAAGAAGTTTCTCACGCAGCGGCGCAACGGCGCAAAGAAAACCCGCTGCGCCGTTGCGCCGCTGCGTGAGAAATCACTCGTAACGCACCGAAAGCAAGGTGAGTCCGCAAGCCGGAGCCGTCACAGCTTCTGTTGGGCGAATCCCGGTCTTGAGCGCAGCCAGGATCGCCTCGCGATCGAGTTCGCCGCGGCCGACCGCCATCAACGTTCCCGCCATTGCCCGGACCATATAACGCAAAAAGCCGTTCGCGCTGACGCGAATCTCGATCAACGAGCCGTGCAACCGTTCGTCAGCGCGTTCGTGAATCGCAACCTGCGTCACTGTGCGAACCCGATCCTCAACGTCTGACTGCGCCGCCGAAAACGCGGTCCAATCATGCTCGCCGCAAAACAACTCCGCCGCTTGTCGCATGCTTTCTAAATTGAAAGGACGCGCATCGTGATGTGCATAGCGCCACCAGAACGGCGATATCACTGGCCCCTTCACAACGCGATAAACGTACGTCTTCTCGAGCGCCGAATAACGTGCGTGAAAGTCGTCAGGCGCAACTTCACACGTCAACACGCGCACGTCCCGGCCGATATTCCCATTGATCGCGGCGCGCAGCTTCGCAGTCGTGATCTCCCGCTGGATCTCAACACTCGCAACTTGCCCTTCAGCATGGACACCGGCATCCGTGCGGCCCGATCCGTGAACGTTGACGCTGCGACCGTCAATCAACGAGAGCGCCTGCGTTAACTCACCCTGAACGGTCCTGCGCCCCTCTTGAATCTGCCACCCGTGAAAGTCGGTCCCATCGTACTGAAGTAGCAGTTTGTAATTCACGGCGCTGCTTTCCGGCTGCCAGGTTTCACTACCGGCTCGCCGAGTTTGCACGCATCACACGCGGAAGACTCAACTGACAACACTCGCAACGACGCTAGCGACGTCAACGGCACACCGACATCCGCCGTGCCACCAGAACGATCGATGATCGACGCCGCCCCAACCACATTCGCACCGGCGTTGCGCACCGCATCAATCGTCTCGCGCGTCGATCCGCCAGTCGTGATCACGTCTTCAACAATCAGAGTCTTCTCGCCGGGCGCGATCGTGAAACCGCGACGTAGTGTCATCTGGCCGGCTTCGCGCTCGGTCCAAACAAACCGCGCACCCAACGCACGGGCGACTTCATGACCAATCACGATCCCACCAATCGCCGGCGACGCGACGAGCTGGATTCCCTGCCCCTGAAACTTCTCAGCCAGCGCACGTCCGAACGCCTCAGCGCGCTCGGGAAACTGAAGCACGAGCGCACACTGCAAATAGACCGTGCTGTGCAAACCGCTGGAAAGTTGAAAGTGGCCCTCGAGCAACGCGCCGGTCGCTCGGAATTGATCGATGACTTGTTCAGCGTTCAAGTTCTTACCTCGCGGAGTATGTGCGTGCTACAATCCTGAGCGAATGCCGCCTTATCCGAATTTAGTTTCTGATTCTACTCTCGTCCAGGACACAATCGACCTATTAACTTGCTCGGGCGGACGTGCCGCTGCGTCAGAGATCGTCGACGCCGTTTTCAAGCTTTCTCACATCGACGACGAGCTCGCCGGATTACTCGTTGCGGATCTAATCAGAAACGATCGGCGCTTCAAGATCGTCGAGAACAACACAGTCGAGTTACTCGAAGACGACAGCCATTCGCTGCTTTTGAAAGATCTCGATTTCGTCGTCGTCGATGTCGAAGCCACCGGCGCAAAGACGCCGCCGAATCGACTCATCGAGCTCGGTGCATATCGAATCCGCGGCGGACGCATCGTCGATAAGTTCCATTCGCTCGTCAATCCCGAGATTCCGATTCCGCGTTTTGTTGCGTCGCTCACGGGTATTTCAAACGAGATGGTGAAAGACGCGCCGTTGTTCGCTGATGTGGCGCCGAAATGGCTCGACTTCGTGAGCGATTCGGTGCTGGTAGCTCACAACGCACCGTTCGACACGAGTTTTCTGAATCACGAGATCTCGCGCGTCTATCCCGGCCATCGCATGATGAACCCGCATCTCTGCACGGTCAGAATTTCGCGACGCGCACTTCCCGATATTTCAAATCACCGGCTGGAAACGATCGCGAATCATTTCTCGATTCCGATCGCGAGCCGTCATCGCGCCGGCAGCGACGCACTCGCCACCGCCGAAATCTTCCTGCTCCTGCTCATCGAACTAGAAGAAACTCACGGGATCAAAGATCTCGCAGCCGCGAGACGTTTTCAGTTTCCCGAGCTGAACGCAGATCTTCACGGATGATCCGGAACGATCTCGGGTCTTTTGAGTTTTTGTCTGAGTAGTACAAAGACAATTATTCCGACAACAAGTCCGAGCCCGATCCACGGATAATACTTCCCGAGAATTTCTTTTGCCTGCGATCCATAACGCACGGCAAAGTAGCCCTCGAGCAGAAATCGGAAACCACGCCCTACCACGATAGCCAGCATGAACCGCACCAAACTAAAGCGAAACACTCCGGCCGTAACCACAAACAACTTGAACGGAAATGGCGGCGGAAAGAGTGTCGCCGCTAACACTGCAAACATGTCGTAGCGCTCGATCCAGTTCTTGACGCGATTTCGTTTGGCTTCGGAAAACCGGTTGAGCGCGCGTGCGCCCGCGCGTCGTGAAATCAGATAAAGGATCAAACAACCGAGCGCCGATCCACTGGTTGCCATAAACGCGTACAGCAACATCCAACTCGGATTCGTCGTCGACAGCAAAATCATCAACGCATCGACGCTGCTCGGCAACGGCACGAACGTCGAGTCAAGCAGTGCGACTGCGAACAAACCAAACGCACCAAATGTGATCAGGTATTCAGAAAGACGTGTGAGCCACTTCGTAACAAACTTCAATCAGGCGGATCCTTTCACTCTGAAACTTCGTCGGCCGCGGCATCCACAGGCGCCCGCGAATTTCGTCGCTGTCGAATAATGAAATAAATAATTAGACCAATCAACGCCGCCGAGCCGACGATACTCACAATCACGAGCCCGTTGTCTTTCATAAACAACAGCACGCGACGGCCATAGTACACAGCGAGAATGCCTTCGACGTAATAACGGAACGACCGCGCAATCATCACCGTCAGCAAAAACTTCCAGCGCGGATACTCCAGCGCGCCCGCCGTGGCAACGAAGATCTTGAACGGCAACGGCGGCGGCAATATCGCGGGAATGCCGATCGCGAGAAAACCAAACCGCTCGTACGCACGCTCGACTCGCTTGATGCTGTGCAAAGGAAAACGCTTCCGCAATACAGCCTGGCCACCGCGCCGGATGATCGTGTAGAGAATATTGCAGCCAATCACGCTGCCGATCGCGGCGAAAAGCGGAAAATAGAACGCCGCCGTCGGATACTTGTAACAGCGTCCGACAACGAGGTAAT
>DASTTS010000548.1:0-7105 GCA_035760085.1 Pyrinomonadaceae bacterium
AGCCGGCTGCCACCAGCAACATCAATGAAAGAGCAATCTCACTCACAATAAACAAACTGCGAACACGATTTCCGGTTTCGCGCGTACCGTCGCGACCACCGTCCTTCAACTCCGAGTTCAGATCGGTTCGCGTGTTTTGAATAGCCGGCGCCAGGCCCAAAGCGAGACCTGCAAACAAGGTTACCAACACTGAAAAGAGCAGGACGCGACCGTCGATACTCACTGTCGCAGCGCGCGGGAAGTCCGCCGGACTCACCGCCAACAAGAGATCCTTGGCCCAAAACGAGAGCAGCAGGCCTAAGCCACCGCCAAGAATTGCAAACAACATACTTTCAGTCAGAAGCTGACGCACTAAAACCTTGCGCCTGGCTCCCAATGCCGCACGGATAGCCATCTCTTTATGCCGTAACGTTACGCGTGCCAACTGAAAGCTAGCGAGATTTGCACAGGCAATCAGCAATACCACGACTACTGCCGCGAGGATCAACCAGAGTCCTTCGCGATAACCACCTATAACCTCGTCCTGTAAATTCAACACGCGGGGCCGTGTCAGATTTCCGTTGTCATTCGGATACAACTCACGCAGACGATCACTAATCGCGCCAAGATCGGCTTCGGCTTGAGCGGCAGTAACGCCGGGCTTAAGCCGCGCGACTAATCGCAGAAAGTTTGAGCCTCTTTCGGTTCGACGCGGATCCTGCTCCATCCTCAAGGGAACCATGATCTCAGTCTCGGCATTCGGAATGACGAAGCGGGGCGGCAAGACTCCAACGATCGTGTACGGGTCGCCATTAAGCGTAAGACTCTTTCCGATCACTTCGCTGGTACCGCCGAACCGTCTTTGCCATAAGCCATAACTCAAAATCACAACGCGAGGGTTGTTTGGATTGTCGTCGCTAGTCGTAAGCGCGCGTCCTGCGACAGCTTCGACACCCAGCATTTGCATCGCGTTCGCCGAGATGCGCACTCCCTGCAAACGTTCAGCTTCGCCTTGTCCGGTCAGGTTCGCCGGCCAGATCGCGAATGGGGCCACTTCGGCAAGTGTCTGGTTGTGGTCGCGCGTGTCGACGAAATTGGGAATCGAGAAAAATGCACGACTGACGGTTTTGCGTGTGGCCCAAATCCATACCAACTGGTCCGGTTCTTTGAAGGACAAGGGCTTCAAAATCACCGCGTTCACGATGCTGAAGATCGAGCTATTGGCAGCGATTGCCACAGCCAGGACCAGCACGACGAGCAATGAGAATGCCGGCCGGTTGCGTAGTGAACGAACAGCGTAGCGAATATCTCTAAGCAAGCCTTCCATATTCAGCTCCTAACTGGCGTAACGTTCTTCGACGGTCATGATGAACACAATGGTTCCAATCAGTCCGATCAATCCGGCAGTAATGAACGGCACTTGCGGCGCGATCTTCCAGAGCAAGCCACCGATTGCCGCCGCCGGAGTGATCGAAAGACTGCGAACGAGATAGTAGAGTCCGACGGATCTGGCGCGAATGTTGTCGCGAGCAAGGTCTACGATCATCGCCTTTCGAGAAGGCTCGCCGATCTCTCGCAGACCGCCAATCACGTAAGCGACGATCAACCACCCGAAATTCGAAGCGGAAACAATTGCGACGGGAAAGAGTGCGAAACACAGAAAGGTGAGAATCACGAACGGCTTCCGTCCGATTCGATCCGCAATCCTTCCGGCCGGAATGTAGACGAGGATCGATGTGATCATTTGAACTGCGATCAGAGTGCCGTAAGCCGCCACAGAGATCCCGTGAACATTCGTAACGTAAAGAATGGCCAATACTCCGGTCATTCCCTCGCAAGTTCTGATGATGATGTCGGAGATCAGCAGCCGCTTCAGTACGATGTGAAATGAGCGCCAAACGCCTCGCATGTTGATCGAGTATGGTTGCTGGTTAAGTGTTTTGATTTTGAGTATGAGTACGAGCGTGATCGCGGCTAAGGCAAGAGTGATTAGTAGACCAACGTGAATGCCATTGACTAAGCCGCTGGACGCGATCAAAGTCCCACCGATGATCGGAGCGATCACAACCGGCACACGTTTCAATATCGATTGCAGAGTAAAGCCCATCGCTCGGCGTTCGCGTGGAAGCGAGTCGCCAATGACGGCAAAGATTGCCGGAGAGGCCATGCTTTGCCACGCCATCACCAGGGCGAGACCGGCAAACAGAAAAGGCCACGAAGTACTAAAAAGGTAAACGACGTAACCGAGCGAGGCGAGTGTGATAAAGAACAGGAAGGCCCGGCGTCGTCCAAAACGATCAGCAACAAAGCCGCCTGGATACTGGTAGCAGGCGTCGAAAAAATCTTCCGCCGTGCCGAAGAGACCGATGATTGGCGTCGTCGCACCGAGTGCTTCGAGATATTTAGGTAGAAACTTTTTCCATAACTCTTCACCGAAGCCGATAAGGAAAACCGCGGCTGACGCAATCGTGACGTTGTGTTCGAGTGCGAGGTAGTCAGCCGCTCTTCCACGCCAACCAGGGCTACTTTTTAGAGCGTCTTCCATTTCGTTTTGTCTTGCGTGCCGGTTTTTCAGCATCTTTGCTTAGCAACGCATGAAGCCCATCAAAAACAACGCCGGTCTGTTGTAACAACTTGCGATCATCGCGCAGCACTTTACTGAGTCCGTCAATGATTGCGTTCAGTCCTGCGGCTTCGAGTCGGTGAAACTTGTCATCTTTCAAGTCGATGTCGTGAACGATCTCGCCGATCT
The DNA here is from genome assembly GCA_035760085.1 of Pyrinomonadaceae bacterium. GTDB lineage: Bacteria > Acidobacteriota > Blastocatellia > Pyrinomonadales > Pyrinomonadaceae > PSRF01. The sequence goes on from DASTTS010000548.1 coordinate 2,732, forward strand.
CGCGCAGACCTTTGTTTTCAGTTAGTCCGAAGCGCTTCAGCATCGTCTCGAAGGTGCAGTCTTCTCCGTGATGAGTGAATTCAGCTCCAAACATGTCGAAGGGAATTGCACCTTCGATCGTTTCGCCATCTGCAACGAAATAGAAGCGCGGACGCTTATCGATGAACTGTTTGATCAGCCACGCGGAGGCGAGCCGGTCAATGTGGAGATTGCGGCGAGTCACCCAACGTTGACCTTGATACTTCGCGACGTCCAGTTTTCCACTTTTGGTCGCTGACGAAGATGAACTTGCTTTTGGTCCCTGGCTGGCTCGAAGTTGCTTTTGAGATCGCTCGAAAGCGGCGAACGCCACGGCACGACCGGTCGCATTAAAGAAGTCGTTGCCGGCGATGCGTTCTAACTCTGCGTGTAGCCGATCGATCTCACTCTCGTGCGCCGATAGTCTGCCGGCGGACAAGTGTTTACCGCGAGACTGTTCGCGAATTGCTCCGGTCAAACCGTCGAATTCTGCCGCCACCGCAGCAAACTCCTCATCACGTGCTTTACGAAATGCAGCGATGATCTCCTGATCTGTCGCACCCTCGACTGAAGCCGCTTTAAAAACCGAGGCTTCACCGCCGGCCGACTCGATCTCCTGCTTCAGCCATTGAAAATCTTCGTTGCTCTTTTCAGTTGCGGGCAGAATGTAAACCGAGTTCTTGATTGCCACCGCGCCCAGCTTTTGCAGCTTGCGCCAGATCCGCACGCGCAGGTTTGTCGGTTTGGGCGGCAACTGGTGAATCAGCAAAACCCATTCGGGCGACCGTATTGTGTTCGGATGTGGCATAAGTAACGTGAGACTGAGTGTAACGAGTGTTACGTTTAAAGGCAAGCAGCGCGGTAGTGCCGGGTCAATTTCCCCGATCACGACCTTTACAGCGTTTGACCCGGCGCTACCGCGCTCGGTACTGTGCCTACTCGGCTTGATAGCACGCTAGTTAACAAGCATCTCGGTTTCGATTTGTATATTCGGAGAGGAAAAGTGGGAGGGAAGCTCATTCTATTTTTGGTCGTACTGCTCACCGCACAGGTCTCACTCGCTCAAACTACATTCAAAGTCATTGTCAAAGACGAGACTACGAAGGAGGCGATTGCGGGTGCGAGTGTGACGGTTAAGGACACGTCGATTTCCGTTACTACAGATGCGCAGGGCGTCGCTCAGTTGAGCAACGTGATTGCGGGAGTACACACGCTCGTCATCTTCTCTCCCGGCTATGAGACGAAGGAGGTGACAGTCACGAGCGAGCCTGAAACGGTGGTCTTTCTGAAGGTCACTAACGAAGTCGGAGAGGTGACAATCGTTTCAACTCGCACGGGCCGCGAGATCGACGATGTACCAACCAGAGTTGAAGCCATCGACGAGGAAGAAGTGGACGAGAAAACAAACATGCGTCCGGCAAATGTATCGATGGTTCTCAACGAGAGCACAGGCATCAAGGTGCAGCAAACTTCGGCGACTTCAAACACTCAGAGCGTCCGCATACAAGGACTCGACGGAAGATACACCCAGCTTCTTAAAGATGGCTTTCCAGCGTTCGGCGGTTTTTCGGGCAGCATCAGTCTCCTCGACATACTCCCGCTCGACCTGAAACAAGTGGAAATAATCAAAGGACCGTCCGCGACCTTCTACGGCGGCGGCGCTATCGCCGGTGTGATCAACTTCATCAGCAAGGAACCAGAAGACGAACCTGTCAACTCGATCATCTTCAATCAAACTACCGCACTCGGGACAGACTTTTCGATCTTCAGTTCGCGGAGATTTGAGCGAGTGGGTTACACCTTTCTCGGCTCGGTTAATTATCAAAATGAGTACGACGTCGACGATGACGATTTCACCGAGCTGCCCAACACAAAGGCTTTCACCCTGAGCCCCCGGGTGTTCCTCTATCCAAACGACAAGACTCGTCTGATCATCGGCAACACGACTTCCTACCAGAATCGCAAAGGCGGAGACGTCTTTGTCATTCGCGGGCAGGGCGATAACTTCCACCAGTATTTCGAGAATAATCACTCAGTACGCAACATCACGACGTTGCAGTTAGAGCGACAGTTTGCAGATGGAAGTCGCCTGGTGGCGAAGCAGAGCCTCGCGTTTTTTGATCGCGAGATAGAGATTCCTGATTACGTTTTCGAGGGGCGGCAATTCAACTCGTACACTGACATTTCATATCTCAGAACTGTCAATGATCACGTGCTCGTTTTCGGCTTCAACGCCGTCTATGATCAGTTCAGAGAAACGCCAAACATCAACACGCCAATTCCACGCGATGAAACGCGCACCACGTTCGGCGGATACGCGCAGGATAGTTTCACAATCACTGACAAGTTTTCTCTCGAAGCGGGATTTCGATTGGACCATCTGCGCGACTACGGAACGTACGCACTGCCGCGTGTCTCGGCGCTCTACCGGTTCACTCCTAATCTCAGCAGTCGTCTCAGCTTCGGTCTCGGCTACAAAGCGCCGAGTATTTTCACTGAGGAAGCGGAAACTTTACTCTTCCGAAACGTCCTGCCGATCGGAAACACTTTGAAGACTGAGCGCAGCCGCGGCGGTACTCTCGACATAAATTACCGCAACACTATCGGCGAGAAGTTCTCCTATTCAATCAACCAAATGTTCTTCTATACCGAGATAGAAGATCCTCTCGTTTTGATCGAAAACCCGGCCGGAGTTTTTCGCTTTGTGATCGCGGAACAGCCGGTTAGAAGTCGTGGCTTTGAGACGAATGCGCGGCTCTCTTACGACATAGTAAAACTCTTTGCCGGATACACTTTCACAAACGCTAGAGCGGATTACCTGGTTGGCAATCAAACTCTGCCTTTGACACCCAAAAGCCGGATCAACTCAGCGTTACTTTTTGAGAAAGAGGCGAGCTTCAAGACGGGATTCGAAGCGTATTACACGAGCAGCCAGTTTCTGAGTGATGGCTTTAGAACCAAACCGTTTTGGGTAATGGGAATTTTCGGCGAAAAGACGTTCGGCAAGTACAGCCTCTTTATCAATTTCGAAAACATCACCGACACTCGCCAGGGACGCTTAAGCCAGGTAGTTTTCCCGCCGCACCAGATGCCAACCTTTGCCGAGATTTACACGCACACGGAGGGGCGTGTAATCAACGGCGGCATCAAAATCCGGTTTTGAACTGCGACCTCTGCGTCTCTGTGTCCTCTGCGTCTCTGCGATCTCTGCGTCTCTGCGATCTCTGCGTTAAACGATTTAGACGGCCTTATTTTACGCAGAGGACGCAGAGACGCAGAGGCCGCAGAGGACGCAGAGTGGCTCGTGATCCATGCTGGAGCAGCGCACCTCGTTAATGTTCCACCACGGAACACATTTTCTGCCGCGCATCATTGTTGATCCACGTATTTCTCCGCATTTCAAAGGTTAGGCGCGTGAGGCACGGTCATTGCTAAAAGAACAGCGCGCACTCAGTTATGTTCACGGCCCGATAGGAACTCACGCGCACTAATCTAATAGATGAAGGAAAATATTGAATCAATGATGAAGAAAATCTCGTTCGCTGCTGTCGCATTCGCCGTTCTTATGCTTATCACCGCGCCTGTTGCGCAGGCCACAACGGTCAGCGAAGTGCAGTCCATGATCACGCAGCTCAAGGGTAAAGTGCAGGTCATTACCATCTCGGGCAAGAATGCTGAGACGAAGGATCGTCCCGGCCTTTTAGGTCAGCTCGACGGTGTTGCACTTACGCTCGATCAGGGCAAGTTCTGCAACTCCATCACCAAAGTCAGAGACTTCCAGAAAAAGGTGAACGACATGATCTCCGCCGGCAAGCTCAACCAGGATTCGACGCTTGGTCCAACGGGCCAGGAGCTTCTGGCTGACGGCGATGCGATCATTGCGGCACTTAACGAGCTGCAAGTGCAAAGCCTCGGCACGCCCTGTAACTAAACTTTTCGTACACGCTCACCAATTCCTAATTGGTTTTTTGAATCGCAGTTCCGGCTGGGTTGCTGGCCTGTTCAAAATTCAGTGAACAGGCCAGTCACTCAGCGAGTCGAGGTGTGCATTGATGTTAACGAGTCCTCAATACCAATCAGAGAGAATAGCAATGAAACCAATCGCCGACCCGATTTCCCCAAAGTTGAAACAGACGTACCAAACCACTGATCTGACGCTATCCAGCTTTCTGCGCTGCCGCGGCTTTCAGATTGAAAGTATCCAGCAGAACAACGGGCGCACGCTCTTCATGTTTCAGGAGTCGCCGGAGCTGCGCACAGCGATTCTCGACTACGCCAACGATGCCGTCGTCTCTGTCCGCTCGTTCTGTAGCACGATGCGCGACTTGAAAGCGATTACTCGTTAGAGGTGGAAAT
>DASTTS010000549.1:0-8844 GCA_035760085.1 Pyrinomonadaceae bacterium
GTGTGGCTTCCGCCGCCGCCACCGTCGACTTACGAAATCATCGAGCAGGCTCGCGAAGCGAAGTCGCCGGCAGAACTGGAACGTAATTTTTCAAAGCATTGTCCTGCGGCAAAGGAGGCACTTGCGTTGGCCGCACGCGCACGAGACCGAGTGCAGACTAACTTTCCCAACTGGAAGGTGACGGCCGATTCTTCATGCGGCTCGGCTGCCTGGGAGTTGGTTTCAAAGGCGGACCAATGGAAGCCCGATTTGATTGTGGTGGGTTCGCACGGACGGACGGCGCTGGGGCGCTTTGTGCTTGGTAGTGTTTCTCAGCGTGTTTTAACTGAAGCTCTTTGCTCGGTCAGGATCGCTCGTGGACGTGTCGATGAGCCAAATTCTCCAGTAAGAATCATTGTCGGGACCGATGGGTCGCCGCCAAGTGATGAGGCATTGCGGGCCGTCGCCGCGCGCAAGTGGCCTCCTCAAAGTGAAGTTATGGTGGTTCTGGTCGACGATCCGTTAGCGCCCGAGTTTCTCGGAAAGCTGATTCCTCCGCTGGAAGAAACCATCGAAGAGGATAGAAGAGAAGAGAAGGAGTGGGTTGAAAAGATCTCAGAACACTCGGTGGGGCTTTTGCGGGCGGCCGCGATCAAGGTTACTTGTGTGGTCAAAGAAGGTGATCCTAAGAGAGAACTCTGCAAAGCAGCGGAAGAGTGGGGAGCTGACTGCATCTTCGTTGGTTCCACGGGGTTCAGTAATCGCTTTGAGCGATTCATTCTGGGTAGCGTTTCCGCAGCGGTCGCGGCGCGGGCGCATTGCTCAGTTGAAGTGGTTCGCAAGAGCTCAAGATGATTCGAGGATGCTCAGTTTCATAAGTTCGAGGAGGCATGCGCTATGATGACGATGCTCAATGAAATCGAAGCACAGAAGGTGCTTCAGTCGGCGCGGGTTGCACGACTCGGCTGCGTTGTTAATGGCGAACCGTACGTCGTTCCGATCAGTTGCCATCTCGAAGACGACTGTCTTTATAGCCATTCCTTGCCCGGACTGAAGATTTCGGGTCTGCGGACAAATCCTCAAGCCTGCATCCAGGTGGACGAAATCGAAAGCGACCTGCACTGGCGGAGCGCCATCGCGTTTGGCAAGTTTGAAGAGATCACAAAATCAAACGAGCGCGAAGAGATTCTGACGAAACTCCTCCGTAAGTTTCCTCTCTTGACACCAGTCGAGTCTGCGATTGCAGTCGACGCTTCTACACCACCAGTAATCGTCTTTCGGATCCGGATTGATCGCGTAACAGGAGTGTCAGAAGGATAAGACATCGGATAAACTCCGTCACACATGCGAGACAATAGAGCAGCTTTTCAAAAGAGCGCGGACGCCCACCGTGATGGCGACGTTGTATTGCGCGATGGTTCAACCGTGCGCATTAGAGTAATGCGTCCTTCGGATGAAGCCGGTCTTAGAACACTGCTGACATCGCTTTCCGAAGATTCACGCTGGCTGCGGTTTTACTCCCTTCAGAATAGCTCTGCCCTGGCTGCCGAAGCTCACCGAGAAGCAAACCTGGACCAATCCTTTGGATTAGTTGCGTGCAGTGGCGACGAGGACCGTGTTGTGGGCCACGCATTCTATGTTGTCATCACAGAGGAACGAGCCGAGGTCGCCTTTACGATCGCAAACGATTTTCAGGGACGAGGACTCGGCACCATCTTGCTCTGCCAACTGGCGGACGTGGCCGCAGCAAATGGGATCAGAATTTTTGAGGCTGAGGTTGTGGCTGCGAATCACGCGATGCTGCACGTGTTTCGCGAATCGGGATTTCCCATTGAGGTCCACGCCAGCGCTGGACAGCTTCACGTAGTTCTACCCACGTCTTTTACTGAAGAAGCTCGTAAGCAGTTCGAACGTCGAGAGTCGATCGCTGCCGTAAACGCGTTGAAGCTCTTCTTTGAACCACGTGCAGTTGCCGTGATCGGGGCTTCGCGTCAGCGTGGAACCATCGGCGGCGAAATCTTTCATAATCTGCTGCACTATGGATTTAAAGGTACGGTGTACCCGGTTAATCCCGCCGCCGGCGTTATTGAAAATGTTAAGTCTTACCCCTCGATCGAAGCGATTTCGGATCCTGTCGATCTAGCCGTGATCGTTGTTCCGGTCTCAAGCGTAGTTAAAGTTGCTACTGCCTGTGCTCGAAAAGGCGTAAAGGCGCTGGTAGTCATCTCGGCCGGCTTCGCGGAGACTGGCAAAGAAGGAAAAGCTCGACAAGCTGAACTTCTGAGGGTCTGTCGCGGGGCCGGCATGAGATTGATTGGTCCTAACTGCATGGGCATTGCGAATACCAATCCAGGCGTGCTACTCGATGCCACCTTTGCGCCCGTCATTCCGCCGCGTGGACGAGTTGGGTTCTCGTCGCAGAGTGGCGCGCTGGGCCTCGCCATTATGGAGTTTGCGAACTCGCTGGGTCTTGGTATCTCAACCTTTGTTTCCGTAGGGAATAAAGCGGACATATCAGGAAACGATCTGCTGCGATACTGGGAATCAGATGACGATACTGACGTGATTCTTCTCTACCTGGAGTCGTTTGGAAACCCGAAGAAGTTCTCAGAGATCGCGCGCCGCGTCGGGCGCAAGAAACCGATCGCGGTAGTGAAGAGTGGACGCTCAGCCGCAGGCGCGCGTGCTACTTCATCTCACACCGGTGCACTTATCGCAGCCTCCGATGTCACAGTTGATGCACTGTTTCGACAAGCTGGAGTCGTTCGCACCGACACCCTCGCGGAGCTGTTTGATGTGGCTTCATTACTGGCAAATCAACCACTTCCTAATGGCCGGCGTGTTGGAATCATCACCAACGCCGGCGGTCCTGCAATTCTTTGCGCTGATGCATGTGAGGCGCGCGATCTGGAGGTTCCAGTTCTATCCGATAGTAGCCAGGCTAAACTACGCGCATTTCTTCCAGCCGGAGCCAGTGTTGGGAATCCGGTTGACATGATCGCGTCTGCACCTGCCGAACATTACAGGCAAGCAATCGAAATTGTCGGCACAGACGAGAACATCGATTCTCTGATAGTGATTTTCACGCCACCGCTGGTAACGCAAGCTGACGATGTTGCTGAATCGATCGTTGAAGCAGTGCAGCACTTCGACCAAAGCAAACCGCTTCTGAGTGTCTTTCTCTCGGCGCACGAAGCACCGAAGGAATTGCGAACAACGAAAGTCTGTATCCCTTCGTATTCATTTCCAGAAACTGCAGCGATTGCTCTCGCCCGCGCCACACGCTATCGACAATGGCGCGATCGGCACGAAACTTATCCGGCTAAATTTGCGGACATCCGTACGGACGAGGCCGCGGCCGTTGTCTCTGCTGCCCTGGCTCGCGAAGAAGGCTGGTTGACGCCGGACGAGGTAGCGAAGATTTGTTCCTGCTATGGCTTGCCCTTAATTGAACAGAGAGTTGTTGAGACTGTTGAAGATGCTGGTGCAGCCGCAGATGAAATTGGCGGAGAGGTTGCTTTGAAGGCCATCGCTCACGGAGTCATTCATAAAACTGAAACGGGTGCGGTCAGACTTCATCTTAACGGTGCGGAGGGGGTGCGTGCCGCGGCGCGCGAGATGAGTGAAAAGCTGAGTTCGCTCGGACATCATGCGTCGGGCTTTGTAGTTCAACGGATGGCAAAACGTGGAGTTGAAATGTTGGTGGGTGTCGTACACGACCGGCAGTTTGGTCCAGTGGTCGCCTGTGGCGCTGGTGGCGTTCAGGTCGAGTTATTGCGAGATGTGTCGGTACGTCTCACTCCTCTTTCCAACGAAGATGCTGCAGAAATGATTCGTGAGTTAAAGACTTATCCGTTACTCTCAGGCTTTCGTGGCAGCGTTCCTGTTGATGTTACGGCTCTGGAAGAAGGACTGTTGCGCGTGAGTGCGATGGTCGAAGATTTGCCACAGATCGCGGAACTCGATTGCAATCCCTTTGTGGTGCACGAGACCGGCGCAGAGATACTGGACGCTCGCATTCGCGTCACTGCTGTCGAGCCGCGACCACTGGTTGGCATCCGTAGATGATTTCACCCTTCATAGGCGAGATCGTCGTACTCCTCGCTGCATATCTCGCAGCGGAAAGGATTGTCCAGGCCGGAAAGTAACGCCTCGCTGTAAAAACGATAGGCGTCTTCGTCAACGTAGAGCTCTCTCGCGCACATTCCACAGCGCACCTCATGCTGCTTGTCATCACTCATAATTGATGTCGCGGGGATGAGCGGGTGTTGGTTTTGATCTATAGCAGAGCGAAGTGTTGTCATAATTCCTCCTTCAAGACCACTTGGCCTCATAATTAGCAAGGTTTGTGCCTTTGGGAATTTGACCCGTCTGACCGGCGGGTTGTCAGAGTTTGGGAAAAACGACCCTTGCTCGTGCGAAGATTTCCTCAGTCGGTCGCAGCGTCCTAAGCTGTTGGAACGTTTGGAGCAATCCAAGCGTGATGGCGAGCACGAAACACTAACTTTGCCACTTCTACAATACCCACCGCGAGTAATCCGCAAGCGCAAACAACTATCCAATCCATTGCTGACGGTTTGACCGTGCCGAGCACTTGTGACAGTGGCGTAAAATACACTGCCAGAAGCTGTAAGATCACGACGATGAGTGCCGCGAGCCAAATAAATGGGTTTCTAAACAGGCCATCAAACGCCGATCGGCTGCGAGAGCGACAATTGAACGTGTGGCCCAGTTGGACGGCAACTAGTGCGAATAATGCAATTGTGCGCGAATGAGCTCCTGGTCCATACATTTGCAGCGCCCAGATGTAAGCCCCAAGCCCGAGCGCGCCCAACATTGCAGATTGCCAGGCAATCAAAACGAGGAAAGGCCTCGACAAGAGAGTTGTTCGCGAACTTCGTGGCGGCTGGTTCATTATTTCTGGTGAAGCCGGTTCGACAGCCAGCGCGAGCGCCGGAAATACATCGGTGACCAGATTCATCCACAGGATCTGCAGCGGCAACAGCGGCAAGGACAAGCCAACAGCGATGGCTGTGAAGATCATCAGCACCTCGCCAAGATTATGTGAAAACATCATGTGTACAAACTTAGTGATGTTTGCATAGATGGTTCGGCCACCCTCCACAGCCTTCAAAATGGTTTCAAAGTTATCGTCCGCCAGGACCACGTCCGCCGCTTCCTTGGCGACTTCAGTGCCGCGTTGGCCCATGGCGATACCAATATTCGCTCGCTTCAATGCCGGAGCATCGTTTACCCCATCTCCCGTAACCGCGACCACTTCACCCGCTTGTTGTAACGCTTCGACAATCCTCAACTTCTCTTCAGGTGAGACACGAGCGAATACATCTGTATTACTAGCAAGCTCCGCAAGCCGATCTGGTTCAGCGTCAATCAAGTCGCGCGCATGAAGTGCCGTCGGCACTTTCTTGCCGAGACCTAATTCGCGCGCGATTGCCAGACCTGTATTCAATTGATCGCCAGTAAGCATAACAGTTCGGATGCCGGCAGTTTTTGCGCGGCGGATGGCATTCGCGACGCCTGGACGAGGTGGATCGATCATGCCCACGAGGCCTACGAATGTATATCCACTCTCAAGCACTTCGTCAGAGGAGTGTTGCTCATCGTCTTTAAAATGTTTCACCGCGAGCGCCAGCACTCGCAGTGCCCGGTTAGCCATCTGTTCGTTAGCGGCCGTGAATCTACCAATGGCCTCTGCATTCAGAATGACATTGTTTCCGGCAGCATCGCGATAAGTTGAACAAGCAGCAAGCACCACAGCAGGCGCTCCTTTCAACGCTGCGAAGTGTTCGCCATCAGTTCTGCGATGGAGGGTTGTCATTCGCTTTGTCGACGTTTGGAAAGGCTGTTCTGCCACCTTCGGATGTTTCGCTCGTTCGGTGGAAACATCGAGAACAAGAGCGTCAGCAACAACGAGTAACGCGGTTTCTGTCGGATCGCCGATAGCGCGATTTTCGTCGTCCGCCTCGGCGCGAAACGCCGCTTCATTACAGAGCACTCCGATGCGAACTGCCTGCTCGAGAAGTTCGTCGCCTGCGAGGCTGTTTCGAGATCCTTCAATGTCAATTCGGCGACCATCTGATAGGTAATACTCCCTTACCGTCATGCGGTTCTCGGTCAAGGTCCCTGTCTTGTCTGCGCAGATGACAGTAGTGCTTCCAAGTGTTTCGACGGCAGAAAGACGGCGCATGATCGCGCGCTGGCGGGCCATGCGCAGCACGCCTAGAGCAAGAATGAGTGTCGTGACGGCAGGAAGGCCTTCCGGTACGGCGGCGACGGCGAGACTGATGCCAACCTCGACCATGATCCAAAGACCATCACCACGTAACCATCCAGTAACCATCACCACCGCGGCGATGATCAGAACCAGGTAGACCAGTCGGCGTCCTAAGTTAGTGAGTTGTATTTCAAGCGGCGAGCGTTCCTTGGTTGAGATCGCGACAAGCCGGCCAATGCTTCCGAGCTGAGTAGCAGTACCGGTACTCACCACCGCCGCGACGGCTCGGCCGGAGGCTATGGCGGTTCCGAGGTAGAGCATCGATCGGCGCTCAGCCAGAGTCGTTTGTTCCGGAACCGCCTCGATACTTTTTTCGACTGTCGTGCTTTCGCCCGTCAGCGCTGATTCTTCAGCCTCGAGACGAACTGCTTCAAGCAATCGAGCATCGGCAGGTACACGATCGCCGGCGTTGAGAACGACGATATCACCCGGAACCAACTCCTCTGCGTCAATGGATGTTTCAAACCCATTGCGCCGCACCCGTGAATTCGTATGCGACTGCCGTCGCAGTGCGTCGAGAGCGCGATCCGCCTGCCATTCGGTTGCGAAGCCCACGGCTGCGTTCAGCACGAGAACAATCAAGATTGCAATTGCTTCAGCACCGTCGCCCGTGGCCCAGGAGATTCCTGCAGCGACTGCCAGGAGCGCAATCACAATGCTCGCGAATTGATCTATGAGAATACGCCACACGGCGCGCGGTTTAATTTTCTGAAGTGCATTGCGACCGTAGAGAAGTTGACGTTGGCTCACCTCTGACGTTGTTAATCCTGATGTCGGATCTACATCGAGTGAGTCGGCAACTGCGCGCGCATCCAGCGCGTGCCAGTCTGTTTGCACCGCAACATGTGACATTGAATCCATCGGCGTCAAAGTTCGGTGTGCCTAAGTCAATCTGCGAATGTTTTGAGGATGACCCCAGCCGCGTAGGCCAGGCCGGCTGCGATTGCGCCAACAAATAACGTCACCAATCCTGATCGTAGCCATGACGTTGTGGACCATCGACTCTTCGCCGAACCGATCGCAAAGAAAACCGCTGCCGTTACAATCACCGAAATTGTGAAAGCGTGAGTGAATTGAAACAAGTAGGGGAGTAGTGGGATGAGCCCGCAAACAAAAAATGAACTGAATGTGCTCACCGCAGCGATCCAGGGCGAACGTACCTCGTATGGCAGACCATACTCCTCGGTTAACATGGTGCGCACCCATCGTCGACGATCTGCCGTGATAAGCTGAACGATCCGGCGCAGGTCTTCACCCACAAACCCTTTTTGCTGGAAAATCTGCCTGACTTCTTCCCGTTCACCTTCCGGAGCGATATCGATGTGCCGGTTCTCGACTGCTTCCAAACGATGTAAGTCATCGTGTTCAGCCTTTGTGCCAAGATAATTACTGGCCGCCATCGAAAAACCATCGGCGAAGAGATTTGCGAAACCCATCACCAGAATTATCCACGACGACAATCTTGCTCCCGCTACTCCAGTTACAACTGCAAAGGTTGTGACTGAGCCATCGATGCCTCCGTAGATCCAGTCGCGCAGGTAGTTATGTGTTGGTCCTCTGGCTAATCGCTGTTTGATGGCTTCGGCAGAATGTTCATGTTCCATATCAATTACTCTGAGGCGCGCACCGGCCAACGTTTGAATGATGAGAAGCAAGGCTCTCATTAGTCAACTTTGGTAACCTTATTCGCGGCTCCATTTGCTGCGCAGATCTGCCCGGCTCGAAAACTACAAAGGAGCAAGGTCCGTGCCGCCTTCCCAATGAAAGGGAGTCGCCCACACCAGTTAACTGTTGGCGTTTGTCCCTTTCTGAGCCGTCAGACTGGAGCGAGTTTCCTCGCAGCGGCATGCGAAACTTTCCCCACGAAAGCTGCCTAAAACTAAGCTAAACAGTCGATTTGTCCCTAATTTCTTAATCCAAATACGGCACAACCGTTGCTCTGACCAAAAGTGTTGAAGCTTGGAGGGGGCGCAGTGGCAGGCGTTCAAGGGAACAGCCTGGTTAGACCGTGGGAGGATCATCATGTTGGAAAAACGAAGTGACAGAGATCTTAAACAACGGGTGCTACGCGAAATGAAATGGGATTCGCGCATTGACTGGGCGAGCATCAACGTTGAAGTCAACGACGCAGTAGCAACTTTGACCGGTACAGTACCGAGTTATGCGCAGAAAATCGCTGCACAGGACGCCGCGCATCGTGTTGCTGGCGTGCTTGATGTAGCGAATGACATTGAGGTTATTCCATTGGATCGCTTTCTACGCACTGACTCGGAGATTGCAGGTGCTGTTCGTAATGCGCTCGAATGGGACGCATTGGTCCCGAATGAACTTATTCAATCAACTGTATCGGATGGGTGGGTCACGCTTGAGGGCGAAGTGGACTACTGGCGTGAACGCAACGATGCGGAACGAGCGATTAGACAGCTGGCGGGCGTGATTGGCGTAATCAACAAGATCACGATTCGCAAACAGGAAGTCAACGCAAAGCAGTTGCGTGAAGAGATCGAGTTTGCACTGGAGCGTCGAGCCGATCGCGAAGCCGAACGCTTGCGAATCGAGATTAATGATGG
>DASTTS010000550.1:0-3799 GCA_035760085.1 Pyrinomonadaceae bacterium
TTGACACTTGCTTCGGTTGGTCCATAGCCGTTGTAAATCACACAGTCATCACCGAGCGACCCGGAAAGCTGCTCGATCGTGCTGCGGGTCAACTGCTCGCCTCCGAGATGGAGTGTTTTCAAAGTCTCCATTCGCTCACCAGAATTCATCATCTCTTTGAACGAAGAAGGTGTGCAGTGGAGTGTGTTGATCGCTCGCGAATTGATCAGCTCGCTATAGCGAAACGCTCCCGTAATGGACTGCCTGTCAAAGAAGTGCACCGTGCCACCGGCCAGTAGTGTCGTCAAGAGATCAAAGACACCGAAGTCAAAGCAGTAAGAGAGAACCTGCAGCGTCTTCGTGTGCGACCCGAGTTTGAAGTAGTCGCATCCCCAAAGGAGAATCGGCGCGAGATTGCTATGCGTAATCGGCACGCCCTTGGGCTTTCCGGTCGAGCCGGAAGTGTAGATGACGTAAGCTAGTTTGTCGGGGCGAGAGTCTGTTTGGACCAGTGACGGCCGCGCCGTGAAGTCCTGCCGGTCGTAAACCTTGATGTGAGAGTTACCGTTACCGTTTGGTGCGTCATCGAGACAGATGATTTGTTTTAACGAAGAGTCATGTCCGGCCGCGCGTAGCGCCTGGTCCAAATACTTTTCCTGAACGATGAGGATCTCGAGCTCACAATCGGCAATGATGAAACTGATCCGCTCCTCGGGATAGCGCGGATCGACAGGCACGAAGCCATTGCCCGACTTGAGAATCCCCAGCATGCCCAGCAGCAACTGCGGAGTCGAGTCGACCATCAGTCCAATCAGTCGACCGGACGTATTACTTATCATCAGCTTGCCTCGGAATGGTGAGCTTTGCGTTTTACTTTGCGCCTTTGCGCCTTTGCGTGAGAAATCTTCGTGGGCGCTCAGTAGGATTTCTCCCGCAAAGGCGCAAAGGCGCAAAGGAAGACCTTATGCTACTGAAGTGACGAGTTCGCGGTCTGCAACTTCATACTTCATCGTGGTGAGAGGCCGTGAGATGCTCTCGAGGTTGATACCGCGCTTGAGGGCCATCACGATGCCCGCCGCTTCAGCATAGCTGCGCGCTTCGATGACGTTGTCGAAGCCCATCATCGATGGCGTGATGCCGAGGAGCGTACGATTCTCGTCGACGGCGATAACCGGCACACCGCGCAACTGCGCGTAGATCGTGGGAATACCACCCATGCAACCGGCTGGCGCCACAACCGCGAGCAGGTTGTTGACATTCACAGCATCCGCGATTTGCGCGCGGCGCGCTCTCGTGATCTGCGCTGCCCGGTGCAGACCAATCAACACACACGCGAGACCACTTTCAGACGCCATCTCGCCGGCCGCACGCGCGTCCACAACCTGGTCTCTGAAGTCGATGTCCTTGACATTAATCATGGGCGCATGCGCCGCCGGCACGCGGAACTGGTTCGTAATCAAATGTGAAATGACGGCCTCCACCCCACCAGTCGGATTCGCATCCTGTCCGGCAAAGTGAAGCGCATACTCCTCTCGCGGCAGATCCTGAACATTAGACGTGATCGCGATCGCGTTGGCGCCCTTGTCGATGAGTGCCGCACAAGCATCCAAAATGACTTCCGGCCGATCGATGCTGCCAACGTATGCGCCTGATTTGTTCCTCACACAACGACTGCCAATCGGTTGTTTCGTGATGACGTAATCGACGATGTTGATGCCGTAAACAGCTTTGACGGTATTGACGATATTGAAGACCACGTCGAGCTGGCGCTCGTCAGCTTCTTCAATAATCAAGCCGACGCGGTTTGCGTAAGGGATATAGAGATCGATGAGTCCTTTGCAAAAGAGATCGATGCAGAAACCTTCGGTATAAACGACGTTTCGTTCCAGGCTGATGAAGTTCGAAGCGTTGACCGCGTTGGGATTCGTGACGAGATAGTCCGCGGCGGCCGCGAGCAGATTGGTGGCCGGCGCGGCGTCGCCTGCGTAGCCCCCGATTTCGCAGCCAACACCCGTCGGAATGATGTTGACCACAACGCTTTTGCCCGGATAGTAAGTCTCGTCGACGCTTTGATCGAAAACTCGCAAGTTGTCGTTGCAGATCGTGGCTTCGATGACGAGCTCAGCTCTAGTGATCTCCGAGACGTACCAGCGGAGCGCGTTTGGTCCAATCAATTCCGTGATGGTGTTGTGCAGAGATCTGATATTGCCAACCTGGGATCGTTTGATTCGATACTCTCGGTTCTCGATCATCTTTGTAGCTCCTTAATGAGTTGTGCAAGGCGACTGGATTGTTCGTGCAAGATGCCGTAGGTAAGAAAGCCGTCGGGACCGGCGGCCGCAATTTGGTCAGGCGCGCGTGTCGCCTGCTCTGCGAACAGGTCGTCGATACATTTCTCCTGTTCGTATCTTCTGCCGTTATGACTCCAGGTGACGAGTAGCTGTTCTCTCTCGATGTTGGTAAGCAGCGACAACTGCGAGAGACGTCGATCGGGTTGAGCGATTACGCGCTCGAGTAGATTTTGGAAATGCGCGGCGAGACGTTTGACGGTCGTCGCCTTGAAGAGGTCGGTACTGTACTCGAAGGTTCCGTGAATGCCGCCGGAGGTTTCTTGCAGCTCAAGCGCGAGATCAAACTTTGCAGGCCGCGTTTCGTCCGCGAGACTCTCAACTTCGAGGCCCGCAAGTCGCAAGTCTTCGCGCCGTGCGTTCTGCAACACCAGCATCACCTGGAACAACGGCGTGCGACTCAGATCACGTTCCGGCATCAGTACTTCCACGAGCCGCTCGAATGGCACGTCTTGATGTTCGTATGCTCCGAGCGTTGTCTTGCGCACTTGTTTCAGCAATTCATTAAACGTTGGATCGCCGCTGAGATCGGTACGGAGTACGAGTTGATTGACGAAGAAGCCGATCAGGTCCTCGGTCTTTGGTTGAGCACGGTTCGCGACTGGCGTTCCGACGGTTATTTGATCCTGTCCGCTGTAACGGGCTAGCAGGGCGGCGAAGCCGGCAAGCAACGTCATGAACAGCGTCACACCATTGCGCCGGCTCAACGCCTGCAATTCCGTCGTCAGATCAGCACTAAGATCAAACGACAGGACTTCTCCTACATGACTTGGGACGGCGGGCCTTACTCGATCCGTTGGCAGCTCCAGTGGTACTAAGTCAGCTAACTGCTCGCGCCAGTAAGCCAACTGCTGTTCCAGCACTTCACCCTGCAACCATTCGCGCTGCCACACTGCAAAGTCCGCATACTGCACTGCCAACTCTGCGAGTGGCGATTCTTCTCCGCGACTATAAGCTTCATAAAGTTCGCTCACCTCTCTGGTCAGCACACCTACTGACCAGCCATCGCTGATGATGTGGTGCATCGTCACCGCCAGCACTTGTTCTTCTTCGCTCAATCGTGCTAGTCCCACACGCAGCAGTGGTCCTTCACTCAACACAAATGGCTGTGCTGCTTCACTTGTCGCCCACTCGCGCGCCGTAGTCCCGCGTTCGGCTTCCGGCAGATGACTGAAATCCAGCACTGTCAACTCAACTTCATAGTCCGTGCCAATCACCTGTTGCGGCTCACCTGCTTCGGTCACGAACGTCGTGCGCAACACTTCGTGGCGTCGCACAACTTCCGCAAAACTGCGCTGCAACGCTTCAACATTCAGCTTGCCTCGCAATCGCACGGCTGCCGGAATGTTATAAGCCGCGCTCTCCGGCTCCAGTTGATCGATGAACCACAAGCGCTGCTGTGCAAACGACAATGGCAGCTTCCCGCTTCGCTCGACTTCGCGCAGCGGCGGCATCGTCATTACTTTGCCTAC
>DASTTS010000551.1:0-6965 GCA_035760085.1 Pyrinomonadaceae bacterium
ACAACGCTCTGCACCTGCGTCGAGGTATTCACATCCTTCACGCTGCCCGAGATCACAACCGAGCCGTTGGCCTGGCTGAGACGAACGTCGTCTTTCGGAAAGAGCGTGCGAATCTGCGAATCAAGCAGTGAAAGATTGGCGCGGACGTAAACGTCAAACACTAAAAACTGGCCGCCGGTCTGCTCCCATGCGATGAAGTTGACCTGACCAAAAGCTTTACCGTTGACGAGCACCTGGTCTGGCGTGACGAGCACGGCTTCAGCGATATCAGGATTCGAGACTGAAAAACGTCCGACCGGGCGATCGAAGTTGATCACGCGCGATTGTCCCACCAGAACGTTGACGGCAATCGCCTCTTTGTTCTGACTGAACGACGCCTTGTAAGAAGTTTCCTGGGCGTGCGCGATGGAAGTGGCAAAAATGGTAATCAGTGACGCCAGTAATAAACTCACTCGGCGTGAAATTGGGGAACGGCTCTGCATGATCATATGCTCCTTTGTTTCAAGCGATCGTCGACGCGATCAACTAGTCTGGTTAGTAATCGAGTGATCTATGGAAACTCGACGTTGCGCTTCTTCGCGCCTTCGATCATTTCCACCTGGGTACGTGGAGTAGGCTGAGGAGCCGGGGCTGCTGCAACTGGTTTCGGCGTGGACACTGCTGATCTGCGAACTGGCTTCGCTTCACTCTTCGGCTGTTCACTCTTCAATGAACCCGGCTCTGGAGCCGGCATGGCCTTGTCGCCAGTCAACAAACCACGCTTGTTGACGCCCGGGGTCTGTTCGTCACCCTGATCGATCTGGCTGCGCATCACGAGCTGGAGTTTGCCTTCGCTCGAGGCGAGGGCGAGTTTCTCTGCCTGCTCCGGTGTGACCTGAAGCGTCACAGCCTTCACGGCGTTTGCTTCGCGCTCATCTTTCGGCTTGTCGATGTTTTGACCGTTGGCGAGGACCTTGATGTTCTGCAACACGATCTTCGAGATCGGGTCCTGCATACCGGAACCTTCGCGCGGATCGATCGTGACGACCACGTCAACGAGAGTGCCCGGCATGATGAAACCGGAGATGCCCGCTGCGTCGTCGACCTTCACCGTCATCGCGCGATAGCCTTCAGGAATGATCGCGGAGAGACCGGCGGCCGTACCTTCGGGTGCCAGTCTCGATTCAGTGATCGGCTCGCGCGCGGCGATATTCATCACGGCTACGCGACCGGCCAGTTTTTCAGGCGTGTCGAAAGCTCCGTCGGGAGTTGATTCCTTGGGAAACTGGACCACCATGATCTGCTCGGGAATGATCTTGCTCCCGATCGGAATCGCGACTTTGGCCACCGCCACCTTGTTCAGGTTCTTGGTGTAGGCCTGTGCGCTCGATAGATATCTGCTGACTGATACGGCAGCGAGCACTCCAAAAATCAGCGCCCCTACCAAAACTAGAAAGAAACGTTTGTTTCGCATGGGAATCAACTCTCCGTTCTCGCCAGGTCAGGGCCTGGTTAATTGCCGCTGTTAAGCGTGAAAGATCGCAGTTGCGATAATGGCGCCGATGGTGATCGCCACACCGTATGGAATGGTGAGACGACGATCAGCAGGGACACTGAATTTCGGCATCTGCCAACCTGGTAACAAGCCGACGAGAATTTGCAGCACACGATGCATCGTGGTTGCGAAAACTCCCGAGCGCACGACGGAAACCAGGGCCAGCACACCGCCGGTTAGAACGACCACCACAAAAGTCGGAAGCACGAGTTGAGCGCCGAGCACTGAGCCGACGGCGGCGAACAATTTGACGTCGCCAGCACCCATCGCTCCGAAGACGTGCAACATGAACATCAAGATAAAGGCGAGCACGCATCCACCGATGCTGTATAGACCACCCTGCAAACCGCCAATTACCACGTTCAGAGTGATTCCGCTGATCAGAGTTGCGAGTACGAATGCATTAGGAATACGGCGATACCGCACGTCGTAATAAATAATCAGCACGGCGAGCGGCACGAGAAAAACTTCAACAATAATTGCGGTAGGGCTCAGCATCTCGATCAGGCAACTGCGTTTTTGGTGGATTTGCAGAAAGGTGGCGGCGCACCTGTGTAGTCAAAACTTCACAAGGCGCGCCACCCGGCATGGATCGTTTCAACGTAAAAAAGATTACTGAAGCTTTCCGGCGAGTTCGTTGATCTTGATGGAGATGTTTCCACCCAACAGCTGGAAAGCGGCGACGGCTGCCAACGCGACGAGCGCTGCGGCAACTGCGTATTCGGAAAGCTCTAGACCACTCTCATCCTGCAAGAATTTCCTGAACATTCGATCAATCCTCCCTCACAATCGAAAGGCTTGCGCCTTTATTCAGCCCGGCAGCACATCCTCGCTGCTGCCGGGTCAACGAGTTCCTTAAGAACTACTTGATCTTGCCGGCGAGTTCGTTGATCTTGGTGCCGATGTTGGTACCCAGAAGTTGGAAAGCGGCGACGCATGCCAACGCTACGAGCGCTGCTGCGACGGCGTATTCGGAAAGTTCAAGACCTGTTTCATCGGCGAAAAATCTCTTAATCATGTGGTTGCTCCTTTTAGATTCGATTAGGCGTTGTTGCTCGAACGAGCGGACAAATGAAGGCGGGTGCCACGAACAGTCTTTGCTGTCGAAAATGGAACCGCTGTGGACGTTCGTCGTCCAAAGCCATTGATCCCACTGAGAACAGCACTCGACAACGTAAGCAGCAGTAGCAGTACTTCGTTGTTCCGTATCCCCGCGGTCTGGATGCTGACGAGAATCGCGAGCGCCAGGAACGGAGTAAGAACAGCGAGCATTACGACTGATGTTAAGTTTGTTGTGGTTTTAGCTTTCATTAGTTTGTCAGCTCGACCAGTGATGCGATGCGATTGCTTCGCGGACGAGCATGAGGTTTACAACCGCTGTGCCAGTGGTCCAATTGGGGTTTTTGTGGGGTTACGGGTGTAATTTGTAGCCTGCGGTTGACAAGCTCGCGAGTTAGAACGAAGGGGATCAGGTATGGAAGGTCTGTTTTTATTAGCGATGGACCATGTCGCCCACGGGCTACAACGATGGGCCCGGTGTTAACAGAAGATTTTTCTCGCGCAAAAGACGCAAAGACGCAAAGGCGCAAAGTTAAGAACCTTCGGTAGCCGGAGGTCTTAACTTTGCGCCTTTGCGTCTTTGCGCGAGAAATATTTCTTTAGGCCCGGTACTGCATACCAGGTTCAGTATCTTCCTGTAAGAAATCTCCTATATCAATCGCCAGCCGTTTTAACTTCTTATATAAGGTCTGCCGCGAGCCGAGCCCAAGCGCTTCGCTCGCCTTAGCGACGTTGCAATCGTGTCGCTTCAGAGTCTCAGTGATCACGCGCCGCTCGTAACTCTCGAGCAGGTCGTCCAACCTTGCGGCCGGCACTTCGCCCGCGGCGCCCTGCGGATGAATTCTCGTGCTGATGTTCTCCGGTCGAATGTACCCGTCGTCTTCCGCATACAACACGAGACGCTCGATCTCCGCGGCGAGCTCACGAATATTGCCGGGCCACGAGTACGTCTCCAGAATCTGGATCGCATCCGCAGTAATTCCAGAAATCGGTCGCTCATTCTTCCGCGCGTAGTGACTGACGAAATGCGATATCAGCGCTGAAATATCTTCGCGTCGCTCTCGTAGCGGCGGCACCTTCAACGTCAACGTCGCGATACGGTAGTAAAGATCTTCACGGAAGAGATTTTCACTCACGAGCTTCTCGAGATCCTTGTGCGTGGCGGCAATCACGCGCACGTTGACTTTGCGCGGCGCTCGCTCACCGAGCGTATGAATCTCACCTTCCTGCAAGAACCTGAGTAGCTTTGGCTGGAGTGGGAGCGGCAGGTCGCCGATCTCATCAAGAAACAAGGTTCCGTTCTCGGCGGATCGAATCAACCCAGCCTGGTCCGACATCGCACCCGTAAACGTGCCCCGACGATGACCAAACAACATGCTCTCGATCAGCTCGGCGGGAACAGCGGAACAGTTGAAAGGAATAAACTCGCTTTCCGATCGCCGGCTGAGTCGATGAATAGCGCGCGCGATCAGCTCCTTGCCAGTGCCTGATTCTCCCGTTACGAGAATTGTCGAATTTGAATCTTTGATCCGCTCAACGTTCCGCGCCACGTCGGCCATCGCACGGCTGCTGAATACCATTCCCGGCAAGGAGCTCGCAGATGATGCGCTCACCGGCCTGGTCCCGGTTGGGACCACGTTTGTTGACTGGTGCGAATGGGCCAGGTGTGCGACATCGCTGAGCGCGTTGAGCTCTTTTGCCTGTTGGGCGGTTAACGGTCGCACGCAACGGCCGTAAAGGGCAGCACCTTCGCGCGCCGCTGATGGAGTTGCAAGCAAGAGGCAGATAGCGCGATCGCCTTCCGCCGCCGGTTGCGGCCGGCTCTTATTTGCGAAGCTCTCCGCCACGGCGTGTTCGCCGATCGCGATCTCCTGCTCTTCGAGCCCTTCCGCCCAGCGCAATGTTGGTTTACCCGCCTCGGATGTGGCCCAGATCGATAAGCCGTAGGTCGGCGCAGTCGCCTCTACCATCAAGCTCATCTTAATCATCACTTCGTAAAGCAGGTCGGGACCACCGCTGGCCGCCTGACAAACCGCCCTTACGATCGAACTGATAGGTAAACTCGACTCGGAGGCAGTGGCATCCGGGCTTGTGACCGCAGAGTCAGACATCAACACCGTTCCTTACTGTGCTCGTAAAATCGTGGGATCCTTTTAAAGAGGGGCCGCAGGGCAGGGCGTTATGACTTGTCGCCCACAGTTGACGAGTCTAGTTATCCGGAGCCGTAACTGTCAACAATATTTAACACGCATGATTTCCGTTCGCCGCCTGTTCGCCAATATTCTGCTTAAGCGCTGCTTAGTTCAAGTAAATGTTCAACTTACGGGGTTAAAGCGTTGAGGAGAAATGTCTTTACACGCTTAAGCACGGATGCTACAGTCCGCCGATATCGCCGCTAAGTTGTTGAGCGGCAAGAAATTGACAAGCCGTAAAGCACATTCGGTTGGGGCTGCGGGTCATCAATAGTCGACTATATTGTGGCCTAACCCACAGAATCCAGTTAAGCAGCCTCTTAACTTTGAGCGCATGACAATCTACTCGGGACATGGGATGGCAGGCCGTCGGTGCGGGGCCTTCACCTTTGCCGCAGTTGGCATGGAGCTGGAAAGTTCGATCTAAGCGGAATCTGAACGGCAAAGGAGCTGGGAGGTATTGAGGTGAGCAAGGTCGCAAACACATATTGGGTTGACGAAAGAATCCGGTCGCAGCGTGTGACCCCCCGCACAGGTTCGCTGGCCTCGGTGCAACAGATCTCGATGGAGATCATTGGAACACGTACGGAGGTGCGCCGCCGCGGCGGAATAATTCCCTCCTGGGTAGTTTTTGGAATGATTTTGCTGGCGACTTTCGCCGTTTGTGTGACGGTGAACATGCGCACCCGCGGCAAAGTTCAGGTTGCAGCGCAGCAGCTTACGGCCATGCAGACCGATGTCGAAGCGTTGCGCAACGTCAACCAGTCGTTGAAATCGGAGTTGGAAAGACTGCGAACAGATCCACGGACTATCGAGCTGGCGGCACGCGCCCGGCTGAACATGGTCCGCAGTAATGAATATGTTATTCCCGTTGAATGATCATGAAAATTAACGGAGAAATCGATTTCCATGCCTGCCGAAACCTGCCCATAGTTTTTCCCTGCTCGACGTCCACGCAACCGGGTTAACCCTCCGTGTTGGCGCGGCTGTGACTGCCATCGCAGCCGCGCTCCCCTCTACAGAGACACTAACGTAAGCCGAGTAGGCACAGAACCGGGCGCGGTAGCGCCGGGTCGCCTGCACCAACACGCCTGAAGACCGAGTTTGACCCGGCGCCTACCGCGCCCGGTTCTGTGCCTACCCGGCATTATTTTGTTAATATCCGAGCGATGCCTGAAACAAAGGAAAGCTCACCCGCTGAAGTAGAGCGCGAGCGTTGGGAGGAAGAAACTCTCCAACCGGCGCTGAACAAACGTCCCGAACGAAAGAAGAGTTTCCAAAGCGTCTCACTCGATGAAGTTGAGCGCCTCTACACGCCCGCCGACGTCGAAGATCTCGATTACGCGCGTGACATCTCCTTTCCGGGCGAGTTTCCATATACACGCGGCATCCATCCGACCGGCTATCGCGGAAAGCTCTGGACCATGCGACAGTTCGCGGGTTTCAGCACGCCGGAAGAAACCAACGCCCGCTTTAAATACCTGATGCAACAAGGCCAGACCGGCCTCTCAGTAGCCTACGATCTTCCCACTCTGATGGGATACGACGCTGACTCACCTTTATCTGAAGGTGAGGTCGGCAAATGCGGCGTCGCGGTGTCGTCGCTTGCCGACATGGAAGTTCTCTTCGATGGCATTCCGCTCGAACAAGTCACCGTTTCTCAGACGATCAATGCGCCCGCATCTGTTCTGCTCGCGATGTATCTCGTCGTCGCGGAAAAACAGGGCGCGCGCTGGGACAAGATCTCGGGCACACTGCAAAACGATATTCTCAAGGAATACATCGCACAGAAGGAGTGGATATATCCGATCAAGCCGGCAATGAAGCTGGTGATTGACACCTTCGGATTCTGCACTCAACACGTGCCGCGTTATAACCCTGTTTCAGTGAGCGGTTACCACATTCGTGAAGCTGGTGCGACAGCCGTACAAGAGCTTGCGTTCACCTTGCGCGACGGCATCGAGTATGTGCAGTGGGGCGTTGATGCTGGTCTGGACGTGGACCAGTTCGTACCGCGCATGTCTTTCTTCTTTAACGCCCACAACGATTTCTTTGAAGAGATCGCGAAATATCGTGCCGCGCGCCGCATCTGGGCGCGTGAGATGAAACGACGCTTCGGCAGCGACTACGAGCGCACGCTCCAGATGCGTTTCCACACGCAAACTGCCGGTGTCTCATTG
>DASTTS010000552.1:0-25356 GCA_035760085.1 Pyrinomonadaceae bacterium
GAAAGAACCCGAAAAACAACAGGAAGCCAAGCCGCAGAAGGTCGAGCAGAACGTCGACGTTCGTAAGGAGTTGGTCGCCAGCGTTGATGAAAGTCGACTCCCGCCGAAAGAGATCTCGGCCAAAGCCAGCGACGTGCCGCCCGTCAGACGCGGCGTGACTACCGTGATCGGCAGTAGCGACTCGAACGCCGCGGCGCCGATGCCGGCCGGACCAGGTGCAGGCACCGTCGTGGGTGGTGCGCCAACGAAAGTAGATATTGCAGAACCGCCGCCACCTGAGGCGCCTAAGCCAACTCCGCCGCGCGCTCCCATTTCGGGCGGCGTTCTTAACGGCAAAGCCATCAGCTTACCCAAACCAGCGTATCCACCGATTGCCAGAGCAGCACATGCCGCGGGCACCGTGGTTGTGCAGGTGACGATTGATGAAAACGGCAACGTGATTGCTGCACATGCCGTGTCCGGGCATCCTCTGTTACAGGGGGCTGCTGTAGGTGCTGCGCGTCAAGCGAGATTTTCCCCAACCAAGCTTTCAGGGCAGCCAGTTAAAGTTACCGGAGTGATCCAGTACAACTTCGTAGCGCAATAACTGCGGAGAACATTTGTCGTGTCGCCGCGGTTACCGTGGGCTGTCCCGGCTTCTCTGCTTGCTATCAATTAAATAAAACCTTTTGGAGGGGTTCACCGTGACAATGTTAACGAGTATTTTCATCGGTTTCTTGATGCTGTTGCAGGATGCTGCAGCCAGTCCAGAGGCATCCAGCGCCGACCACTTCACGCTGACCGAGATGGTTAAGAACATGGGTGGCGTCGCGATCGCAGTCGTCATCGTTTTGCTGATCATGTCAGTTTACTCAATCGCGATCATGGTCGAGCGTTACCTGACCTACTCCGCGGCGAAGAAACAGTCGCGCGAGTTTGCGCCACGCGTCGCGCAGGCACTCAAGAACGATCGTATTGAAGAAGCGATCAACATCAGCGACAAGCACCGCAAATCGCACCTGGCGATGGTCGTCAGCAGCGGCTTGCAGGAGTTTCGTGCTCATGAAGCATCGACCGACATCTCGGGTGACGAGATCGACGCGTCGAAGCGCGCCTTGCAGCGAGCGATCGCGATCAAGACTGCTGAATTCAAACGCGGTCTGTCAGGTCTCGCGACGATCGGTTCCACCGCTCCGTTCGTGGGTCTGTTCGGAACGGTGTTCGGCATCATCAACGCGTTCCGCGGCATGAAGAACGCGGAGTCAGCGGGTATCGCGGCTGTGGCCGGCGGTATTTCGGAAGCGTTGTTTACCACCGCACTCGGATTGCTCGTGGCAGTTCCGGCGGTGTGGCTGTTCAACTACTTCACGGGTAAGGTCGATGGCTTCGTGGTCGAGATGGATAACTCGGCATCAGAGCTCGTTGACTACTTCATCAAGAACCGCACGAAGCAGTTGAAGGCGTAATAGCTGAAACGCCGGGACGGTGAACCTCCGGGCGCGGCTCCGCGCGCCGCGCCAAGTGTTTTACCGGGGCGTTTACCGCTTGAAGTAAAAGGAGATTAGTTATGGGAATGTCAGGTGGCGGCGGTGCCGGCGGACTACAGTCCGAAATTAACGTCACGCCGATGGTCGACATCATGCTCGTGTTGCTGATCATCTTCATGGTGGTCACACCGTTCCTACAGCAGGGCATCACGGTTGCGCTGCCGAAGAACATGAACAACCCTGATGTCGATCCGAACATTATCAAGGAGTCGTCGATCGTGATTTCAGTACCGAACGACGGTGAGTACTACCTTGGCAAGCAACGTATCGCCAAAGAGCAGTTGAGCGATAAAGTCGACACGATGCTCAAAGGTATTAAGAATGAGAACGATCGGATCGTCTACATCAAGAGTGGCGTCGGCGTCAGCTACGGCGACGTGGTGACCGTTATCAATGAGGTCCGCAAGCTCGGCGTCGATAAGATCGGACTTGTGGCGGACAAGAAGAAGGGCGGCGCCGCGGCGAAAGCGACTACCTAAACGGATAGAACGAGGAGAACTAGATGTCGAAGGAAGATACCGAGATAGAGCATAGAAGTAGCACCACGGCGCAGCCGTACATTAACGTCACCCCGCTGATTGACGTTTTGCTGGTGTTGCTGATTATCTTCATGGTCGTCACGCCGCTGAAACCGAGCCGGTTCAAAGCTGACATTCCGACTCAGCGTGATCCGAACGAAGATCTGAGCAAACTAAAGCCAAATCCTTTGACTTTGGTGGTTACAATCTCGCCTGATTTGCAGATCAAGCTGAATCAGGACTCGCTCGGGTCGGTCAATGACACCGCGCCACTCGCGCAGAAGTTGGCCCAGACGTTTGCACAGCGCAAAGATCAGCGCGCGTACAAGATCGGCATGGAGAACCGCTCCGATCTGAAAGAAGACGATCGCATCGAGAAGACTGTGTTCGTCAAAGCGCCGCGAGCGACGAAATACGGCGACGTCGTAAAAGTCATCGATGCCATCAAGGGAGCAGGCGCGAGTCCAGTCGGATTACAGGTGGACGATCTTCCGTAGTAAGTAAAGTAAATAGGAGACCCTGGCGAAAGCTTCGACCGCCGGCCCAGAACTCGCCCCGCCGGAGCTCAAATGCCGGTCTCATTAAATTGGAGTCACGCATAAATGAAACTCTCTCAGACCGGGATCGTCATCGTTTTGGCGATCCTCGTTGCTACTAGCTCCGGATGCGGAGTCATTAACCGGATCAGGGCGAAGAACCAGTTGAACGAGGCCGCGAAAGCGTACCGCGAAGGCCATTTCCCTGAAGCTGAGCAGCACTCGCGCCGGGCTGCCGAGCTGGATCCGGATAACAAGACCGCTCCGATGTTTATCGCGCGGACGATTCATGCTCAATATCGTCCAGGCGTGCAGTCTCCCGAAAATGTTGCCAAGGCTCAGGAAGCAATCGTCGCTTACCAGCAGCTCCTCGCGAACAACCCGCAGGACGAAGAGGCTTACAAGGCAATTGCTTACCTCTACGAAGCAACCAAGCAGGACGACAAGCTGAGACAGTGGATCTCGTCGCGCGCTGCTGACGGCGCCGCGCCGGGCGAAAAGCGAGCTGAGGCTTACGTCGTGCTGGCTAGTAAAGATTGGGATTGTTCGTTCAAGATCACTGAGCTGCCGACGAACAAGACGACGACGCTCGATCCGTCTAACAACAAGGCCACCGTCTCTTACAAGAAGCCGAAGGATCAGAAAGATTTCGATCAGGCCCAGATGTGCGTGAAGCAGGGATTGGTCGAAGCTGAAAATGCGATCAAGTTTGATCCGAATAACGAATCGGCGTGGTCTTACAAGACAAACTTGTTGCTCGAGGCTTCGAAGCTCGCCGAGATGGACGGCAAGCCGGACCAGAAAGCTCAGTACCAGAAAGACTACGAAGCCGCTCTGAAGCGCACCACGGAGTTGAGTGTCGCGAACCAGAAGCGCAAGGAAGAACAGGAGAAGCAGGCCGCCTCTCCACCGAAGGGCTAATATTTAGCTTAGTTAGAACAAGTCAGAGGAATGAACAAGTCAGGAAGAGGGGCTTGCCCCCGCTGTTGGAAGAGCGGGGGCAAGCCACCCTTCCTGACTTGTTCTATTCTGGCGGGTTTTTGAAGTTCAGGCTTTGGTTCTTGCCTCTTTGGTGGCAAAAGCCTTCTGCTTGCTTTTTGTTATAATTTTTTACGGTTAATGATTCGTATCGAAGACATCGTCGAGAAAGTCGCTCACAACCACGCGCAGGCAGATCTGGATCTACTGCGTCGCGCCTACCTGTTTTCCGCCAAAGAACACAAAGGCCAGAAGCGCGCATCCGGTGAGTCGTACCTCGTCCACCCGCTCGAGGTGGCGAACATTCTTGCCGACATGAAACTCGACGAAGTCTCAGTCGCCACCGGCCTGCTGCACGACGTTGTTGAAGACACTCTCGTAGATCTCGACACGATTCGCCGTTACTTCGGTGAAGAGATCACGCACCTCGTCGACGGTCTCACGAAGATCGCGCAGATCAGCAACATCTCACGCGAAGAGCAACAAGCGGAGAACGTGCGCAAGATGCTGCTCGCAATGGTCGACGATGTTCGCGTCGTGCTCGTGAAGCTTGCCGATCGCCTGCACAACATGCGCACTCTGCAATACCTGAGTCCGGAAAAACGGAAGCGCATCGCGCAGGAAACGATGGACATTTTCGCGCCTATCGCGCACCGCCTCGGAATGGGTAAGTTGCGTGGCGAGCTCGAGGATCTCGCGTTCCGACATTTGCATCCCGAAGACTATCGCGAGCTCGCTGAACAGCTCGAGAAACGACGTCCCGAGAACGAAGCGTTTCTGAAGAACGTCACCGGTCGCATCGAAGACAAAATGAACGAAGCGCAGGTGCCTTTCGTGCTCGTCGAAGGACGCGTCAAACGACTGTATTCGATCTGGAAAAAGCTGCGCGCGCAAAGAATCGTTTTGGACCAGGTTTACGATCTTGTCGCTGCGAGAGTCATCACTCCGAATGAGATCCGTCATTGTTACGCTGCGCTCGGCGTCGTCCATAACAACTGGAAACCTGTCCCGGGTCGTATCAAAGACTGGATCGCAACGCCGCGCGACAATCTGTACCAGTCGCTGCACACTTCCGTGATCGGGTCCAACGGGCAGTCGTTCGAAGTCCAGATCCGGACCGAAGAGATGCACCAGGTCGCTGAAGAAGGCGTCGCCGCCCACTGGAAATACAAGGAAGGCAAACGCGGCGCGCGTGACGACGATCAGGCGCTGCAAGCATTGCGATCGCTAGTTGAATGGACGCAGGAAGTAAAAGATTCGAAAGACTTCCTCGACTCGCTCAAGCTCGATCTCTATCCGAAAGACGTTTACGCGTTCACGCCGATGGGCAAGGTGATCCAGTTGCCGCGCGGCGCGACGCCCGTTGACTTCGCTTACATGATCCACTCTGAAGTCGGTAACACGTGTACCGGCGCTCGCATCAACGGCCGCATGGTGCCGTTGCGCAGCCAGATCCAGAATGGCGACGTGGTCGAGATCATCACTTCCGCGAATTCACATCCGTCGCGCGACTGGTTGAACTTCATCGTCACTTCGCGCGCCCGCAATCGTGTTCGCCACTGGGTTGCTGAACAACAGCGCGCGGAGTCGATCGAGATCGGCCGCAAGCTTTTCGAGAAAGAAGCTTCGCGCTTTCAGCTCTCGCCCAAGAAGGTGCTGAGTGACACTGACAAGGACATGAAGCGTGTGGCTAGTGACTACGGTTACGGCCGGGTCGACGATCTCCTCGCGGGGATCGGTTACGGCAAACTCATCCCGCGAAACATCATCGCGAAGTATCTTGGACCAGAGCAGTTCGAGCAGCTCGACAAGCAAAAAGAGTCGCGACTCAGAAGCGGTGTACGCGCAGTCAAACGTCTCATTCGTCTGGGCGACGACTCGATTGTCGTGCGCGGTATCGACGACTTAATGGTGACGCGTGCGCGTTGCTGCAATCCGCTTCACGGCGAAGAGATCATCGGTTACGTAACGCGCGGGAAGGGCGTGGCCGTACACACGACGCGCTGCAAGAACGTGATGCAGTTGATGGTGAATCGCGAGCGCATCGTCGACGTGGAATGGGCCGGCCGGCCGGAGAAAACGGCTTATGCAGTCAAGCTGCTGGCCATTACCGAAAACCGCACCGGCATGATCGCTGGTATCACGGGCGCGATCTCCGACATGAAGACCGGAATTCGCGATGCCCGCGCGTCAGTTTCGCCGGACGAACGCGGTCACATCGAAGTGACGGTGGAAGTGTTTGACGTAAAACATCTTGATCGAGTGATTGGCTCCATCAAGGGCGTGCCCGGCGTCCTCGACGTTGAGCGCCTCCAGGGTGTCGCCTAAAATCGTTCAGTAAAATCCGTGTAATCTGTGGTTAAAGCGTTCCCCAGCGGGTGACATGGATTACACCATCTGTTAGAATCCCGCCTTTGTTTTGAGTATGTCTAGCCCAGCAAGAGAACGTATCCAGACTGAAAATGCGCCTGCGGCGATCGGGCCTTATTCACAGGCGATTAAGGCCGGTGGATTTGTGTTTGCTTCCGGGCAGATCCCGATTGATCCGCAGACCGGACAGTTCGTTGCGGGAGGGATTGCCGAGCAAACGGAGCAGGTTTTGAAGAATCTGGCGGCCGTGCTTGAGGCCGCGGGGAGCGGTCTTGATCGGGTTGTGAAGACGACAGTGTTCCTGGCGGATATGAAAGAGTTTTCGGGCATGAACGAAGTCTATGCGACTTTCTTTTCAAGCCCGCCGCCCGCGAGGGCTACGGTTGCGGCGGCAGGGCTGCCGCGTGATGCCAGGGTTGAAATTGAAGCCGTAGCGTTGGCTTCTGAATAAAACAACCGGCCCTCGCGAGAGAGCCGGTGTGGAGGTTGACCGCGTATGCACCAGCGGGGAAGGCTAAGCAGCCTTCGAGACTTTGCCCGCCTTGATGCAGGTTGTGCAGACTTTCATCCGGCGCGCGCCACCCTGGGGCGTTTGCACGCGAATCGATTGTAGATTCGGATCGAACCGTCGCTTAGTGCGGTTGTTCGCGTGCGAGACATTGTTGCCGAATTGAGGTCCTTTATCGCAGATTTCGCAACGTTTGGCCATAGTTATTCAATCTCCATATTTCAAAAACCAAGTTTTATAACAAAGGCATTTCCAAGTCGTCAAGCTGGGATGCTGTATTCTCCACAGATTACACAGATAATCTGCCAAATCTGTGGATAAGCAAGTTAGTTAAAGGAGCAGAGTTAAAGTGCGCAACATCGCAAAAGTTTTTGCAGTTACTGGTTTGGTCGTGGCGGGGCTTGTCCTGAATGGATGTAGCTCGGGGTCGTCAGAGGCGAAGGATCAAATGGTCGCCGCCACCGTCAATGGTCGCAACATCATGATGCAGGAAGTTGAGCGGGCGATCAATCAACAGACCGGCGGCAATCCGTCAACTTTGAATCAGCTACAGATGGCCCAGGCGCGGTTACAGGTCCTCAACAATCTGATTCAGCGCGAAGTGTTGTTCCAGCGCGCCGAACGCGAAAAACTTCTTCCCACTGAGACCCAGATAGACGGCGCCATCGCGACGCAAAAACAGAATAGCGGCATGACGGCTGAAGACTTTGAAAAGAGTCTGAAGGCACAAAACATTTCCGCCGAAACTCTGCGCGAAGAAGCTCGGAAGGATCTCGCGATCTCGGCACTCCAGGATAAATATGCAGGTCAGATCGTTATCAACGATCGCGAAGTCGAAGAATACTATTCGAACAACCGGCAGCAGTTTGTGAAAGCTCGCGGTGTCGCCCTCGCGATGATCATGGTTGACCCCGCTGACAACAGTGCCGAGGGGATCGCTGACGACGCGAAAAACGAGACGGATGCGAAGCTGAAGATCGACAACATCTACCAGCAGCTTCAGGGCAAGGCTGACTTCGCCACAGTCGCGCGCGCCAAGAGTGAAGACATCAACAGCCTGCGCGGTGGCGGTGACATCGGTTTCGCGACCGAACAGGATCTGAAGAACAACAACTTTCCGGCCGACCTCGTCGCAAGTCTTTTCGGACCAATGCAGGTTGGTGACTACACACAACCGACGCGTTTCAGCAGCGGCAAGTGGTACATCTTCAAGCTGGCGGAGAAGCGGCTCGCTAATGAGAATTTGACGCTGGAGAGCGCGGGCGTGCGCCAGCAGATTACGCAGGGACTCACGAATCAGCGAAAGCAGATCCTCAATGCGGCTCTGTTGGAGACGGCGATGAACGAAGCGAAGATTGTGAACCATCTCGCGACGAACATGTTGAACAATCCCGGCAATCTGGGATTGCGTCCGGCGGCCGCCGGCACTGCGCCGACGCAGGCACCGTCGCAGGCGCCAACGCAGGCTCCGACACAGGCGCCGGCAACGAGTCCTGCGGCGAGTGGCACAAGTTCGGTAAGGCCCTCGGGCTCGCCGAAGTAAATTTCTCGCGCAAAGGCGCAAAGGCGCAAAGAAGATTTCAGCGCTTCGAAACTTCTTTGCGCCTTTGCGTCTTTGCGCGAGACACTAAACAAACCTCAATGTTGTTTCGTCTGTCAGAAGTTTATAAATCCTACGGCACGCAGGACGTGCTGCGCGGCACCTCATTGCAGGTGAATCCCGGCGAACACGTCGGCCTCGTCGGCCGCAACGGCGCGGGCAAGAGCACGATTTTCCGTTTAGTCAGAAACGACGAAGTAGCGGATCGTGGCGACGTAGTGCGCGCGCGCGGAGTAAAGCTCGGCCTGTTGGACCAGCACGTCCATTTCAAGCCGGGCTCAACAGTGCACGAGTCGGCGCTCGCTGCTTTCGGTCGCCTGCAACAGATCGAGCACGAAATGCACGAGCTTGAACATCGCATGGCTGACGCCGGTGACGAGCTGGAAAAGATCCTCGAGCGGTACAGTGATTTGCAACAGGAGTTTGAGCACGAGGGCGGTTTCGAGTACGCCGCGAAAGCGGAGTCGATCCTTCAGGGTCTTGGTTTCGATCGCGACATGTGGTCGCTCGAGACAGAGAAGCTGTCCGGCGGTCAACAAAATCGTCTCGGACTTGCCTGCCTGCTGCTTGCAGCACCTGATATTTTGTTACTTGACGAGCCGACGA
This sequence comes from Pyrinomonadaceae bacterium, assembly GCA_035760085.1. Classification (GTDB taxonomy): domain Bacteria; phylum Acidobacteriota; class Blastocatellia; order Pyrinomonadales; family Pyrinomonadaceae; genus PSRF01. Next base: position 8,643 of record DASTTS010000552.1, read on the forward strand.
ACCATCTCGATGTGAACGCAGTCGAGTGGCTGGAAGAATTTTTACAAGCATACGAGGCCGCTTACGTCATCATCAGCCACGATCGTTATTTCCTCGATCGCTGCTGTCGACGCATCATCGAGCTTGAGAACGGTCGCGCCGCAAACTACACCGGCAATTACAGCGATTACCTGGTCGAGCGTGAAGAGCGTCGTGAAGCGCAACAACGTGCTTACGACAATCAACAACAGTTGATCGCGAAGACCGAAGAGTTCATACGCCGCAACATCGCCGGGCAAAAAACAAAACAAGCGAAGTCGCGTCGCAAGATGCTGGAGAAACTCGAGCGCCTCGACGCAGTGCGTCGCGATCAGTCGTCAGGAGATTTCCGGCTCGGCGCGATCGAACGAACCGGCAATCACGTTCTCACTGTCAACCAGCTTTCGATCGGTTATGAAAACAATCTGCTGGCGCGGGACATCTCGTTCATACTCCGTCGTGGCGAATGCCTCGGCATCATCGGACCGAACGGTTCGGGCAAGACGACGTTCCTGAAAACGATTTTGAACAAACTTGAGCCGTTGGATGGTGAAGTGCGTTGGGGAACGAAAGTTCAGATCGGTTATTACGCGCAGCAACTCGACGATCTCGACGATCGCAACGAAATCATAATGGAATTGCGACGAGTTGCGCCTTCGACTGCAACAGCCGGTGAGTTACGCTCCTTTCTCGCCAAGTTTCTCTTTACTGGGGATGACGTTTACAAGCACGTGCGCGATCTTTCCGGAGGAGAGAAGGGAAGACTCGCGTTAGCAAAGTTGATCTATTCGCGTGTGAACGTACTTGTCCTGGATGAACCCACCAACCATCTCGACATTCCTTCACGCGAAGCGCTTGAAGAAGCTTTGTCAGCATATGAAGGAACAATCGTAACGATTAGTCACGACCGATACTTCCTCGATCGTGTTGCGACACAGATACTTGCGCTCGACGGTGCCGGAGGCGCTGAGCATTACGATGGTGATTACACGGAATACTCCGATTGGAAACACGGTCGGCGTGAAGCTGTTCCGGTTATCAAACCGAGTTTAGAAGAGAATCTCGTGACGGTTGCTTCGCCTGTTGTTCCGCGTGAAGAGCCGCCGCCGGTGAAAAAAAACGCGCCGGCGCCGAAAAAATCTGGCGTCAAAGTAATCAAGAAAAAGAAAGCCGACGTGCGCACGCCGGAGCTCGTCGAGGCCGACATCGCGCGTGCGGAAAAACGCCTCAACGAAATTTCGGAGGAAATGGGAACGCCCGAGGTCGCACGCGATCCTGATAAGTTGATTGCACTCAACACCGAATATCAACAAACCGAAAATCAACTTCGTGAGTTGTACGAAGATTGGGAGCGTTTAAGTCAGGAGTCAGCGCCCGCTTCGAGGTAGAGTCAAACATGCGTAAACATCTTCAAATTATTTTTGTGGTTTGGGGATAAAGGGTACGGCGGAATTCCGCTAATTTTGTTGACATTGCTCATTTAAAATACGATACTGCGCAACACTCCCCGCCTCACTCAACTACTTCCCGACCAGAAAAGCGCCCAGTTAAAAATGAAATTCGCCGCGTGCGGCTAAGGGGTGTGCTAATGCTTGGTGTTGCAAAGCAGGTTGACATTGGAAACACAATTCTCGCCGCTCTTCCAAGAGAGCAGTTTGATCGCTTGGTACCTCATCTCACGACGGTTCGCCTCGAACGAGATGAAGTCGTTTACATAACCGGCGATCAGATCCGTTACGTGTACTTCCCGATCAACGGGTTGATGTCTTTGCGGTCGACTACTGAAACCGGTTCGACGGTCGAGGTCGCAATGGTCGGCAATGAGGGGATGATTGGCCTTTCAGTGATTTTGAAGAACACGTTAATTCCGTATGAGGTGTCTGTCCAGACGCCGACGGAAGCGTACCGGATCAAGGCCGAAGATTTGCAGCAAGAATTTGATAAGGGCGAAGCGTTACACGAGCATATACTTCGTTATCTCAACGTGTTGATTGCAGAGATCTCGCAGTCAGCTTTGTGTCATCGCTTTCACACGGTTGAGAAAGCCCTGATTCGATGGTTGTTGATGGCCCAGGATCGTTTGAACACAGAGAGTTTGCATCTGACGCAGGAGATCATTTCTCACGCACTCGGAGTGCCGAGAACAGGCGTCACTATGGCTGCGGGTGCGCTGCAAAAAGCCGGCTTGATTCGTTATAGTCGCGGCAAGATCATGATCGTCGATCGTGAGCGACTCGCGGAGAACTCGTGCGAATGTTTTCGCGTCGTGCACCAGGAGTTGAGTCAGTTTACTGCGACCACTGGCGCTCAAACGCATTGAAATCCTGCTCGAGTTGCCATTGAAGTCTGCCTTTTTCGTTACTCGCTAAAAACTGGCGGCAACTGTTTGAAGTGAGTTTCATTTCCGCGACGTCGCGCGAGCATTGGACCACAGGGGCAAACTTTCGTCCGTCGCTCCACAAACTCTCTCCGGCAATGAAGGCATACTGAAGACTGTTGCGCGCCATGGTTTTGAGGTGAAGATATCCGAGACCCTGCTCCTCGGCAGCTTTTAAGTATTCCATCGAAATCTCCGAACGCGCGACACCTTCATCATCCGTGGCTAACGCGACCGGCACGCCGTACTCGATATAAGTTGCAAGCGGATGCCGCGAACCCGAGATTCCGAGAATCACATCGTTGCTCGACAGGCAGATCTCCACCATCACATTGCGGCGAGCCATTTCTTTCAACAGTTCAAATGGATCCGTCTCGTGCATGATGTCGACACCGTGCCCGATCCGTTCTGCTCGCGCGACCATGACTGACTCGCGAATGTGAAACGTCAAACCGTCGGGCGGCACAAGACCTGGCGCAAGTTCGCCGGCATGTAACGTGACTTTCGCTCGCGGATAAAGTGGGCGTAGAAACTTCAACATCTGCATGTGCAACGAGAAATTCTGCATCGAGTTAAGACCGTCTTCACCCTGCACCAAATTTGTCGCCACGACTCTTGATTGCGGATCGTTCGCGAGGGCAAGGCCGGTCACGATCTGTGCATAGACCTGGCCCGGGGCGCTGTTTCGCGATACTTGCGCGACGTAGCGAATCGTAACTAAGCAGCCCACATCAGCTTGTGGAGTGCCACACTTCAGCAACTGATTCTTTTCAGCCTCCATGGCCTGGAGGTTCTTGATTCCGATGGCGGCCGCATTTTCGATCCCATTGGCTTTCAGCTTGTTCAGGGTCCCTTCGAAATTCCCATCCCATCCGACTTTTTCTCCGATTTGACTTGAGGCGACGCCCGTCGGTGTGCCGTCAGGCGTTAACATCAGCTCGACATAGGTGACTCTTCCGCGGGCAGCGCTCTTCACAGCCTCGGCGAGCATTCTGCCGCTGTTGTTATAAGTAGCGGCGCCAAACCGGCCGAAAGCGTCGAAGAAATGATCGTGCCCGCTTTGTCCGGATAGCTGCCAGTTGCGCATGGACCACGCATCGATCATCTGCCGGTACAATACGGAATTTGTCAGCGCGGTACTCGCGGGCGCTTGATTGGAAGCGCACTGGGACGGCGATGCCGGAACGGCCAGCGTCATCGTACTGGTGTTGACGCACAAACCTTTTTCTGCGGCCCATTCGATATAACGCTCGGCGTAGATCGAGCCGGAAAGGTGATTGTGGAGATCCGCGCCTTTCGGCATCTTCAACAGAAAGGCCAGTTGCTTGGGCGGCGATTTTCGGATTGATTCAAAGTAGGTGGCTGTTCTTTGTTCCGAAGGTTTGACGCTGGTCTGTGCCGCCAACGTCCACCCGCACGACAGAACGACTACTAGAGTCCATAAGATCTTGCAACGCAGTTTTACCGGAGAGAGCTTGGCCATTAGTGAGTTTCCTTTGTTTCGAGGTCAGAGAAGATAAAGCGAAGAACTTATACTACGGACCAGCTTTGCCTCAAAAGTCATTAGGATTGTTGAGAACAACTGTAGGGGCGGCCCTCCGTGGCCGCCCCTTTTCACGAATTACGCGTGTTTTCGAACAAGCGGCCACGGAGGGCCGCCCCTACAGTTGTCTGTAACAGCGTTCGCGACTTTTGAGGCAAAGCCGCGCCGGCGCCGAAAGATGTATTTTTCATCGACCTCATAGCTCTGTAAGGACGAAGGCAGCTTTTTGCTTTCACTACAAACGGGTGTAACTCTCAAAATCCAGGGGATATTCTATGAAGTGTCGAACATCTGTCCGCCGGTCTCTCACGCTATTATTCAGTATCATCTTATGTCTCAGTGCCGCTGGCCGGGGTGCCGCGGCCGCTCCGCCGTCGCCGTCGCTGGTCTCTCCGGGGGACGGCGCGGTCGTCAGCCAGCCGTTCACGATCTCGTGGACGGCAGTCAGCGACCCGAGTGGGATCGCTGCTTATAACTGGCAGGTCAGTTCGTCTTCTGCCTTCACGTCCTTACTACTTCAATCCTCGACCAACGGCGCAACGGAGGCTACGGTCAGCGGCCTTGCCGATGGCACCTATTTCTGGCGCGTGCAAGCCATCAGCGGCGACTTCGTTTCGGGAGCCTGGTCGCAGCCACGCAGCTTCACGATCACTGGCGCCGCCGCCGGTTCGCCGGGCGCGCCCAGCCTCGGGCCGCCCCAGGGTTACTCTACCTTCCATCCGTGGGAGGTGATGACTTTCGTCTGGAGCGCGGTGCCGGACGCAGCGACATACGTTCTTCAGTATTCGACGGACTCGAGTTTCTCGCTGGCCTCGCGCGGGCAATTCGACAACATTCCCGATACCACCTTCTCGTTCGCCATTGCGAATCCGGAAGGCAACTACTTTGCGCGAGTTTTCGCCGTTGACGCAAACGGCGTCTTCAGCGCGCCGTCGAACGTCATCTCGTTTTCAGTCTTTTATAGCAATCCGCTACCTCCGCCGCCCTCGATCGTCGCACCTGTGAACAACCCGACGTTGACGCTGCCGGTCACGCTCGAGTGGACGCACGTCGCGAACCCGCAGCCGAGCGGGTACGAAATTCAGATCGCGCGCGACTCCAATTTCTCTTCTATCGAAGTGGACGACCCGCAGCTCAATGGTCCCACGCGAGAGATTTTGTCACTTACTTCGGGCACAAAGTTCTGGCGCGTGCGCTCCGCTCAGGGGGATTCCTCGCCCACCACTGCCGCGTTGACGGCATGGTCTGCGACCGGCACGTTTACCATCAGCTCGGCGCCGCCCACGCCCGTCTCGGTGAAGTTAGCCAAGGATCCTCTATACAGCGGCGAGATGACGTGGGTCGCGGTGCAGTTGACGGCGGCAGTGCCGGCGGGCGGCGCCACCATCAATCTCAACAGCTCGAATCCGGGCGTTGTTCCCGTACCGGCGACTATAACAATGCCGGGCAACACCGCCTGGATGCAGTTCCAGGTGCAGGCAGGGCAGGTGACAACGGCGACGCCTGTGACGCTCACGGCAACGCTGAATTCCGGCTCTGCTTCCGCGCAGTTCACCTTGCAGCCGCCCTCGTTGAAATCGCTTACGATCTCGCCGGGCACCATTAGCGGCGGAGCGCAGCCACAGGGGATCGTGATGCTCAATGGGCAGGCGCCTGCGGGCGGAGCCGTGGTGACTCTCACAAGCAACTCATCGTCTGTGAGCCCACCACCATCGGTGCTTGTCGAGGCTGGCAGTTTCTCTGCCTCGTTCCCGATCCCGTCCAGCGCCGTCACGGCAAACACAATCGCTACCGTCACGGCGAGCTACGGCGGCACGTCCGCGCAAGCGCAGGTCACGTTAACGCCGCAGCAGCCACCTTCGTCGCTGACGCTTAGTCCAACCTCGACAACCGGCCAGGGAGGCAGCTCCTTCGCCACCGTCACGGTCGCATCGCCCTCGTCCACCGATCAGATCTTGCAGGTTGCGAGCAGCAATCCGGCGGTCGCCTCCGTGCCCAATGGAGTGACGATCCCCGCTGGCTCTACAACCGGCGGCTTCAACATCTTTACGAGCTCAGTCAGCACGCAGACGATCGTCACGATCTCGGTCTCCGGCGGTGGCGTGACCAGGAGCGCTAACTTGACAGTGAATCCGAGTGCGCCGACACCGACGCCGACGCCAACACCGGTACCGACACCAGCGGCGCCGTCGCTCGTGTCGCCCGTGGCCGATGCGCGGGTCCCGCAGCCGATCACCTTTGACTGGTCGGATGTCTCCAACGCGACGAGTTACGAAATACAGATTGACGATTCGAAAAACTTTAACGCGCCGCTGACGTTCAGCCAGAGCGTGAGTGTGTCGCAGGCGACGGTTACAGGCCTGCCCGCGCAACGGCTCTTCTGGCGCGTGCGTGCCTTCAACTCGGCGGGTGTTGCTGGTCCATTCTCCACCTCGCGCCGGTTCACCGCGCAGGCTGATTCCACGCCGTTGCCGGCCAGTCTCTCGGCCGTGAGCGTGAGCCCGAGTTCTATCGTCGGCGGAAGCACGGCGACGGGTACGGTTACATTGACGAGCGGAGCGCCGAGCGGTGGAGCCTTGGTGAGTTTGACCAGCGCGAATCCGTCGGTCGCCGCCGTGCCGTCGAGCGTCACTGTGCCGGCGGGCGCCTCGAGCGTAACCTTCGCCGTCACCACTTCGGCGGTGACCGCCAACACCGGCGTCGGCATCACCGCGACCTATAGCGGCACGAGCCGCACGACGACGCTGACCGTCACGCCGGCGTCCTCGATCCCGCCGTCCACTGACCCGTTGCCCGCGCCGTCGCTCGTCAGCCCCGCGGCTGACGCGCGCTTCAGCCCGGGTACGAGCATCACGTTTGACTGGACGGACGTCAGTGGCGCGGCGAGCTATACGATCCAGATTGACGACTCGGACACCTTCAGTTCGCCGCAGGTGGTAAATCTAAACACGACAGCGTCGCAGTTCACGACTAACACGCTTCCCACGATCAGGATGTGGTGGCGCGTGCGCGCCAACTCATCCTCCGGCACTCCGGGCAATTGGTCGTCCGCGAGCCGGTTCGAGGTGAAACAGTAAAACCTCAAGGGCCCATCGACAGTCTTGTCGATGGGCCCTATTCACAAGACATCTTTTTAATCTGCAATCAGTGCCCGAAGCTTGCAAAGGCGCGCTTCACTTAAAAAAATCTGGCAGCCAGGCGTTGAAGATCATCCACTGCGCTACCATCTTGATTTTGATCCAACATCGATCCGAGCATGCCCATAACGCCGGGTGCATTTTCCTGCGCCTGTTGCTGCTGAGAGTTAAGCAGATTCGAAAGGTCGGAAGCATTCAGATTATTCTGTTGTTGACTCTGCCCAACCGCGCCCATGACTAGTGGAGCGAGCGTCTCTAATACTCCGTTGGCGGAGTTTTGATCCAATCCGGTCGCCTGAGCCAGGTTGTTTGTAACCGTCGATTGGTTGCCACCAAAGACGTGCCCGAGAATACCAGGGCCATTAGCGGTCTGTGGGTTGTGTAGGTAGCCCAGCAAATTGTCGAAGATGCTGCCATCATGATCGTTATTGATAGCCTGATGTAGATCCTGGGCACCTTGCGGCTGTGCGGCGTTGCGCGCTAATGCAGTCAGAATCAAAGGCACTCCGATTTGCACGGCGGTATTTGCGGCCGTCTCGTTGATGCCAAAACGTTGGGCGATTGTACTGACCGCGCTGCCAGTTAGCTGCTGAGTAATCATCTGCGTTATCGCGTTCATAATATTTGCTCCTTCCTACACTACTATTCAGCCATATTCGTAAGAAACGTTCGCAGATGCGTAATTAAAGTCACATGTTATTATGTCGCCTCCAAGATTTGCCCGCACAATCAGTGCAAATAGTTGCCGGAGAGATAGCATCGGCGCCCGCAAAACACTAGTTTTCAATGGCAGTGTTTTAAGGGAGCAGTCAGGGTTACACGGCACTCTGTTCAAAACTGTGAACGTCTGGCGACTGGTGACTGTGTCTGCGGATTCAACTGGTTTTTTTTCTTCGGAGATAGGCCACGGAGTGGTATTCGCCCACGAACTTCGGCAACCGAAACAGGGGGAGGGAGAACAAAGCAACGAAGACTCCCCGCCCCTGATCCCGCAATTTCTGTAAATACCGTCAAGCAATCGCCAGCAGCAACACTATTTATTCACATGCTGGTCTATCGAAGTCGGTACAGCATGTCCTTCAGTGTCTCCTGCAAACTGATACTCTTGCAATTCAGTAATGCCAGGTGAACTCTCGACTGATCGAACAGTAAAGTTTTTCGCCTTCGCTCGTTGGATCGGAACGCAGTGGAACGAAACGACTAACTTCTCGGGAATCGGGGCATTGCCTTCATAGACGTACGTGCAGGCCTCACCACGTTGCATTGCCGCGTCATCGTGTACGAACAGATACTCACCCTTCAAGGTTACGCCATGGAGGACCACGGCTCGATCGAAGTTAGTTACGGCACTTTGCTTGCGGGCCGTGTCCGATGCCTTGGTTTGCCATGACACAGAGCCGATTATCAAAGCGCAAAGCACTACTACAAAGAACGCTACACTTTTCATGACTATCTCCTGTCTCAGGTAGTTCGTTAACTCGAGCCATCCAGAATTAAAACGGCCAGGCACACTTGCTCAATGACACCTGCCCCAAAGAACAAGGCCCCAACTTCTCGTATGTTCCGCAATGATTGTGCCAGCCAAAAGCGTCGAAATTACCGAAACGTTCTCTCCCCACTGCGCGCTTTGGCCCAACCGGCTGTGGAACTTTACTCAATGCTGAATGATGAATTTGGGTGCTGGATTAATCATGGAACGTGAGTATATTTACTGTGTGCTGAGCGGGTTTTCTCCGGCTTTGAATGACACGGGCGCCGCTGTATCCATCGCTGGAAAGTGTCCGCGAAATCTCGCGCAAAGTGGTCCGACTATGTTCTGCTAAAGCGTACATACAGCCATGCGCAAAACGCTGATTGGTGAATATCACACAGCTCTCGCCGGAGATGAGGGTCTGACGGCGGAGTTCTTCGCGCGTCTTAAAACTATGATGCAGGAGCGCCGGTTGCTATATGGCGCTCGCGAAATCGGCGTTGCCCTTCGCCCACACCTTCTCACTCGAACTCAGTACGCCATCCTGTCCCACGCCTCTGAGGTCGTCGCTGGAGCCTTTGAAAAAATTGCCTCGGCCTTACTGAGTGAGCCGTCTCGAATGGAAACTGTCGGACTCACAGAACGCGAGATCAAACTGGCGCTCGTTGACCCGAAGCATTCGGCCGCAACAGTGACTTCGCGACTCGATGCTTTCGTTCACGGCCACGAAGTGAAGTTCGTCGAATACAACGCGGAAAACCCTTCCAGTCTGATGGACCAAACGGGCCTCAACGGAATTCTTCTCGAAGTTGGCGCAATGCGAGACATATCAACGCGCTATCAACTGCGACAGTTCTCGCCAGAGAAACACCTGCTCAAAGCGCTGCTCAACAGCTTCCGCGAGTGGGGCGGCACGGGCACACCGAATATCGCGATACTTGATTGGAATGGCCTACCCACTGCCCACGAATTTTTCCTGTTGGAAGAGTTCTTCGCCAGTCAAGGTATCCCGACACTCATTTGCGCACCGGAACAACTTACCTATGAGAACGGAAGACTACGTTGTGGCTCCTTTCCCATCGACCTTGTCTACAAACGGTTAATCATCAACGAATTGCTTGCTGCCTGCGACGATTCGCATCCCCTCATACGCGCGTATCTCGCCGGCGATGTCTGCCTTGTGAATTCCTTTCGTTGCAAGATGGTCCATAAGAAAGCGACATTTGAATTACTGACTGACGAAGCAAACGCAGGCTGGTTCACTGCACGTGAGAAGGAAGTCATCCGGCGCACAGTGCCCTGGACGAGACGCGTCAGCGAGCGAAAGACGCAGCACCGAGGGCGCGAAGTGGATTTGCTGGAACATGTCCGAAAGCATCGGCCCCAGTTCGTCTTGAAGCCCAATGACGACTACGGCGGTCGCGGCATCGCGTTGGGCCACCGCTTGACCTCATCGGAGTGGGACGCCGCCCTGTTGGCGGCGTTAGCCGGCGACTACGTGGTGCAGGAAAAAGTAGAACTGCGAACGGAGATTTTCCCAATCTTCGGTGAAAGCGAGTGGGCCTTGCAGCCGATGTACGTTGATACGAACCCGTTTCTATTCGCAGGGCGCGTCGAGGGTGCAATGGTGCGCTTGTCAGATTCGCCGGTGGTCAACGTCACATCAGGTGGTGGCGAGACGGGCTTCTTTGTCATCGAAGGCGAAGCCGTTAGTGATGCTTAAGGCTCGAAAAACGGCTGGGCAATGATTAGGCCGCACCTCGCTGAGAACTCTCATCAGATCTGCTCCAATACGCACGCGGCAACGTTCGTGCCTGCCGGTAAGATGCAGGCACGGACGCTTCGACAAAAACTGTTGGTGAGCTTTCGCGTTTCCACGCACTTGTTGCGGAACTTTCCCCATCCACTTGGACCAGGCAATTCCCTCCTATCGACTCTTGCCGATCTTGGTTCGGCATGTTAGTTGCCCCTGATGCAAATCTTTCAGCAGAAAGGGGAGGTGATTCAGATGGATTCGAAATTACTTACACGCCCGAGCAGGCGCCGATCAGGCAGAATACTGACAAACATCATTTGGCTGGCAGCTATCTTTCTCTTTGTCGTTCCCAACTACCTGACTGGCGTTGCGCGTGCTTCCGCTGGGGATCTCGTTGCCGGATTTGGTTCAGGCGGTAAGGTCACCACGGACTTTTACAACAACAACTATGACTCGGTCTTCGCAGTCGCCACTTATCCCGACGGTAAGATCTTGCTGGCGGGCACTTCGCGTTCGACGACCGAGGACTTTGTTTATGACATCGCGCTCGCTCGGTACAACCCCGACGGCAGTTTGGACCAGACGTTCGGCAATGGGGGACTGGTCAAGACGGATTTCAATGAAATGGAGAGCGCGAGGGCAGTGGCCATTCAGCCCGACGGTAAGATTGTTGTCGCCGGGACCATATCACGCTTTGATGGAAGCACTGATTTTGCAGTCCTTCGATACCACGAGGACGGCACGCTCGATTCTTCTTTCGGACAGGGCGGGTTGGTCAGCACAGATTTCTACAACACTGTCGACTCCGCAGCAGACCTCGCCATCACACCTAATGGTGAGATTGTCGTGGCGGGAACTGTTTGGTGGGTGACTGACTTCGTGGATAGTGACTTTGCTGTGGTTCGGTACGATTCCGATGGCAATCTGGATATGACATTCGGCGACCACGGCAAAGTCACAGTGCATTCCGAGATTGATGAGGATCTAGCGGCCATGGTCCTTACCCCCAAAGGTCAGATCGTGTTGGCAGGTACAAGGACCAGTGTTCCGGGAGAAGGATACAACGTCGATTTTGTCCTGTTCCGTTTCAACCGTGATGGCAGTCTGGACGCATCATTCGGCATTGATGGCAGGGTAATCACTGACTTCTCAGCAGTGGACACGTTAAGTGACGTAGCTCTAACGTCCGATGGCGATATCATTGCCGTTGGAACGGCACAGCCCACACCAGGGCATCTGGATTTCGTTGTCGCTCGCTACAACCGTAACGGCCGTCTTGACCCGTCCTTTGGCACTGCCGGAAGCGTAATCACCGATTTTTCGATGAGGGATGATTTTGCCTTTGCAGTCGCCGTTCGGTCTAATGGAAAGATTGTAGTTGCGGGTACGTCCGGTTGGGTCACAGGCCGTGGCCAAAACGATTTTGCCCTTGCGCGTTACGAGCGCGACGGCACCCTGGACCAATCGTTCGGCTCGGGTGGACTCCTTACGACCGACTTCGCGGGCGATACTGACGAGGCCAAAGCCGTTGCCATCCTTCCCTCCGGCAGGATCGTAGTCGCAGGAAACAGGTGGGACTGGACAAACCAGTCATTCTACCCAAGTGTGGATTTCGCGCTGGTGGAGTACGAATGGAGGTGACGCATTTGCAAATTAACACCCGTCGATTACGCGCGAGCTAAGGTTTTTCCTGATTGACTAAGCCCGGCCGTAGAGTACGATTTGCGGTAAATCGCTCTGAATGCACCCTCTGATCGGTTCGGAGTAGTTACCGAATCTGCTCGGTGTTTCCGCTCCAGATGATTTAGGAGCTAAGACATCAGCCAGCCTGCCAGTAAGGAGGTAATAGTTATGCGCCCTTCGCACGTGTCCTCAACATCACGGCTCGTCCAACTGTTTGCAATCGTTATTGTCGGGTTTTTGCCTGTAGCATCTGCCCATGCTGATCCGATTACGATAACCGGTGTGAGCGGAATCGCGACTCTCGTTAACGCAGGAATATCTCCAAGGGCGACTGTGAACATCGCCGGTGACGGCTTTTCCGCTAGTGTCGTTACTTTTAATGGCGCCTTCGGATTAAGCGCTTGTGTTACCGGAAGAGCCACTGGATGCACTAGTGCGAATCTCGGTTGGTTTAGCTCCGATCTGGGTGGCACCGTAACATTCAACGGTGTCGCTTTTACTCCGACTGCTCTCGACCAACTAGCTTTGACGTTCAACAGCATCACCTTTGTCATTCCACCAGAATTCCTGAATTCTTCTGCGATTCAGATCACAGCTCCATTCACCTTTTCCGGACACTTTTCAAGGTTTCAATTTCCAACCGAACCCATAATTCTGTCAGGTGAGGGAACTGTAAACCTGCTTCTGGTTAATCGGCCGACGATTGGCGGATTCAACGTCTTCTTCCTGGACCACGCAGACTACGTCTTTGGCCCGCGAGCATCCGGCCTAACGATCGAGCCCGTGCCCGAGCCGGCAACGATATTGCTCTTAGCGAGTGGTTTGGCCGGGACACTGCTGCGATTGAGGAAGAAAACTTAGTGGAGATCCGTTATCTCTTAAAAAATCTCAAAACATGGAAGGGCTTTTACAAAAATCCGCACGTGCTGTGGATTCCTGCGCACTGCGCCCATGACTTGATCTACTCATTGACCGGTCAAAATTCCGCATGGTGTTCTCACCGCTGAAATTGAAGGCAGTAAAGGCACATTTCGGCAAACTTAAAACGGCAAAACCCAAAAGAAGTTAAGGCCCGCTGTTTGCGATCCTGAGCAAAGAAGCAGCAGTTCTTTGTATGGACCATTGTGATTTCAAGCAGAGGTTGCCATGAATAATCATCAATTCACTCGGAAAATGAGGAGAAGATTTGCTCTCTTTCTAGTCGTTAGCGTCTTTAGCTTTGTCGCTTCTCCATTGTTACTAAGATCTATTACCGGCGTTAAAGCCGCACCGGTTAACTCGCCGGACGTATCGATAGCTTCACCAAGCCCGTCCCCATCTCCGCCATATATTCCAACTTTCATTAGACGAGTGAACTTGCAGGCAAACAGTTTGGTTTACAGTGAGGCGACGCAAGCTCTTTACGCCAGCGTACAAAGTAGAGAAGGTCTGCGGGGCAACAGCATAACGCAGATTACACCGGCAACTGGAGAGATTGGACCATCTGTCTTCATCGGCAGCGAGCCGGATAGAATGGCTATTTCCGATGATGGCGGAACGATTTGGACGCACCTGAATGACATGCGCGCGGTGCGGCACTTTAACGTTCTGACCCAAACTGCCGGTCTGCAATTCGCTACCGGCTCTATGACTCCTCAACCGCCACTGGACATGGATGTGGTTCCAGGCCATCCGCAGTCAGTAGTATTGAGCAGAGGTTTCAGCCAGGTTTCCGCGGGCAGTGTGGTAGTGTTTGACGGCGGCATCAAACGCCCCAATATCGTAAACACATCTAGTTATGGACCAGTCGAATTTGGCGCCAATCCGTCCATTCTCTACGGTGCATTCGGACCTGACTTCATCACGTTTCTGGTTGACTCGTCCGGAGTCACGCAATCAAGTGTCACTCAAGGTTATTGGTCTCCCTTGAGTGCGTTTAAGTTCGCCGGTGGACTTCTGTATGGGGGTACGGGTGTAGTACTCGATCCGGAGAGTAACGTTGTGCGTGGAACATTTCCGGGCGTCAATTCTTCGGCAATGGCAGTAGATACTGCCAACCACCGTGTCTTTTTTGTAACCGGCAGGTATGTGAGTGGCATTGGGTCCACTGTGGTCCTTCAGGCATTTGATTCAGATACCTTTTTACCCATTGGATCATTAACACTGCCGGGAGTCACCGGTACGCCCGTTAGCCTGGTCCGCTGGGGAACGAATGGGCTTGCGTTCAATACCACGCCTTCATTAGGTTCTGCGGACCCAAATCAGGTTTACATTCTGCAAACCGAATTCGTGTCAAATGCCGACCCGATTCCGACGGGGATCCAGGTTGAAACCGGATACGTGTTTACGTCTGAAGGCTCACCCGCGCTGTCGATCAAAGTTTTTCGAACCGGAGACGTCTCAGGTAATGTTTCAGTTAACTATGCCACCAGCGATGGAACCGCAACTGCAGGATTGGATTACACCGCCACCAGCGGCACTCTTGATTTTGCACCAGGCGAGTTGAGCAAATTCATTTCGGTGCCGATCATTGACGACAATTTGTTTGAAAATGGTGGCAATGAGAGTTTCAATCTCATCTTAACCAGCGCGACTAATTCGGCCCAACTCATGAGTCCAGCCGGCACAGCCATCATCGTCCGCGATGACGATCCCAAACCAATCGTTACCCTCCCGTCGCTTCCGACCATCATCTTTAGCGCTGTTGAAGGTGACACAGGGACGACGAGTCTCACTTTCAATGTATTTCTGACTAACCCGTCGATCGAGGACATAACCGTTGACTATGCAACCAGCGACAGTTCGGCCAAAGCGGGCATTGACTATGTGGCTTCCTCCGGCACTATCACTATACCGGCCGGAACGACATCGGCGACGGCTAGTATTCCCATCATCGGCGACACGGTGGTGGAAACGCCCGAAGTGTTCCGCATCGATTTGAGCAACGCCACCAACGTTTCGTCCATTGGTGTCTCCAGTCACTTCCTGAGCATTGAGAACGATGACGCTGCAGTGCAACTCAGCACCACGAGCTTCAATGCCAATGAAGGAGCAGGATTCGCCACCGTCACTGTTACTCGCGTGGGTGATACGACGAGAGCTGCGACGGTCCATTACTCAACTGCTGATACTGCAGCCCTGCAGAGTTGCACCGTAGCGAACCAAAAAGCCTCTGAGCGCTGCGATTACGCAACGACCATGGGGAGAATACGATTCGAAGCTGGTACGACGAGATTTGGCGAAACCCAGCAGACGTTTATAGTTCCCGTCGTGGACGATGCGCTCGTCGAAGGTGACGAAACCTTTACTGTAAGTTTGAGCGGAGCCTCGGGCGCCACGCTGGGCCCGGCAAATACGGCGACAATCACCATCGTCGATAACGATACGTTGCCCAGCGTGCACAACCCCGTCGATGGGGTGAACTTTTTCGTGACGCAGCAGTACATCGACTTTCTCGGGCGCCTGCCTGACGCGACTGGTCTGGCGAACTGGACTGATACCCTTGGTAATTGTGCAAACGGCGGTTTCGGCGAGTTTGATAATCCGAGCTGCGATCGCGTGCACGTCTCTGCTGGTTTCTTTCTTTCGGAAGAGTTCCGCGGGCGCGGCTACTGGTCGTATAGATTCTACGAGGTAGGTTTTGATCGTCGCCCGGCATATGCCGAGTTTGTGCCTGACATGGCCGAGGTCGGTGGGCCGCAGTCGCCCGAGTCGGAAGCGATAAGCAAAACAGCGTACGCCGATCTTTTTGTGCAGCGGCAGGAATTTAAGAATCGCTATGATGGATTGTCAAACGCGGCTTATGTAGATGCGCTGGAGACGAACGCAGAAGTGACACTGCCGGATAAAGTGGTGTTGATAGCGGCACTGGACGCCAATCAGAAGACTCGGGCCCAGGTACTGCGTGACATCGTCGAGTTGCAATCGGTAACGGACAAATTCTTCATACGCGCGTTCGTGGCCATGCAGTACTTCGGATATCTGCGGCGCGATCCCGACACGACTGGTTATAACAACTGGATTACGACGCTAACGGCGGACCCAGGCAACATGCGACACGTCATCTTTGGATTTATCTATTCAGATGAGTACCGGCGCCGCTTCGGTCTCTAAGTGTAGAGAATGCAACCAGGCACTCGAATCACTATCGAAAGCCCAAGCGGCTTAATTCTGCTCGTCAAATCTCGCTGGCGAAAGCTCGCGAATGAAAGAACTTCTTTGCGAGTTCAGAAGCGCCGGCGTAGAGCACTGTGATGAGTCCCAGAAGCAGAAGTGTTGAGACTGGCAATGGTGTTAGACCGAGCAGGTTGCTTAGCGGACTATAAGGTAATGCAAGTGTAATGAGGAGCACGATGATCATTGCTGACAACAAGGGAGCGCTCGGCATGCTTGAATAGAATGGTTTCCAGGTCCGCATCACCAGAATGATAAGGACCTCCGTCATTACCGACTCGACAAACCAGCCAGTTCTGAATACTTCCGGCGTTGCTTTGAGAATGAAAACTAACGCCGCAAATGTGAGAAAGTCGAAGATCGAGCTAACGACGCCAAAAACGATCATGAAGTCTCGAATAAATCTGATGTTCCAACGTCTCGGTCTTTCCACCAGCTCCGGATCCACGCGATCCGTCGCGATTGCCATTGCCGGGAAGTCAGTGAGGAAGTTGTTCAGCAGGATCTGTTTGGGAAGCAATGGCAAAAAAGGGAGGAACAATGCTGCTCCGGCCATGCTGAACATGTTGCCGAAGTT
>DASTTS010000553.1:0-6235 GCA_035760085.1 Pyrinomonadaceae bacterium
GTGCTGGGAAGCGATTTTGAAAAGCAGGCCGTCGCCGAAACACCGCTCGGTCGCATCGGCCAGCCCGGTGACATCGCGCCCGCGGTTGGTTTTCTCGCGTCTGCGGACAGCGGTTGGATCACTGGTGAACTCCTCCAGGTCGCCGGAGGTCTTCGTTAAATAATTGCCGGGTAGGCACAGTACCGAGCGCGCCTATCCGGCAATAGTTACTGCTTCCCGCCAGGCAGCGGCTCGAGTTCGTAGTAGCCACCGGCTTCCATTCCCGACAGGAAGAGGCGGCCATCTTTGATCGTGAACTTCCGCACCGCTGCGCCCTCCGTCACGATCTGGTCGTGAAGTGATCCTGCACCACACTTCGCACTCGTCCTCGACCACGATCCAAACTCTATCTCACCATTTGCAGTCGCTCTCCAGGTGCTGCTGGCACGATTGCAATCGACTCGCGCAGTAACACGACCGTTACTGCCAAACTTGATCGTGTACTTTGATTTGTCATCGGGTGTGAAGGTCCGCTCGTCGGGTCCTTGAAATCTGACTAATTGCCACGACGTTCCGCTGAGTGGATTTCCACTAGTCGACTTCTGCCCACCTGTGCATATAGAAGTGGAAATGATCGCCACACTGGCCAACACCAACACATTTCGAATTGCATTCATTCTCATAGCTGCTGCCTTTCTCAATACTGCAAGCGCTTGAGTTTCGTCGTATAAAGCAACTGGTGTCTCTCACTCGCTTCGGCCCATGATCGCGGCATTCGATACTTTTCTAACAACACGTCGTCAATCGCGGCGCGCACCTGATGTGCGCAGGTGTTGTATCCAACCTTTCCAACACCGGTACCGAGTCCCGGTATTGCGAAACGGTTGATATGATCTCCGATACGTTTCCCTTCGAACTGACCGGCGAGGAACACACCGTCCTTTATTAGACGAAATACGGCACGCGCTGCGAGGTATGGATTGACGCTTTCGTTAAGAACCATCGGCACTCGCATCGTCGGCGCCACGATCAGGAACGGAATCTTGTCGTTATCTGTTTCTACCACGTCTGCATTGCCGACTATCAACTCGCCGTGATGGTATTCGTAAATTTGCCGCCGGACAATCATCTGAATCTCGGGGCCAAAGTAATCCAGGTAGAGCGCGTCGATGCCGCCATCCATAAAGCCAAAGCTATTGGCAGGACTCACCACCGCGTCACAATCGACATCGATAATCGATCCGCGTTGAATTTCGACGAAGTCCAGATCTCCGCAGAACTTCTCCCACGCGTCAGCAAGTGGCGGTTCAATCGCACTAAGAATAAGTTTCATTACTCGCCTTTTTACTGCGACAATTTTTATACGAGTGAGCGGACGCGTTCGTCGCGCAGGTAAAGACCACCCCAGAGCATCGCTCCGAGGATCACGGGCATGATAATGGAAAACACTGGACCACCAACGCGAACATGCGTCGCGACCGCGCCACCCAGATAACCAGTCAACAGGATCGCTCCGAGCACGGCCGTACGTGGAATCAAATAGAGGATCGTGCAGGCGACCAGCACGCCGCCGAGCCCGACAATCACACTCTCCGGGTATCCGAGCTTCACCGTAGCGTCAACAACAAATGCTGGTTTCACCAGTTTCATAATGCCGTCTAACAGCAGAAACAGTGCCGGCAGCGCGCTAATGATTCGTCCCGCCCAGAGCGATCCTTTATTGGAAGCTGAAGTTGCCATTTTTTATCTCCGTTCGTCTGTTCTATCTCATAGTCGAATGGCAAACCTCAAGATCGACACGGCAGGTTCAGTCGCGAGTAGACTTACGGCGCTTTGACTTCGATTTTTTTGAGAATCGTTGTTCCTTGGTGAGGTCCACGATTTGATTATTCTTCCAGACATAGACAGGCGTACCGGTTTGCAGTCCGAGTTCCAGCGCCCGCTTCGCGGCACGGCGTAGCGCGCGCAGCGTATCCTCAATTTCACGCGTCTGTGATTTAGTTTGACGAGTCATCGATAACGTCCCACTGCAATCAACCGGGGAGTATTTCCTGAATTATCGTACCACTCCCAGGTGTCTACCAAATCCATATAGACATCGTGAAAATTACGTAGCCCGGCGTCAAACCGGCGACGAACGACAATGCTACTCACATTGTGACCGCCTTGCGCAACTCTAGTCGCTACTCTCGAGATAGCCATCTCCGCATTCGGTAGTGCTAGAAATATGAGTCTTACTCGATAATCGGCGTTCTTCCATTCGGGGATCATCCGTGCGTAAATATGTCCGCTCAACGTAGTTTCAAACGCAAAACTCTCACCCTTTCGAACACGACGCTGAATCTCCGAAAGCATAAGACGCCCGGCTTGAATTGCCGCCCGATCAGGGTCAAACGGAGATAACCCGGCGGCGATCAAATCTACATTCACGAAGTCTGGACAGTGTGCTTCCTTTAGTAAGTACTCGCGGGCGAAAGTAGTCTTGCCGGCGCCGTTTGGTCCAGCAATGATGATGATCCGCTGTTTGTTGGGCATGTTTCTGGAAACTTTGCTCTGCCGGCGCATTATAACTTGAAGCGCTTTGCTAGAACCTGGTCCAGCGAAAAACGATCATCGGCGCGGGGTAGTAGAAGAACAAACAGCAGCAACGCGAGCCGCGGGATGACGTGAGTGTGGAACTCGTAGAGAGGTTCGTGCAGCAGGTGACCGAAAGTGACGACCGCAAGAACAAAGCCGAGCGCCACCAACGACTCGCGAACACGAAACCCGAGTATCACGAGCGCACCGGCAATCAGCTCCACGAACGGTATCACCACGCCCATCGCCCAAAGCGACCAGACCGGCAAAAACGTGTCGGCAAAGGGCAAAAAGTATTTGCGAGCGTGATTCAGTGGTCCGAGTTGGAAAACCTTCATCACTCCGGCCATGAAGAAGATCAAACCGAGGACGAGGCGCGCAAACAGAATGGCCCAGGCTCGATCAATATCAATACGTGGGTTAGTCAGTTCCTGCCGACTCATATCGTCTCTCCCTTTAGCTTAGTGTGGGTATTGCGTACCTCTATCGACTGAGCGACAATTAGCCACAACCGAATCTACCTGCCCAGAAAGGACGTGCGTTCGATCGCCCCGGACCACGATAAGAGACATGAAACGCTCCCCTTCCGCTCTGCTTTTAGCGCTCGCGTTATCAATCATCGCTCAATCATCGTTATACGGACAGCAGGCCCAAAAATCTTCTGATGCACAGGTGAACGAATGGTTACAATTCCGTGGACCAAACGGCACCGGCGTCGCTGAGGGCTTTCCGCTCCCTGCCGAGTTCAGCGCGACGAAAAATCTGGCCTGGAAAACACCAGTCCCCTTCGCCCGATCATCACCAGTCATCACTGCCGATCGCATATTTCTGACGGCGACCGAAGGCGACAAGCTGATGACACTTGCTCTCGATCGAAAAACCGGAAAACTCCTCTGGCGCCGCGACGTGGTACGCGCGCGACACATGCCGATCTATAAGGCCAACGATGGCGCCTCGCCAACTCCCGTAAGCGACGGAAAGAACGTGTACGCGTTTTTTGCCGAGCTCGGCCTGATCTCGTATGGACCAGACGGCAAGGAGCGATGGCGCGTGCCGTTAGGACCTTTTAACAGTTTCTACGGAATGGGTGGCTCGCCGGTGCTCGTTGGTAACACGCTCGTAATGGTATGTGATCAGCGAACGGATTCCTTCATCATTGCTGTCGATGCGCGTAACGGAAAGGAGCTCTGGCGGAAAAGCCGTCCTAACTTCGAGGCTTATTCTACTCCGGCCACTTACAAACCAAAGGATGGACCAACACAACTGATCGTGCTCGGCTCGCAGAGTGTCGATGCATATTCTTTGGATAAAGGCGAGCGTTTGTGGTGGGTGAGTAAGATCGGCTCGTATCCGAAAGGTGTACCGGTCCTGGGAACGGAAATGGTCTACGTGGTCGGCGAAGGTGCTGATGAACCGTTTTTGCCGCCGTTCGATGAAATGCTGAAGCAATTCGACGCGAACAAGGACCAACGAATTCATCGCGACGAAGTGAAGTCACAAAAGGAAGCCTTAGAGCACTTTGGCTGGCTGGATGCGAATAACGACGGATACATCGAGCGTGCCGAGCACGACTTCGTTCGGAACTCGACTACATCGGGCCACGGACTGACCGCAGTTCGTTTGGCAGGTCAGGGCGATCTCACGTCGTCGAATGTTGCGTGGCGCGTTCAGAAAGCTTACCCGGGCATACCGGCGCCGCTGGTCTATCGTGGCGTGATGTATTTGATGAAAGAGGGTGGGATTCTTTCCAGTCTCGATCCGGCGAGTGGACAGGTGTTGAAGCAGGGCCGTACGCCTAATGCGCTCGAGGAGTATTACGCCTCGCCTGTGGCTGGAGACGGCAAGATTTTTGTGGTAAGCGCGAGCGGAAAGGTGACTGTGCTTAAAGCCGATGCGCAGTGGGAAATCCTTGCCACGAGTGATCTGGATGACGAGGTTTGGGCCACACCCGCAATTGCCGGTGGCAACGTCTACATCCGCACACGGAATGCGCTGTATGCGTTCGCTGCGAAAGCGAAATAAAGGAACGGGCGGCCACGGAGGGCCGCCCCTACAGTTGTTACTCAGCGAGCGCCTCCAATGACGTTGCGTGGTTGACTACAACTGTAGGGGTGGCCCTCCGTGGCCACCCGTTATCACCTATGAAAATACTTTACTTACTCGCAGCCATTCTCGGTACGGCTCTCCCGCTTTCACAGTTAATTCCGTTCCTGAAGACACACGGGTTGGACCTAACAGTCTTCTTCGCATTGTTATTCAGCAACCCCGTGTCAGGCTTCTTTGGGATGGATGTGATCGTGTCTTCACTGGTGCTATGGATATTCGTTTTCTCTGAGGGGCGACGACTTGGAATGAGGCATCTATGGCTGTATGTTGTATGCAACTTGTTAGTCGGAGTTTCTTTAGCGCTGCCGCTGTTTCTGCTGTTTCGCGAACGTGCGCTTGATAGTTAAGTAACACCTGAGGACCAATGATGAAGTCTATTTTTTTGATAATTGCGCTTTCTTTGCTGCCGTCGGTGGCCACCGCGAACGCGAAGATCTCGAATACGAATGAACTGATCACGGCGATGCAGAAGAAGTATGGAAAGTCATGGTACAAAACTGCCACGTTCGTTCAGGAAACAACGAATATTCAACCGGATGGAACCTCGAAGGTCGAAACGTGGTACGAGGCGATGTCAGTGCCAGGGCATTTGCGCATCGATTTCACCCCGACGAGTGAAGGCAATGGCATCCTGTTTACCGGCGGCAAGATTTTTGTTTTCAAGAACGGCAAGGTTGATAGCACGCGCGCTTTCGAGCACCCGCTTCTCATTCTCGGATTCGACATCTATCGCGCGCCTGCCAGCGAGATAACGGCGAAATTGCAGGCACTCAAGTTTGACTTGTCGCAATTCAGGGAAGACACGTGGCAAGGAAGGCCGGTCTACGTTGTGGGCGCTAAGGCCGGCGACTTACACTCGCCGCAATTCTGGATCGATCAGGAGAATCTTTACTTCGTCAGAATGCTGCGTCCCGCCGGTAAGGATGGTGCACAAACGCAGGAGACGCAGTTCAATAAGTATCAAAAGCTCGGCGGTGGCTGGATAGCACCTGAAGTGATCTTCATGATCGATGGCAAGGTGGTGACGACTGAAAAGTACTCTGAGATGCGTGGCGACGTGAAGCTGGATCCGAAACTGTTCGATCCGCAGTCATGGACCACGGTGCACTGGAAAGAGGGTTGATTAAGGCTGCCAGTAGTCCGGAGATTCTTTCATGTTCGCATCAGGGCGTTCCATCCAACGCTCGGGGCGGTGCAACTTGATGAAACCAAATTGCTCGTATAACCCGTGGGCATCTTTGGTCGCCAGAACCCAGCGGCGAAATCCTTGTAGCTTAGGATGAGCGATGATGATTTCCATGAGCCATTTCGATAGCCCGCGCCCGCGGTGTTCCGGCACGATGAAAACATCAGCCACCCAGGCAAACGTTGCGTAGTCTGTCACGATTCGCGCGAACCCCACCTGCTGCTCACCGTGATATATGCCAAAGGCCAGCGAGTTTTCGATCGAGCGCTCAACAACTTCGCGCGCCCGGCCACTTCCCCAGTATGAATGATTGCTGATGAAGTCGTGAACCAGGCTTAGGTCGAGACGCGACGGATCGGTGCTGATAGTGTAATCACCACGCTGCCA